>JBLNBU010000253.1:0-40225 GCA_050260215.1 Actinomycetota bacterium
GCCTCGAACGCCAGTCCCAGGCCATCAATCCCAACGGCAAGCCCTTCGACGAACGCTCCATCGGCATGGCGGTCGCCATGCGCAACCTGATGGCCGACCTGCGCGACACCGGCGCCATCACCGGCGGCGGCCCCGCCTTTTCCAAGCAGGACCGCTCGCGCTTCCTGTCGGCGCTGGAAACGATGGTCCGGGCGGCGCTGCGGGGCTAGGGGACCTTTCCTATCGTCATGGCCGGGCTTCTTGACCGGCTATCCATGGATCCCCGGGGCGAGCCCGGGGATGACGATGGACGCTGAGAGGGACGCCGAGCAGGGTCAGGCGAATTCCTTGGCCAGTTCGTCCAGCAGGTGCTGGACTTCCTGCGAGGGTTCCTCGATGGCCGCGACCATGTCGACGGCGCCGTCGAAGTCGCCGTCGCGGAAGCGGCGTGCCGCCTCGATGCCCAGCTGGTGCACGCGCTGGTGCGGGGCTTCCAGGGCCCGGAAGGCCGGATGGTTCTTCAAGTTGGGGTCCTGGACGGCGTCGTACCACTTGCCCAGGCGGCAGTTGTGGTGGTTGGCCAGTTCGTCGGGGTTGAGCGTGGTGCGCTCGGCCAGCATCTCGGCCAGGCGGCGGCGCCACACCATGTGGTCGGACTTGGCCAGGTGGATGACGGCGTTGCGCATCTCCACAGCGTTGACCTCGTTCAGCATCTCGGTGAGGCTGCCGCTGGCCTTGGTCGACACGTCGATCAGGGCGTTGACCGCCTGGGTGTCGTTCTTCGAGCGCTCCGCCGCTGCTTCCAGGTTGGCGGCGATGTCCTGGGCCGAGCTGCGCTGCTGGCCCAGGTGATCGGCGATTTCCTGCATCAGGGTGGTGACGTCCTTGATCTCGCCCGAGACGGTGCGCATCTTGTCGACCGACTTCAGCACCACCGTCTCGCCTTCCCGCACCGCCTCGGCGCCGCGCAGCATCCCTTCCAGGATGGCGCTGGTCTCGTCGCGCAGCTGGTCGATGCGGTGGCGGATGTCCAGCGTCGCCTTGGCCGTCTGGTTGGCCAGGTTCTTGACCTCGTTGGCGACCACGGCGAAGCCCTTGCCGGCGACGCCGGCGCGGGCGGCCTCGATGGTGGCGTTCAGAGCCAGGATATTGGTCTGCTTGGCGATCAGCTCGATCTGCTTGACGATGGCGCCGATGGACGAGCTGGCGTCCGACAGCTTTTCCACCCGGCCGGCGGTGTCGTTCACCGTGTCGACGATCTCACGCATGGTCGAGACCACCTGTTCGGTGCTGCGGGCGCCGTCGTCGCTCATCTCCTGGACCGAGCGGGCATTGGCCGCGGCCAGCTCCGAGGTGCGGCTGATGGCCTGCACGGTCGACACCAGCTCCTCGGTCGAGGCCGAGATGGTCGCCATCCGTCCGCTCATGTCGCGGATCGAGCGCATGGTCTGGATGGCCTGGTTGACGGTGTCGTTGAGGAACACCGACATGCCCACCGTGTGCTTCAGGATACTGCGCGACCGTCCTTCCAGCTGCGTGGCCAGTTCGCGCAGCTTGGCAGCCATGTCGCCCCCGTCCTCGGGCAGCGACCGGTAGCCGCCCTGGACCAGGCGGTCGATCATCGCGGCCAGGCTGGCGTAATCTTCGGTACCGTTGCTCATGATCAATCCCGCATCCCTGATGGGGGATTACTATGGCAAACGAATGGCGGCCCAGCAACCCATTGCAAATTATGCCAAAGCATGGGCTCGGGTTTATTTCTTCGGACAGGGTGCAACCAAAGTACGATCCCCGGCGATGATGCGGACCAGCAGGGCGCGGGGATCCTGGGTTGCGCCGTCGGCCAGCCACGCCCAGGTGCCGCCGGGCCCGGCCCCCAGGCCGTTGCCGGTGATGTGGGCCATGGCCGCCGGATCGGCGGCGATGGCGTCGAGCAGCGGCGGGCTGTCCAGCAGTTCGGCGGCCTCGGGCGCGGCCAGCTCGGCCTCTTCCAGCAGGATCGAGGCCAGGCGGTCGGCCAGCGCCAGCGCCATGTGCCGCCTTCGCTCCGCCGCCGCGCGGGCCAGGACCACCTGGATGTCGTCGCCGTCGCGACCTTGGCTCATGCGCAGCTTCTGAATGCCGAATTGAACCGTTCCAGCGCCCAGTCCGCCTGGTGGCGGTCCAGGATCAGCGGCGGGGTGAAGCGGATGGTGTGGTCGTGGGTGTCCTTGCACAGCACGCCGCGGTCCTTCAGCGCCTCGCAATAGCGCCGTGCCCCGCCGGCTTCGGGGTGCAGCTCGACCGCCAGCATCAGGCCGCGGCCGCGCACCTCGCGGATGGCCGGATAGGGCAGGCGGGCCAGTTCGCGCGCCAGCTGCTCGCCCATGCGCGCGGCGTTGTCGATCATGCCTTCTTCCACCAGCACCTTCAGCGCCATGCGCGCCACCGCGCAGGCCAGCGGGTTGCCGCCGAAGGTGCTGCCGTGCTCGCCGGGCTTCAGCACGCCCAGGACCTCGCTGTTGGAGAGCACCGCCGACACCGGATAGAAGCCGCCCGACAGCGCCTTGCCGATCAGGGTCAGGTCGGCCTCGACGCCCTCGTGCTCCTCGGCCAGCAGCCGGCCGGTGCGGCCCAGGCCGGTCTGGATCTCGTCCAGGACCAGCACGACGTTGGCCTTGGTGCAGATGTCGCGCACCCGTGTCAGGTAGCCGGGCGGCGGCACGATCACCCCGGCCTCGCCCTGGATGGGCTCGACCAGGAAGGCGACGGTGTTGGCGGTGATTGCGGCCGCGAGCGCCTCGGCGTCGCCGAAGGGGACCAGCTTGAAGCCGGGGGTGAACGGCCCGAAGCCGCGACGCGACGAGGGATCGGTGCTGAAGCCGACGATGGTGATGGTGCGACCGTGGAAGTTGTCGGCGCAGACGATGATCTCGGCCTGGTCCTTCGGCACGCCCTTGACCTCGTAGCCCCACTTGCGCACCACCTTGATGGCGCTTTCCACCGCCTCGGCGCCGCTGTTCATGGGCAGCACCTTGTGCGAACGGGTGAGCGCGCACAGCTCCTCGTAGAAGGGCGCCAGCTGGTCGTTGCGGAACGCGCGCGAGGTCAGCGTCAGCTTGGCCGCCTGGTCGACCATGGCCTGCAGGATGCGCGGGTGGCAGTGGCCCTGGTTGACGGCGGAATAGGCCGACAGCCCGTCCAAATAGCGCCGCCCGTCCACGTCCCACACCCATACGCCGGCGCCACGGGTCAGCACCACGTCCAGCGGCTTGTAGTTGTGGGCGCCCAACTGGTCCTCGACGGCGAGATAGTCGGTCATGGAAGAAGGACTCCGCTGGTCAGGTCCAGCCGCAGGGTCATGCAGAAGGCGGCACCGCCCGACAGCACGAAGGCGGACAGGTCGACGGGATGGACGCGGTAGCCGCGCTCTTCGAGGATGGCCCGCAGCCGCGCCGGCGGCGCGGTCATCACCAGGTCGCGGCCGATGTTGACGGCGTTCAGGCTGAAGGCGGCGGCCTCGTCGTCGCTGGCGGCGACCAGCATGTCGGCGGGCACCCGCTCGGCGATGGCGGCACGCGCGGCGCCGGAGAAGGCCGGCGGGTAGTACACCACCTCGCCGCCCGACAGCGGCAGGAAGCAGGTGTCGAGGTGATAATAGCGTGCCGTCACCAATTCCAGCGGCACCACCGCCTGCTCGAAGAAGGCGGCCAGCTCGGCGGTGGCGGCGAAGGTGGAGCGCGGCCCCCACGCCGCCCAGAACAGGCCGCGGGTGGCATCCCACAGGCAGTCGCCGGCCCCTTCCTGGAACACCTCCTCGGGCAGCAGTCGCACCTCGGCCAGCAGGGCGCGGTCGCGCAGGCCGTCGAAGAAGCGGCGGAAATGGGCCTCCTCGCCGCGGCGCTCGGGATGGCGGAAGCGGGCGAGCAGGGCGCGGCCGTCCAGCACCACCGCGGCGTTGGCGGGAAACACCAGGTCGGGCAGGCCGGGCACCGCCGGCACCCTTTCGACGGTCAGCCCGGCGGCCTCCAGCCGTTCGGCCAGTTGCCGCCACTGCCCGGCGGCCAGGCGGCGCAGGTCCTGGCTCCACATCTCGGGCCGCATCCACGGATTGATGGTGTAGCAGACCTCGTAATGGTCCGCCTCGGCCATCACCACCCTGCCTCCCATCCGCGTCCTCCGTCTGCCGGGGATGACTAGGAAGGTGGCGACGGGCGGCCGTGCGGATAAGGGGCCAAGCCCTACGAAATAGGGATGCGGGGGCTGGATTTCCCCGTGCGCCGCAGGTAGGGTGCGCACGCCATGATCCTGACGCCTATCGCCCTGCCCGACCTTGCCGGCGCCCTTGCCCGGTTCGACGCCTGTCTCGAGGCCGAGCCGCTGGCCCAGGCGGTGTTCCGCCGCATCGCCGCCACCCAGCGCTTCGTCGACGGCGACGACCTGTCGCTGTCCCAGGATCCGTTTCACCACGCCCAGGCCGTCGAGCTGCTGCGCCAGTTCGGCATGGGCGTGGTCGACGAGCCGCCGACCGCCTCTTATACCTGGGACGGCCGCTCGGTGCGGGTGCGGATGGAGCCCTCGGTGATCATCCACGAGGTGGCCCACCTGCAGGTCTGCGCGCCCGAGCGCCGCACCGTTCCCGATTTCGGCCTGGGCGCCGGTCCCGAGACCGGCATGCGGGCCGAGGCCGACGGCGTGATGACCGTGTTCGGCGTCGAGCGCGAACTGGAGGAGGCGCTGGCCTCGCTGTTGGGCATCCTGTGGGAGGCCGAGCTGGACCAGCCGGCCATCCTTGCCTTCCTCGAACAGAACTGGCTGGAAGGCGGCGACAGCCCGCAGAACCGCGGCCATTTCCTCAAATGCGTGGGCCATCTGGTCCGCTACGGGTTCATCGATGCCGATGCCCGCCCGACCCGCGTGTTCCGCGAGGTCGACGATGCCGAGTTCCTGACCGCGCTCGCGCGGCCCTGACCGGCTGATCCTTTCCCCACCCCCCTGATCCGCCGTTCGCCGCCATGGGCGTCCCCGATGGGCTGCGCGATTGGACTGAAGGACAGGACCGCTTGATATGACCTTGGCTAGGGGCCACGTGAACCCCCGGCAATCCAAGGTTCGGCTCGCACAGGCTTGCCCGTCTGTCCGCCAGCGACCTCGCGATTGACTGCCCGTCCCGGCAAGGCTTCGGCCGGGGCGCTCGGAGCACAACTGGCCTTTCTAGGAGACACGCATGGCGGTCGGTATCGTGAAGTGGTTCAACGCCACCAAGGGTTACGGCTTCATCCAGCCCGAAGGTGGCGGAAATGACGTGTTCGTCCACGTCACCGCGGTGCAGCGGGCGGGCCTGGACAAGCTGGACGAGGGACAGCGGATCAAGTACGAGCTGGTCCGCGACCGCGGCCGCGTCGCAGCGGGCAACATCCAGCCGGCGGATTGACGGCGGCGGCGTTCTCGCCCACAGTGGACCTTATCGGCGGCCCCCTCGCGGGGCCGTCTTTTTGTTAAGGGCGAGACCGCCATGAAGGACTGCATCGCCATCCGCCACGTCGCATTCGAGGACCTGGGCAGCTTCGGCCCGGCGCTCCACGAGCGCGGCTTCGGCGTGCGCATGGTTGACGCGGTCGATGGCCTGGACGATCTCGATCCGCTGGCGCCCGAGCTGATGGTGGTGCTGGGCGGCCCCATCGGCGCCTACGAGGACGAGATCTATCCGTTCCTGGCCGCCGAACTGCGCCTGGTCGAGGCGCGGCTGAAGGCCGGCCGCCCGATCATCGGCATCTGCCTGGGCGCCCAACTGATGGCGCGTGCGCTGGGGGCCCGCGTCTATGCCAACGGCGGGATCAAGGAAATCGGCTGGTCGCCGCTGACGCTGACCGAAGCCGGCCGCGCCGGGCCGCTGGGCATCCTGGGCGACGCCCCGGTGCTGCACTGGCACGGCGACACCTTCGACCTGCCCGACGGCGCCCGGCTGCTGGCGTCGACGCCGATCACCCGCCACCAGGCCTTCCTGTGGGGCCACGCGGCGCTGGGCCTGCAGTTCCACGTCGAGGCCACCGCCCGCAGCCTCGAACACTGGTTCGTCGGCCACGCCGCCGAGATTTCGGCGACGCCGGGAATCGACGTGCCGGGCCTGCGCCGCCAGACCGCCGAGTGCGCGGCCGAGACGGAACGCCGGGGCGTGGTGATGCTCGATGCGTTCCTGGCCGACGCATGCGGAGCAATACGGGCCGCACCCGCTGTTCATGGCCACGGAAGCGTTGTATAGTGCCGGCCATCTGCCGGGGAACCAGACGGAAGAATTACCGCCGTGGAAACGAAGCTCAAAGAGGAAGACGTCGCGCGGCTGCTCGCCAATCCGTCTGGCGACACGCGCGCCGAGATCGCTGAGAAGATCGCGGGCCAGCATCCTTCGCTGAGCGCCGCCGAACGCAAGCTGGCCGAAGACATCCTGCGCCTGATGGTCAAGGACGCCGAGGTGCGCGTCCGCCAGGCGCTGTCCCGCCAGCTCAAGGAGAACCCCGTCGTCCCGCACGACGTGGCCGTGGCCCTGGCCCGCGACGTCGAGGACGTGTCGCTGCCCATGCTGCGCTTCTCCGAGGTGCTGACCGACGAGGACCTGGTCGAGATCGTCCGCAGCCAGAGCCCCGAGAAGCAGATCGCCGTGGCCAGCCGCGCCAAGGTGTCGGCCTCGGTCGCCGAGGCCCTGGTCGAGACCCACAACGAAAGCGTCGTCGCCACCCTGGTGTCTAACGACGGCGCCGAACTGACCGAGCAGGCCCTGGTCCGTGTGGTCGACGAGTTCGGCGACCGCGACAGCATCGGAGCGCCTTTGGTGGCGCGCGCCAGCCTGCCCATTACCGTCGCCGAACGGCTGATGACCAAGGTGTCCGAGAACCTGCGCCAGCAACTGGCCGCCCGGCCCGAGCTGTCGGCCGAGGCCGCCGGTGCCATGATGCTGCAGGCGCGCGAGCTGGCGGTGCTGGGCCTGTCCAGTTCGGAAGGCGACGTCTGCGAGCTGGTCGACCACCTTTATCGCAACGGCCGCCTGACGCCGTCGATCATCCTGCGCGCCGTGTGCATGGGCGACATGACCTTCTTCGAGGTCGCCGTGGCCAAGCTGGCCCGCATCAAGGACGAGAACGCGCGCACCCTGATCCACGACGCCGGCCGCCGCGGCTTCGAGGCCTTGTTCGAGAAGGCGGGGCTGCCCAAGGCGTTCTTCACCGCCATGCGCGCCGCGGTCGACGTCTCCTACGAGATGGAGTATGACGGCCGTCCCAACGACCGCGAGCGCTTCTCGCGGCGCATGATCGAGCGTATCCTGACCCAGTACGGCGACCTTGGGGTGTCGTTCGAGAACGACGATCTCGAATACCTTCTGGCGAAGATGAACCAATTGCCTGCCACCATGCTCTCCGAGTAGGCGGCGGCTGAAATCGGGCAAGGGGACAGCTAGATCATGTCGAAGACGGCCGCGCCGGCGAAGCCCGCCGACAAGGAAGCCGCCCAGCGCAAGGATATCGTCCGCACCATCAAGGGGCCGGTGGTCGAGCGCCTGACCAAGATGGTGCCCGCCTTTGCCGCCTATGAGGACGTCTACGCCACCGTCATGGCGTCGCCCGACCTGTTGTACGCCTGCATGCAGCTGGTCAGGAAGCAGCGCGACCAGTTCCAGGACCTGATCGTCGACGAGGCCGGCACCGCCATCACCGACGACGACGCGCCGCTGCGCTGCGGCCGCAGCTTCAACCAGATTATCGGCATGGTGGTGCGCTCGGGCGCCAAGGCCTATGCCGAGAAGCGCTATGCCAGCGACAATTCCGCCGCCAGCCAGCGCCAGAACCTCAAGCCCGAGGCGCGCTCGCTGATCGAGAAGCTGGCCGCCCTGGTGACCAAGAAGTGGGGCGACATGGAGGCTCCCAAGCCCAGCGCCACCGCCGCCGACAAGTTCTATGCCGCCATCAAGGACAACCTGGACTACGACTGGCAGGTGCCGCTGATCCCCCACTATGCCGAGCTGCCGGTCAAGCTGGTGGCCGACCTGGGCAAGGGCTTGACCACGCTGCACACCGCCGACGGCATCGCCGCCCTGGCCGACATCGGCCGCCACAGCATGGACCAGGCCCGCCGCATCCTGTCCGACGACATGATGCGCGAGATGCTCGACACCCAGCCGCTGGCCGCCAAGGGCGTGGCCTTCCTGGGCAAGGAGCGCTACGAGTTCCTGCACGGCGCCGTCTACGAAAAGATGGGCGAGCGCTTCTGGGAGATGTGCGTCGACTGCGACCGCCTGGAGGCGATGGAGGAGCAGAACGCCAAGGACCTGGAGCAGATGGCCGGCCACCTGGACGTGCTGTCGGCCGAAGCGATCCACCGCCTGGTCCAGCACCTGCAGTTCGCCCAGATCCCGGTGTTCCTGGACATCGCCCGCGAGAAGCTGGGCGAGGAGGCCTTCGTCAAGATCTTCGGCGTGCCGGGCAGCAAGAAGCTGATCAAGGTCTTCTGCGAGAAGATCGAGAAGACCAAGCTCGACGCCAACGAGCCGATCGAGGACCTCAAGAAGAAGCTCCCCGACGTCTTCGGCGCCTACCTGCGCAGCCCCAAGGACTTCGAAAAGGGGCTGTAGGCTTTACCGCCCCGCTACTTTTTGCCCCGCATGTGCCGCTCCATCTGGCCGCACGGATCCTCGCGCTCGGTGCGTTCGGTGAACCACACGGCGTCGAAGGGCAGTCGGGCGGCGCCGAAATGGGCGGCGTAGTCGGCGGGCTCGGCCTCGCCGGGCTGGACCTCGACGAAGCCCACGGCCAGCACCGACCGTCCGGGCGCCAGTGCCTGCAACCGCACCGGGACGCCGCGGTCGGCGCGCACATGCCCGGCGCCGGCGATCAGCACCGCGGTGCCGCCCTGCGGCCGGGCCAGCAGGCCGGCCACGGCTGCCGCCATGCTGGCGTCGCGGGCGCGCTGCACCCGCACCATGGCCGGAACCGCGGACTCGGGCAGCATGTTGCAGTGGCCGGCGCGGATTTCCTCGGCCATGGCCTCGGCCACCGGCTGGTCCAGCGGCTTGTCCAGGCCCAGGCGGGCGGCGGTCTCCGGCGTTTCCTGGCCGCGGCTGATCTCGCGGGTGGGGGTGCGCGGCAGGTTGGCGGAGATGATGGGCTGGCCCGCCTTCAACGCCGCCTCGGCGATGGGGCGGTACATGGCCCAGTCCGGCCAGCCGCGCTTGTCCCAGGCCACCGCTTCGCCCAGGCCGGCGGCGTCGCCGGGATGGCCGGCCAGCCAGGCGTCGACCTGGGGCTGCTGGTCGGCGTCGATCATCTCGAAGGCGACGGCGGGGCGGCGACCGGCTTCCGCCAGGGCGCGCACCACCCAGGCCTGCAAGGCGTGGTGGCCGGGGTTGTCGTGAGTCTCGCCCAGCAGCACCGCATCGGCGCGCATGGCTTGGGCCAGCAACTGGTCGGGGGTGATGAAATCGCCGGTGGCCGGCTGCCAGATGCGGCCGGCCAGGGGCTCGGCGGCGCTGGCGGGAAGGGCGGCAAGGACCGCCAGCAGCACCAGGGCGAGCAGCGGTCTCATGGTCGGCCGTCCCCCTCGCTTATTTCGCCAGGATCAGGCCGGCGGCCACCAGGCCGATGGCGATGCGGTACCAGGCGAAGGGGGCGAAGCCGTGCCGGCCGATGAAGGCGATGAAGGTGCGCACCACCACCAGCGCCGCCAGGAAGGCGGCGGCGAAGCCGGCGGCGATCAGGGCGCCGCCGTCGAACGACAACTCGGCCCAGTTCTTGTACAGCGAATAGGCGGTGGCGCCGCACATGGTGGGAATGGCCAGGAAGAACGAGTATTCGGCCGCCGCCCGGCGGTCGACGCCCAGCAGCATCGACCCCATGATGGTGGCACCGGCGCGCGACACGCCCGGCACCATGGCCAGCACCTGGCAGAAGCCGATTTTCAGCGCAAGGGCCGGCGAGAAGTCCTCGACGTCGTGGATGCGGGCCTTCTTGACCAGGCGCTCGATGACCAGGATGGCGACGCCGCCCGCCACCAGGGCGATGGCGGCGACAATGGGGGCGTCCAGCAGGCGCTTGATGTACTTGTAGGCGCCGGCGCCGATCACCATCGCCGGCAGGAAGCCGATGATGACGTTGCGCACGAAGGCGCGCGAGCGGGCGTCCGAAACCATGCCGGTGGCCGCGCCCCACAGCCTGGGCCAATAGACCACGCACACCGCCAGGATGGCGCCCATCTGGATGACGATCTCGAATACCTTGCCGGGCGGGCCGTCGAAGCCCAGCATGTCGCCCAGCAGCATCAGGTGCGCGGTCGACGAGACGGGCAGGAATTCGGTGAGGCCCTCGACGATGCCGAGCAGCACGGCTTCCAGAAACGTGTCCATGAATCCCCTGGGGTGGTCGGATGGGCGCCCGGATGATGCGCGAGCCCTTGGGATGGCGCAACCGCCAAAAAGGGGTGCCTGCCCGACCGGCCGGCGCCCCTCGTCCGGCCGGGGTGCTCCGGCGGGGTGGGCTTGCCCGCGCGGCTGCCTTCGCCACCTGCCGGGGTGACCCGTACCCGTTGGGGAGGCCGCCCTTGCACCGCCGGGCCTGGGCTTTGCTGCTGCCGTTGTCGCTGGCCGCCTGCGGGCCGCCGCTGATCCGGGCGCGCGACATCCCGCCGCCGCCGGTGCCCATGGCCGAAAGTGCCACTGCGGCGGTGCCGACGCTGCCGCCCGATTACGCCGCCACCCCCGAGGCCGTTGACCTGGTCGATCCGCGCGCCGTCGCGCTGGCCCCCGATGGCAGCCCGGTGGTGGTCGAAGGCGTGCCCGCCCGCCTGACCCGCATCGAGGCCGACGGCCGCCTGGTGCCGTTGGCCCAGGGCGGCGGCAACGGGCCGTGGACGGCAGCCGCCTGGGTCGGCGGCCGCTTCTACGTGGCCGAGGCCGGGGCGCCGGGCGGGCTTGGCGGGCGCATCCTGCGGGTGGATCCGGGGGGCGGGCTTGCCCCCGTGCTGGAAGGCCTGCCCGCCGGTACGCCCGCCACCCTGACCGCCGGCCCCGACGGTGCCCTGTACGTCGCCGTGTCCAGCGCCACCAATGCCGGGGTGCCGGTACCGGGCTCCGCCCGCGACGTCCCGTGCGAGAAGGTGGACCTGCGCAACGGCCGCCACCTGGCCGGTCATACGCCGTGTACCGGCGCCGTGCTGCGGATGCCGCCCGGCGGCGACACCGAGGTCTATGCCTGGGGCTTCCGCCGGCCGGTGGGGCTGGCCTTCGCCCCCGACGGGCGCTTGCTGCTGGCCGAGCAGTCCTATCGCGCCGATCCGGTGCGCGCCGTGCAGGCCCAGCCCGACCTGCTGTGGGCGGTGACCCCGGGGGTGTGGTACGGCTGGCCCGACTACCAGGGGCAACTGGCGCTGGCCGATCCGCTGCTGGCCGACGTGCCCAACCCGCCGCCGCCGCCGCTGTCGACCCTGGCGGGCGAGGTCCGCGGCCTGGCGGTGGCCTCGGACCCGGTGTTCGGGCCGCCGGGCGAGCCCTTCGTCGCCCTCACCGGCGGGACGGTCGCCTTCGTCGACCCCCGCGGCGGCCAGACGCCGTTTGCCGCCGGCCTGCGCGAGCCGACCGCCCTGGCGTTCTCGCCCGACGGACGCATCTTGTGGGTGGCCGATGCCGGCAGCGGCCGGCTGTGGCGGATTACTGCGCCGGGACGGTAGCGACGTCGAAGATCACGCAGTTGCGCCCCGCACCCTTGGCGCGGTAAAGCGCTGAGTCGGCCCGTTCCAGCATGGCCTCGAGCGGGCCGGGGGTGGCGCACACCCCGATACTGGTGGTGACCGCCACCGGGCGGCCGCCGATGTCGACGGCGCCGTCGGCGACGGCGCGGCGGATGGACTCGAAGAACGAGTCCTGTGCCGCCTCGGGCAGGTCGACGGCCAGCACGCAGAACTCCTCGCCGCCGAAGCGGGCGACGAGGTCGCCGGAACGGGCCTGGGCCTGCAGCACCCCGGCCACCGCTTTCAGCACCGCATCGCCGCCGTCATGGCCCAGCGTGTCGTTGATGCGCTTGAAATGGTCGATGTCCAGCATGGCCACGGTCAGGCGGTGGCGGTCGGCCTTGGCCAGCTTGCGCGCGGCATCGAAGAAGGCGCGGCGGTTGTGCAGCCCGGTCAGGTAGTCGCGAACCGCTGCCTCGCGCAACTCGGCCAGGTGCTCGATGGTCTCGACGTTGAGCGAGATGCGGCAGAACAGCTCCTCGCGCAGGAACGGCTTGGCCAGGAAGTCGTTGGCGCCGTTCTTGATGAAGCGCGCCGACAGCGGGCCGGTGAAGGATTCGCTGCCCGACACCCCGATGATCGCCAGCCGGTCACGGCCATAGCGGGCGCGGATGCGCCGGGTCATCTCGATGCCGTCCATCTCGGGCATCTCGTAGTCGGTGACCACCAGGCGGGTGTGGGGATGCCGATCCAGTTGGGCCAGGCCGTCGCGGCCGTTGGCGGCCTCGATCACGGTGAAGCCGATCAGTGCCAGCTGCGCCACCGTCTGGTCGCGCATGGAAGGCGAATCCTCGACCACCAGGGCGGTCAGCCCTCGGTTGCGGCGGATGCGGTCGACCAGCCACACCAGGTAGTCGACGCTGGACGGCGCGTCTTTCAGCACATAGTCGATGACCGGTTGGGCCAGGATGCGGTCGCGGGTGGCGTTGTCGAACACCCCCGTCGCCACCACCAGCGGCAGGCCGCGATTGGTGAAGAACTCGACCACCTGGTCGTCGCGGCCGTCGGGCAGGACCAATCCGGTGATGACCATGCACACCGGGCCGCCGGGGCGCGCCAACGCCACCTCGGCGGCGGCCAGGCTGTCGGCCATCTCGACCGCACAGTTCAGCCGGTCGGTAATGGCCGCCGAAACCAGCGCGGCAAAGGTCTTCGAATTGTCCACAACCAGGATGCGCGCATTCGCATCCATGGGGTCGCCCTCCCACCCTTAAGAGGAGTCGAAGGTATCAGATTGCTGCCGCCGGGCCCAAAAAAAAGAGGCCGGCAGAGGTTGCCCTCTGCCGGCCAGGTGTGGCTCCCTCGTCAGCCAAGGACGGACCTACGGTCCTCCATGATCCGACGAAGGATCGGGGTCAGGATGAGTTCCATGGCAAGGCCCATCTTGCCGCCTGGAACCACTATGGTGTTGCGCCGGCTCATCCACGAATCCTTCAGCATTTGCAGCAGGAAGGGAAAATCGACGCGGAACCGGTCGGGTTTGCGGAAACGGATCACCACCAGGCTCTCGTCCGGGGTGGGGATGTCGCGGGCGATGATCGGATCGGAGGTGTCGACGATCGGCACGCGCTGGAAGTTGATGTCGGTCGCCTTGAACTGCGGCACGATGTAGTGCACGTAGTCGTGCATGCGGCGCAGGATGGTGTCCATCACCGCTTCCTCGGAATAGCCGCGGTGCTTGGTGTCGCGGTGGATCTTCTGGATCCACTCCAGGTTGATCACCGGCACGACGCCGATCTTGAGGTCGGCGTGGCGGGCGACGTCGACGTCCTTGTTGACCACGGCGCCGTGCAGGCCCTCGTAGAACAGGCAGTCGGTGTCGCCGGGCAGGTCCTCCCACGGGGTGAACTCGCCGGACTTGACGCCGTAATGGGCGAAGCGCTGGGCTTCCTCGTCGTTGTGGATGTAGAAGCGCCGCCGGCCGCGGCCGGTCTCGCCGTAGCGGGCGAACAGTTCCTCGATCTCGTGGAACAGATTGGCGTCGGCGCCGAAGTGCGAGAAGTTGCGGTTGCCGGCCTTTTCGGCCTCGGCCATCGCCTTCTTCATCTCGGCGCGGTTGAAGCGGTGATAGCTGTCGCCTTCGACGATCGCCGGCTTGATGCCCTCGCGCCGGAACATGTGCTCGAAGGCTTCCTTGACGGTGCTGGTGCCTGCCCCGGACGAGCCGGTGACGGCGATGATGGGATGCTTCCTCGACACTGGCCTGCCCCTCTCTTGTCTTTATGGGTTGGCTGGGGGCGGGCTTGGCGCCCGCTCCCCTTCGCCTTCCTTATCGTTGTCGTTCTCTGTCCGGCCCTCAGCCGACCTTCAGCTTCTCGCGCCAGTTGGGATAGATCTTGTCGGCGTCGGCGGTGAAGGTCTCGAAGGCGCCCTTCAGTTCCGGGTGCTCCTTGGCGTAGTCGACCAGGTTGATGCCCTTGGTCCAGGCGTCGTGGGCCTGGCGCAGGCTCATGGCACCGGCGACCGGGCCATCCTTGTGGCCGAACGCGCCGCCGCCCGAGGTCTGGATGACGTTCGAGTGGCCGAGGTTGTCGAAGAAGCCCGGCAGGCGCAGCGCGTTCATGCCGCCCGAGATGATCGGGGTGGTCGGCTTCATGCCGTTCCACTCCTGGCGGAAATGGGTGCCTTCGCACACGTCGCGCTCCAGCATGTAGGCCACCACCTTCTCGTTGGCGTCGCCTTCCATCTTGCCATAGCCCATGGTGCCGGTGTGGATGCCCGACGCACCGATCATGCGCGACATCTTCATGTGCACCAGCACGGTGTAGCCGCGCTTGGACTGCTTCGAGGTCACGGCGCCGTGGCCGGCACGGTGGTAGTGCAGGAACTGGCCGGGGAAGCGGCGGCGGCAGGTGGTCACCGCGGTCGGGCCGGCGACGTAGCCGTCGACCAGGAAGGCGACGTGGCTGGCGTTCTCGCCGAAGGTCTCCAGGATGTACTCGCCGCGGGCGATCATCTCCATCGGATCATCGGCGGTGATGTTGGCCGAGAAGATCTTGGCCTGGCCGGTCTCGTCCTGGGCGCGCTTCATGGCGTCGGACACCAGCTTGATGGTCTCCTTCAGCGGCGCGAACACCTGGTTGCCCTGGGGCTCGTCGTTCTTGATGAAGTCGCCGCCCAGCCAGAACTGGTAGCAGGCGTCGGCGAAGGGCTGCGGGCGCAGGCCCAGCTTCGGCTTGATGATGGTGCCGACCACCATGCCGCCGTTCTCCTGCGGGCGGCCGAGCACGCGCCACATGTCCTGGATGTTGCAGGCGGGGCCGTCGAACAGCGCCAGGTACTTCGGCGGCACGTAGAAATCGAGCATCTTGGAGTACTCGACGTCGCTCATGCCCTGGTTGTTGCCGATGCACAGCGTCAGGAACGACGCGATCATGGCGCGGCCGTCGATGATGTTGCGGTCGAAGAGCTCGATCGGGTAGGCGATCTTCATCAGCTCTTTCTGCTCGTCGATGTAGTACACCATGGCGTCGACGCCGCGGGTGAAGTCATCGGTGGTGCAGACCTCGACGTTGGTGCCGGTCGAGGATTCGGCGGCGAAATGGGCGGCCGTCGACAGATAGCCGTAGCCGGACCGCGGCTTCATCAGGTAGGCGCACAGCACGTGGCGGCCGCCCTTGATCAGGTCCTCTTCCTTCAGGCTCAGGTTCGCGTAACGCTTGGACTGGTCCATCTGTAGTCTTCCCCGTTGTCTAGGTCTTTGTCCGTGGGCCTGCTGAGCCGTTCCGGGAGTTAGTCCGTTTTCTTGCCTGCCGGCGGCGCCGTTGTCCGGCGCTTCGCTCGACGGTCGCCACTGTGCCCGTTCGCCCAAACGGGCGGAACACCCGGGTGGGGCGGGCGGCAAACTTTCATGGGTGGCGGGGAACCTGCCCGGTCGGGGCGGAAACGGGCAGTGTTGCGGTGCGGCAAAAACGCCGGGGTGGGGTGGGGCTACCCGGGTGCGGATTCCTCCCTCTCCCGCCGGGAGAGGGAGGCGCTGGCTACCGATCACACCGCCTTGGAATGGCGCTGCTCGCCCTGGCGCAGGTAGCGGTCGAAGGCGGCGCAGACGGCGCGGACCAGGGTACGGCCGTCCGGCAGCACGGTGATGCGCCGTCCGTCGACCCGGACCAGGCCGTCGGCGGCCAGGGGCGCCATGCCGGCCAGTTCGGCCTCGAATTGGGCGGCGTCGGTGCCGTGGCGGGCGCACACGACGTCCAGGTCGATTTCCAGGTCGCACATCAGCCGTTCGATGATCTCGCGGCGCAGCAAGTCGTCGGCGTTGACCGCAACCCCGCGGGCGGTGGCCAGCCGGCCTTCGGCGATGGTGCGCTGATAGGCGTGGATCTCGCCCTCGTTGGCGATGTAGCCCTGGGGCAGGGAGCCGATGCCGCTCGCCCCCAGGCCGATCAGGGCCGGGGCGATGTCGGTGGTGTAGCCCTGGAAGTTGCGGTGCAGGCGCTTGGCGTTCAGCGCCACCGCCAGCTCATCGTCGGGGGCGGCGAAATGGTCCAGGCCGACCTGGACGTAGCCGAACTGCTCGGTCAGCATCCGGCAGCCCTGCTCGTATTGCTGCCAGCGGGTCTCGGTGTCGGGCAGCGCCTCTTCGGGGATCAGGCGCTGGTGCTTCTTCATCCACGGCACGTGGGCATAGCCGAACAGGGCGACGCGCCTGGGCTTCAGGCCGGTGACCGCCTTGTCGATGGTGGCCAGCAGGCCGTCCAGGGTCTGGAAGGGCAGGCCGTAGACCAGGTCGATGTTGACCTCGGCGACGCCGTAATGGCGCAGCCAGCCGGTGACCCGCTCGGTGACCTCGTAGGGTTGGATGCGGTTGATGGCTTGCTGGACCTTGTCATCCAGGTCCTGCACCCCGATGGAGGCGCGGGTGACGCCGGCCCCGGCCATGGCCTTGACGTAGTCCTCGTCGGCGGTGCGGGGATCGAGTTCCACCGCCACCTCGGCGCCGGCCTTCAGCTCGAAGCGCTCGCGCAGCAGATCCAGCGTGCGGACGAAATCCTCGGCCGACAGGATGGTCGGGCTGCCGCCGCCGAAATGGATGTGGCGGGCGGTCATGCGGCCGGGCAGGGCGGCGGCGACCAAGCCGACCTCCTTCCACAGCGAGTCCATATAGGCGGCGACCGGGGCGTAGCGCTTGGTGATCTTGGTGTGGCAGCCGCAGAACCAGCACATCTCGGCGCAGTAGGCGATGTGCAGGTACAGCGACAGCTCCAGCTTCGGGTCCAGCGCGCCCAGCCATTCCCGATAGGTGTCGGGCCCCACCCCGGGGTGGAAGTGCGGCGCGGTGGGGTACGAGGTGTAGCGGGGGACCCTGAGGTCGTATTTGGCCGCGAGATCAGGACGCATCGGCGCTCGTTTCCTTGAAAAATGCCGGGCAACCCTACTCCCGTCCGCGAGGCGTTTGCAACCGGGGCCGCCACCCCGTCCAGGGCGATTCCGGATTTCCCGGTCGCCGAGGGGGTAAGCCGCAGGGGTATGTAAACATCGCCGTTCGCGCGTTACAGTTTTTGCCCGGACCCCTGTAGCTTCTCGGTCGTCGCAGCGCGGCACCGGACGAACAGCGCAGAACGTCAATCAAACATCATTATCTGTCAAGTCGAAAGCCACGGCGGTTTCGCCAAGGTCCGGGTAAGTGCGTGCCTGTGCCAGCCGATCACACGGGGGTTAGATATGAATACATCAAGATCAGCCCTGAAATACACGGTGCCGCTGGTGCTGTTGTCCCTGGGCGGATGTGCCCCCGCACTGATGGGGCCCGCCGGGGTCGAGCCGGCCTACAGCTTCGCCGTCACCGACAACGACACGCCTTATTCCCGTTGCCTGGGCCAGTTGGGCCGGGCCGCCGGCGTCAATCTGCCGGTGTTCGCCGTCGGCGAGGTCGCCGACAAGACCGGCCAGTTCCAGGCCACCGGCAACGGCACCTCGACGGCGCTGTCGCAAGGCGTCTCCGAGATGGTGATGAGCGCCTTCTACAAGACGCGCAAGACCCGCCTGGTCGAGCGCTACGACCTGCGCATCCCCCTGGCCCAGGCCAAGATGGCGGAATCGGGCCTGACCAACCCCGACTCGGCCATCCGCAAGGGGTCGTTGCGCGGCAGCGACTTCGTGGTCGTCGGGGCACTGACCGAGCTCAACTACAACATCGGATCGGGCGGTGCGCGCCTTTCGGTCGGCGGCATGGGGGCCGGCGCCCGCTCCGTGGTCATCAACGTCGGCCTGGACCTGCGCGTCATCAACTCGCGCACCTTCGAGGTCAACTACGTCACCAGCCTGCAGAAGCAGATCTACGGGTTCGAGGTCGAATCCAACGTCTTCCGCTTCTTCGGGACCCAGCTCGTCGAGTTCGACGCGGGCGGCATCAGGAATGAACCGCTTCAGCTCGGCGTCCGCTCCGTCGTGGAAATGGCCGTGTACCAGATCATGACGGATTTCCTGGGCCTTCCCAGCTCGCCCGAGTGCCAGCTGGTCAAGGCCAACTTCAACCAAGAGTTTTTGAACAAAGGAGAGGCAAAATGAGGAAGATCGCCCTTCTGTCCGCCGCGTCGGCCGTCGCCATGATGGCCACGCCTGCCCTGGCCTTCGACGGCGTCCACTGGACCTGGAACGCCAACCTCGACCAGTACACCACCATCGACATCAGCCACCTGACCATGTTCGTCGATCCGGGCTGGACCCAGGTCGAGCGCTTGCAGGTGAACGCCGGCAACATCCTGGCGGTGACCAACCAGAACTACTCGGCCGCCTACGAGCCGACCGCCGGCTCGATGCCGATCTACATCAACGTCAACCAGAACTTCAACCAGGCCATCTATCAGGAGAACGAGGGCCAGTACGGCGCCAACACCAACGTCAACGGCTACAACCGCCCCTACGGCGGCAACGGCAACACCTACCAGAGCGTCGACCAGCTGCAGGCGAACCTGGCGGCCCAGGCGATCAACGCTCCGGTCTACATCACCGTCGACATGGGCAACTACGTGCCCCACACCCTGGACGCCACCACCGACCTGGGCAAGATCACCGGCTCGGCCACCGCCATGGCCAACCTGGCGAGCCTGACCTCGGACGTGGGCGCCAGCTTCCATGACGCCCAGATCGCCTTCGGCGACTTCACCAAGCTGTCGGGCGACAGCCTGTACGGCTCGGGCGGCCAGCTGCTCGAGACCGTGGCCGGCCTGGCCGGCGACATGATCCCGTCGGGCAACCGCGGCACCGATGCGCTGGCCATCGCCTCGCTCGAGGCCCAGTTCGGCCTGATCAAGAAGGGCAATGTCGGCGCCTATGCCACCGCCGACTACGTCACCAACCTGGCCGTCCAGGAAGACGCCACCGCGTTCGGCAACCTGCACTCGGTGTCCAACACCCCGACCGTGGCCGCCACCCGCGACTACTACAGCAACGTCGTCTACAGCCCGTCGGTGGTCTACGGCGACCTGACCCAGTTCAACTACAACAACATCACTGCGGTCGCCTCGTCGGCCAACCAGCAGATCTACGGCTTCTCGAACCTGGGCAAGATCAACGGCTCGGTCAGCGCGCTGACCGCGACCGCCATGGGCAACATGTCCAGCATCGTCAACAAGGTCAGCAACTAACTGATCCGACGTGCCGGGGGCGGGCGTCCGCCCCCGGTATTCGGGTCGATCCGGGAGGTCCTCCATGGTGTTCAAGCAAGCCTTTTGCGCCGTCCTGCTGCTGACCGGGGTCACCGCGGTTATGGAAGCGGTGGCCGGCGGCGGGCCGCTGACGGCGGCCACCGCCCAGGCCCAGCAGATGGGGCGCGACCCCTGGGCCTTTCCCGCCGACAACCGCACCTTCAGTGCCCAGGCCCAGCTTTTGAGGCGCCAGCAGGACGCGGCCGGCTCGGCGTCGCCGGCGTCGTCGGGCGCGGCAGGGGCGACCACCGCCTACATCACCAGCTACAACAACTCCTCGACCTCGATCGGCAACTGGAACGACATCCAGCAGACCCTGTCGGGTGGCTCGACCGCCTACCTGGGCACCAGCATCGGCCAGACCAACCACGGCAATTCGACCTCGAATTCGTCGGCCGACACCACGACGACGACCACCTCGACCAGCAACAGCAACAACGTCATCGGCTACACCCAGACGCCGCAGTCGACGCAGACGTCGCAGCAGCAGTCGGTCCAGTCGGTGCAGCAGACCATCCAGTCCCCCACTCCGTAAGGAGATCACGCCATGACACTGTCTTCCCGCCTGCGGGCCGGCGTCCTGCTGGCCGCGTGCCTGGCCGCGCCCGCGTTCGCCGCCGAGCAGCAGCCCATCCTGACCACCGACCGCCTGGTCGCCCAGGCCGAGGCCGACAACGCCGAGGCGCAGTTCCTGCTGGGCGCCACCCAGTTGGCCAATCCGTCCGACAAGAAGGCGGCCGCCAAGGGGGTGGCGTGGCTGGAACGCGCCGTCGCCAAGGGCCACCAGGGCGCCAGGGTCATGCTTGCCAACGTGCTGCTGCGCGGCACCGCCGTTCAGATCGACAAGGCCAGGGCGGTCCGGCTGGCGCGCGAGGCGGCAGAGGGCGGTAACGCCGACGGCCAGGTGCTGCTGGCGACCCTCTACCACCAGGGTATTGGCATCACCCGCGACGACGCCCAGGCGGCGGCGTGGCTTGACAAGGCGGCGGCCCAGGGCAAGCCCGAGGCCATGGTCGACCTGGGCATGCTGTACCTGAAGGGCGAGGGGGTCGCCCAGGACAGCGTCAAGGCGGCCGAACTGTTCAAGTCGGCCGCCGACGCCGGCAATTCCGACGCAGCCCTGAACCTGGCGATGATCCTGCTCAAGGGCGAGGGCCAGCCCGCCGATCCCGGCCAGGCGGCGCGCCTTTTGCTCAAGGCGGCCAAGGCCGGGCACCACGGCGCCCAATACAATCTGGGCCTTCTGTACGTGCGCGGCCAGGGCGTCGAGCGCGATCCGGTGGCGGCGGTCAAGTGGCTGGCCCTGGCCGGCACCTCGACCGAGCCCGAGATGCACAAGCGCGCCGACCAGACCCTGAAGGAACTGGCCGGTCCGGTCGGCGCCACCGCCATGGCCGATGGTTTCGAGGCGGCGCGGCAATTCATGACCATTCAGGGAAGTCGCGCAGGGTCATAGATGGGCAATCCGAAGTCATATGATCTCCACGTTCAGCATAGGACCAGACTATTCCACGTCTGCGTCACCGGTTTCTCGGAATACGATTCATGGCGTTCAGGGAAGCAGCGGTAGAACTGTGCCTCGTCCGGGGTGGCGGCCAGTCCAAGTACTGTCCGCGACGCATGGTCATTCCTTGAACGGAGGAGCTCAATGAAGGTCGGTCCTCGAACGCGCGCCCGGTCCACGGCCGTCGTCGCCCTTGCGGCGGCGGTCGGAGTGACCGCGGTATCCATGGTGGCACTTGCCCAGACTGCGCCGCCGCCGCTGCCCATCCCGCCCTCGCTGAAGACGGTCAAGCCCAGGCTTCCCGACGTGTCGGCCTATGTGAAGTCCGATCCCTCGGCGCAGCAGAAGCTGATCGTGCTGGGCAAGGCGCTGTTCTGGGACCAGTCGGTGGGCAGTTCGGGTAATGCCTGCGCCACCTGCCACTTCAGCGCCGGCGCCGACGCCCGCATCAAGAACCAGATCAACCCGGGCTTCAACGACCACACCGCCAACGCCTCGGGCGACGCCACCTTCGGCGACGCGCAGGGGCGCGCGGCCTCGGAAGTCAATCCGCCCGCGGGCAGCGCCCACGTCCATTCGGGGCCCAACTACACCTTGAAGGCCGCCGACTTCCCCTTCCACCAGCTGTCCAATCCGTTGGACAAGGAATCGACCGTCACCTACGACACCAACGACGTCGTGTCGTCGGCGGGCGCCTACAACGGCACCTACACCTCGACCGGCAAGGTCACGGCCATCGACATCTGCGGCCAGAGCCTCGACCCCATCTACCACATCCCCTCGCCCACGGGTGACAAGAACACCCGCCGGGTCGAGCCGCGCAACACCCCGACCATGATCAACGCGGTGTTCAACAAGCGCAATTTCTGGGACGGCCGTGCCAGCAACCTGTTCAACGGGCAAAGCCCGCTGGGGCTGAACGACCCCAACGCCTTCCTGGTCAAGCAGGTGAACGGGACCTGGCAGAAGGTGGCGGTGCAGATTCCCAACTCGGCGCTGGCCTCGCAGTCGGTCGGGCCGGTGGTCAGCGACTTCGAGATGATCTGCAACGGTCGCACCCTGGCCGAGTTCGGCAAGAAGCTGGTCGGACGCCAGCCGCTGGCGGCGCAGAAGGTGTCCAACACCGACAGCGTGCTGGCCTCGTTCCGCAACACGTCGGGGCTGGCCAACGGCCTGGTCGGCACCTATTCCGACCTGATCAAGGCGGTGTTCAAGGACGAGTGGTGGAGCAGCGGCACCGTGCCCACCGGCCAGGGCCTGCCCTTCGAGGGCTATGACCAGATGGCGGCCAACTTCTCGCTGTTCTGGGGCATCGCCATCCAGGCCTACCAGGCGACCCTGATCAGCGACGACTCGCTGTTCGACCAGGTGCAGGAAGGTCGCGCCAGCTTCACCGCCCAGCAGGCCCACGGCCTGCAGCTGTTCAACGGCCCCGGCGGCTGCCAGGCCTGCCACAACGGTCCGGCGTTCAGCGAAGCCACCACCTTCGACTTCAAGAACCCGGCCGACGAGTCCACCTTCGGGGCTGCCTTCGACTTCCGCGACCGCGGCGTCGACATGAAGCCGCTGAACCTGTCGTTCGGGCCCAACGGCATCTCCTTCGAGCTGGCGCTTGCCGACGAAGGTTTCTTCAACCTGGGCGTCACCCCCACCGGCGAGGACCTGGGCGTCAACAACGTCGTGCCCAACTCCATCGCCGCCAAGTACCTGGCCAGCATCCGCAACGGCGGGCCGGCGGTGCAGGTCATCGACGGCCTGACCATCAACCCGTGCAAGTTCACCATCCCGCTCAGCGGCGACACCGCCAACGGCTGTCCGGTGCCCAACCCGGCCGGCCAGCGCCTGGGCGTCGACGGTACCTTCAAGATCCCCGACCTGCGCAACGTCGAACTGACGGGGCCCTATTTCCACAACGGCGGCGCCGCTTCGCTCGAGCAGGTGCTGGCCTTCTACCGCCGCGGTGGCAACTCCCAGAAGCTGTCGATCCCGGGCGACATCCGCATCGACACCACCGGCTTCGGCACCAACCGCACCAATCTTGGCCCGCTGCTGCCGCTGGCCGGCTTCTCGGACCAGGACATCTCGGACGTCATCGCCTTCCTCAAGACCCTGACCGACAACCGGGTCAAGTGCGAGCAGGCGCCCTTCGATCATCCGTCGCTGCGCGTGCCCGAAGGCATCGAGGGCGACGAGAACGGCTATGTGGACGTCAACGCCAACGGCCAGGTGGATGAAGGCTTCCGCAACATCCCGGCCGTGGGTTCCGGCGGCCTGCCCGCGCTGGGCAAGTCGTGCCTGCAGCCCTTCAACACCCAGCTGAGCAGCAACTAGGGTTCCCCATGACCACCGTCCCCGCCGTGACCGCCACCATCGAGACCCGGCTTGCCGAGCACCTGGTGGCCCACGGCCGCGCCGACCGCATCGCGATCGACCGTGCGCTCCGCCTCAAGGGCGGAGCGGGGGAGCGGCTGGACCGCATCCTGACCCGGCTGGGCCTGGTGTCCGAGCGCGATCTCGCCGCCAGCCTGGCCGACCTGCTGGGCCTGCCCCTGGCCGGGCCCGGCGATTTTCCCCTGCAGCCGGCGCTGCCGGGACGTTTTCCCGCCGCCTTCTTGCGCCGCTTCCGCGTCCTGCCCCTGACGGCGGACAGCGCCACCTTGCGCCTGGCCATGGCCGACCCGCTGGACGCCTATGCCGCCGACGCGGTGCGCCTGGCCGCCGGGTTGGCGGTCGAGCCGTGGGTGGCGGTGCCGGCCGAGCTGGACGAGGCGCTGGAGCGCCTGGCCGGCGACGGCAAGAGCGGGCTGGGCCGCATCGTGGAAGAGATCGACGATGTTCCCGCCGACGCCGACGAGGACGTCGAGCGCCTGAAGGACATGGCCAGCGAGGCCCCGGTCATCCGCCTGGTCAACCTGCTGATCGCCCGGGCGGCCGAGGCGCGGGCCTCGGACATCCATCTCGAACCCTTCGAGGGCCGCCTGCGCGTGCGCATCCGCATCGACGGGCGCCTGGTCGAGGCCGAGGAGCCGCCGGCCCGGCTGAAGGCCGCGGTGATCTCGCGCATCAAGGTGATGGCGCGCCTCGACATCGCCGAGCGCCGGCTGCCCCAGGACGGCCGCATCAAGCTGGCCATCCGTGGGCGCGAGCTGGACCTGCGGGTATCCACCGTGCCCACCCTGCACGGCGAAGCGGTGGTGATGCGCCTGCTCGACCGCGAGGGTGCGGCGCTGGACCTGGCCGCGTTGGGCTTCGCGCCCGGGCCGTTGGCCACCTTCCGCCGCCTGCTGGACCGTCCCGACGGGGTGGTGCTGGTCACCGGGCCCACCGGCAGCGGCAAGACCACCACGCTGTACGCCTCGCTGCTGTCCATGGACACCGCGACCCGCAAGGTGATCACCGTCGAGGATCCGGTCGAGTACCAGCTGGACGGGATCAACCAGATCCAGGTCAGGCCGCAGATCGGCCTGTCGTTCGCCAACGTGCTGCGCTCGATCCTGCGCCAGGATCCCGACGTGGTGATGGTGGGCGAGATCCGCGACCTCGAAACCGCCGAGATCGCCGTGCAGGCGGCGCTGACCGGGCACCTGGTGCTGTCGACGCTGCACACCAACTCGGCCGCCGCCACCGCCACCCGGCTGATGGACATGGGGATCGAACCCTATCTGCTGACCGCCGCGGTCAGCGGCCTGGCGGCCCAGCGCCTGGTGCGCCGGCTGTGCCCGTCGTGCCGGCGGGCCGAGGCCGCTCCTGTCGAACTGGCGCGGCGCTTCGGCCTGGACCGGCTGTGGCGGCCGACGGGCTGCCCCGACTGCGGCGGCAGCGGCTATCTGGGGCGCACCGGGCTGGTCGAGGTGCTGGCGCTGGACGACGCCATCGGCCGGCTGGTGCTGCGCCGCGCCGACGTGGCCGACATCCACCAGGCGGCCCGCACCGCCGGCATGCGCACCATGTTCGAGGACGGCATCGACAAGGTCGCCGCCGGCGTCACCTCGCTGGAAGAGGTGATGCGGGCGACGCGGGAAGGGTAGGGCGATGCCGCTGTTCCGCTTCCGCGCCGTGGACGAGGCCGGCCAGACCGTCGACGGCGAGGTCGAGGCCGACGATCTGGCCGCCGTGGTCGAGCGCCAGCGCCGCCAGGGGCGGCTGGTGCTGAAGGCCGAGCCGGCGGGTACGGGGCGCGGCCGGCTGGCGGCAGCCTTGTCTCGCGACCTGCTGGTGGCGCGCCAGCCGTCGGCCCGCGAAGTGGCGCTGATGCTGCGCGAGCTGGCGATCCTGTTGAAAGCTGGGCTGCCGCTCGAACGGGCGCTGACCGTCATCGCCTCGCTGGCCGGCCGGACGCGGGGGGCGCGCATCGCAGCCGATCTGCTGGGCCGCGTGCGCAGCGGCTCGACCCTGGCCGACGCCATGCAGGCCCACGGCGCCGTCTTTCCCGGTTTCGCCGTGGGCATGATCCGCGCCGGCGAGGCGGCCGGCGCGCTGGCCGTGGTGGCCTCGCGCCTGGCCGAGCTGATGGAGCGCTCGCTGGCAATGAAGGACGGGCTGGTCTCGGCCCTGATCTATCCGGCGGTGCTGGTGGGGGCGGCCGGGGCCACCGTCGCCCTGCTGGTCGGCGTGGTGCTGCCCCAATTCCGGCCCCTGTTCGAGCAGGCGGGCCACGCTTTGCCGTTGGCCACCCGAATGGTGCTGGCGGCGGCCGATGCCGCCCAGGCGTGGTGGTGGCTGGCCCCGCTGCTGGTGCTGGCGGTGGTGGCGGTGGTGCTGCGCCGGCGCACCGATGCGGCATTTCGTCTGCGCGTCGACCGGGCGGTACTCGTGCTCCCCTTCGCCGGACGGCTGGCCGCCGAGATCGAGACCGCCCGCCTGCTGCGCGGGCTGGGCACCCTGGTGGCCAACGGGGTGCCGCTGCACGGGACGCTCTCCATCCTGCGGACCTCGGTGGGCAACGCCGCGGTGGCCGAGGCGGTGGCCGAGGCCGCGGATGCCCTCAAGGAAGGTCGGCCCTTCGCCGAGCCGCTGGCGCGACGGCCCTGGTTCCCGGCGGTGGCGGCGCGGCTGCTGGCGGTGGGCGACGAGACCGGCCGCCTGGCCGACATGGCCGCCCGCGCCGCCGAGCTGCTGGACATGCGGGTCGAGCGCACCACCCAGCGCGGCCTGGCCCTGCTTGGGCCGGTGATGACCCTGTCGCTGGGCCTGCTGGTGGCCGGGGTCATCGCCGCCATCCTGCTTGCCATTCTCGGCGTCAACGACCTGGCCCTGTGACGGAGGACGACATGGACGAGGACGGCTTCACCTTGCTGGAGCTGCTGGTGGTGCTGGCGATCCTGGGGCTGCTGATGGCGGTGGCCGCGCCCCAGGTGCTCAAGCACCTGGGAACCGCCAAGGTGGATGCCGCCCGCATCCAGGTCCAAAGCCTGGCCACCACGCTGGACCTCTACAAGCTGCGCACCGGCCACTATCCCAGCGAGCAGGACGGCCTTCTCGCCCTGGTCAACAAGCCGGCGACCGAGGCCCAGTGGGACGGCCCCTACCTGCGGCGCAAGGACGCCCTGGTCGACCCCTGGGGCCGCCCCTACCAGTACCGCAACCCCGGCCGCCACGCCCCCGTCGACATCTTCAGCCTGGGCGCCGACGGCGTCGAGGGCGGCGAGGGCGAGAATTCCGACGCCACCAATTGGTGAACGCCATGAACATGCATTCCGCGGCGCAACCCGACGCCGGCTTCTCCCTGCTCGAACTGCTGGTCGTCGTCGCCGTGCTGGCGCTGCTGGCCGCCCTGGTGCCCCCCTATGCCGAGGCGGCGCTGCTGCGCTGGCGGGGGCAGCAGGCGGCCGACGAAATCGTCCGCGGCCTGGCCGGAGCCCGCGACGACGCCATGAAGCGCAACCAGGCGGTGCCGGTGATCTTCGACGAACGCGAGCGGGTGTGGGGCGTGGGCGAAGAGGAAGACCGCAAGTTGCCGGCCGGGGTGATCCTGGCCGGTCCGCGGCGCGACCGCGACGGCCGGGCCGCCATCGTCTTCCGCCCCGATGGCAGCTCGACCGGCGGTCAGGTGGTGGTTTCGGCCGGCAGCGACGCCTGGGCGGTGGCCGTCGACCTGATGAGCGGCAACGTCCGCCGCCGCCATGCCTCGGGCCGCTGACGCCGGCTTCGTGCTGATGGACGTGCTGGTGGCCTTGGCGGTGCTGGGCCTGGCCCTGGCCGGCCTGTCGCGGGCGGTGGCCCTGGGGCAGGCCTCGGTCCGTACCGGCGGCGACCGTACCTTGGCGGTGCTGGTGGCCGAATCGGTGCTGGCCTCGGCCCGGTCCGACGGGACGGGCACCGCGGCCGGCCTGCCCTGGCGGGTGACGGTGCGGCCCGAGGCCAGGCCCCAGCCCAGCCTGCCGCCGCTGTTGCGGGTGACCGTCACCGTCGGGGGTGCCGGCCGGGCGGTGGAACTGACCACGCTGCGGCTGGGCGATCCGCCATGAGCCGCGACACCGGCTTCACCCTGCTCGAGGTGCTGGTGGCGGCGGCGCTGTTCGCCCTGGTGATGATCCTGGCCGGACAGGGCACCGCGCTGGTGATGCGCGGCTGGCGCGACGGCGCCGCCGAGGCCGCCCGGGCCGGCGAGGTGGTGGCCGCCCAACGGTTGGTGCGCCGCCTGGTCGAATCGGCCCGGCCCGCCAGGCTGGCGGGCGGCGAGCCGGCCTTCTTCGGCGGGCCGAAGCGGCTGCGGCTGGTGGCGGTGCCCATGGGCGGGACCGCCACCGCGGTCGAGCTGCGCCTGACCGCCTCAGGCCTGGAAGCGTGGTCGGCGGCGCTCGATCCCGGCGATCCCGACCCGGCGCGGCCGCCCGCCGGCGGCGAGGTGCTGGTGGCCGGCATCAATGGCGGCGCCTTCACCTATTGGGGGGCGGCCCAGCCCGGCCTGGCGCCCGCCTGGCACGACCGCTGGACGGACGGGACGCGCCCGCCGCTGCTGGTCCGCCTGCAGCTGCACTTCCCCGCCGGCGACCGGCGGCGCTGGCCCGACCTGGTGGCGGCCCCGATGGTGCAGGCGCCTGCTCCCTTCGATGCGGCCGCTTCCCCGCAAGGAATGCGGCCGTCCGGGGCACCCCGGGGCTAGGATGGGGACCATGTCCGTCGCCGCCGCCCTGCTTCCCGGCCTGTGCCGCTTCCTGCTGTGGTGGGCAGGCGAGCTGGCCGCCCTGTCGCCGATCCGCCCCCGTCGCCCGGGGCACCGGGCCCAACGCTTGCCGCGCGATGCGGTGTTGTGCCGCCGCCTCTCGCTGCCCGCAGCGGCCGAAGCCGACCTGGCGCGCGTGCTGGCCTTCGAGCTGGACCGCGAAACCCCGTTCGCCGCCGCCGACGCCGCCTTCGCCTGGTCGGTGGCCGGCCGCGACGCCGCCGCCAAGCGCATCGAGGTTGACCTGGTGGTCGCCCCGCGCGCCCGCATCGACGCCTTGCTGGCCGGCGATCCCGGAGCCACCGTCGAGGCCGAAGGGCCGGGCGGCGCGGTGTTCGACCTGACCCCGCGGCAGCATCGCGGCAAAGGCTGGCGGCGGCGTGGGCTGGCCGTGGGGCTGGTGGTCGTGCTGGCAGTCGCCGGCGGCGCGGCCGAGATGGCCAGGCGCGCCCGCCTGCTGTCCGAGGTCGAGGCCGCCGCCGCCCAGGCCCGCGGCCGGGCCGAGGCGGCCGCGCGCCTGCGCCAGGAACTCGACCGCCTGGACGGCGATACACGCCTGGTGCGGGACCGCAAAGAGGCCCGCCCGCCCATGGTGGTGGTGCTCGAACGCGTCACCGCCGCCCTGCCCGACGATGCCTGGCTGACCCAGCTGGACGTGGCCGAGGGGGAAGTCAGGCTGTGGGGAACCGCCCCGTCCGCCACCACGGTGGCCCGCCGGCTGGAAAGCGAATTCGGCCGCGCCGAGTTCCGCGCCCCGGTCAGCCAGGAAGGCGGCGGCGAGCGCTTCCAGCTGGCTGCCCGGCTGGAGTCCGGCCGATGATCGCGCCCGTGGCCATGCGCCGCGCCGCAGCGGTTGGCCTGCTGGGGCTGGTGCTGGCGGCGGCGTGGCTGCTGCTGCTGCTGCCGCTGGCGGGGCTGTGGACCGAGCAGGCCGACGCACTGGCCGATGCCCGCCTGCGCCTGGACCGGCTGACCGCGCTGGCCGGCGCCGCCGCCGCCCTGGATGCGGCCCTGGCCGAGCGACGCCAGGCAGGGGGGCAGGGCCAGGCCTGGTTCGACGAGGGCAGCGACACCCTGGTGGCGGCGGTGCTGCAGGACCGCATCAAGGCCGCGGTCGAGCAGGCCGGCGCCACGCTGGCCAGCGTGCGCGTTCTGCCCGCGGTCCAGGACGGGCCGTTCCGGCGCGTCGCCGTGCGCGCCCAGATCGAGGCCACCCTGGCGCCCCTGCAGCGCAGCCTGTGGACGCTGGAAGCCGGACGGCCGTACCTGGTGCTCGACAACCTGTCGGTGCGCGCCTTGCGCCAGGCGGCCGATCCGCCGCTGACGGTGCAGGTCGACGTCGCCGCCTTCGCCCGCGGCGCGGCCCCATGAGGGTGCCTGCCGTCGTCGCCCTGGTGCTGGCCGCCGCCTGCGCCCGCGCCGCCGAGACGGTGCCGGCGGCGCCGGCGCCCTTCGAGCTGCCACCGCTGGCCAGCTTTTCCGCCACCGTCGACCGGCCGCTGTTCGTCCGCGGCCGCAAGCCGGCCCCGGGCGCCAGGACCGCTCGGGTCATGGCCGGTGCGCCGCGACTGGCCCTGGCCGGCGTGGCCCTTTCCGGCGGGCGGCGGCTGGCGCTGCTGCAGCCCGACGGCGCCAAGGAGCCGGTGCCGGCGGCCGAGGGAGCCGAGGTGGCGGGCTGGACGGTGGAGCGGGTGCTGTCCGACCGGGTCGAACTGCGCCGCGGCTCGGAGACCGTCTGGCAGCCCCTGCGCGAGTTTCGCCGCGCCCCCTGACATTGTATGCAAAAAGTCTTGGAATATCCCCCCGTTCGGCTACCATTCGGCGTAGTCGATCTTTTGGGGGGAAGCATGCGCAACCTTTTCGTCGCCATCGCCGTCGTCGCTTCGCTGGCCGCCACCGAGGCCGGGGCGCAGTCCAAGCCGGCCCAGTCGCAGTCCCAGTCCCAGGTGCCGGTCGTGGATAGCTGGGTGCTGGCGCTGTCGTGGTCGCCCACCTTCTGCAACACCCGCGCCGGTGAAAAGGACCTGGAACAGTGCGGCAAGGGCGGCCGCTACGGCTTCATCGTCCACGGCCTGTGGCCGCAGTTCGCCCGCGGCGGCAAGCCCAAGGACTGTCCCGTCGGCACCGGCGTGCCCAGGGACGTGGCCGAGAAAATGCTGCCCCTGATGCCGTCCCACCAGCTGATCGAGCACGAATGGCTGAAGCATGGCGCCTGCACCGGCCTGTCGCCTGCCGCCTATTTCGACAAGACCCGCGCCGCCGCCGAGAAGATCAAGGTGCCGCCCGGCTTCAAGCCCGACAAGCCCCAGTCCATGTCGGTCGCCCAGGTCGAGAAGGCCTTCGGCGATGCCAACAAGGGCCTGGGCCCCGACGCCGTCAGCGTGGTCTGCCGCAAGGAACTGGCGTCCGAGGTGCGCATCTGCCTGGACAAGGACCTGAAGTTCCAGGATTGCGGCGGCCGCGTAAAGGACCGCTGCAAGGCCGATCCCAAGTTCGAGGCGGTGAAGTAGGGGCCTAAGGCCCCTATTCCACCGTCACGCTTTTCGCCAGGTTGCGCGGCTGGTCGACGTCGGTGCCCTTGGCGACGGCGACGTGGTAGGCCAGCAGCTGGACCGGGATGGCGTAGAGGATGGGAGCGACGAAGGGGTCGGACTCGGGCAGGGTGACGGTGGCCAGGGCCTTGGCGCCCAGGCGGTCGACGCCCTGCTTGTCGGACAGGAACACCACCCGGCCGCCGCGGGCGATCACCTCCTGCACGTTGGACGCGGTCTTGTCGTAAAGCTCGTCCGACGGGCAGATCACCACCACCGGCACGCTGTCGTCGATTAGCGCGATGGGGCCGTGCTTGAGTTCGCCGGCGGCATAGCCCTCGGCGTGGATGTAGCTGACTTCCTTCAGCTTCAATGCGCCTTCCAGCGCGATGGGATAGCCGGTGCCGCGGCCCAGATACAAGATGTCGGTGGCGCCGACGATCTGGTCGGCGATGTCGCGGAAGGCGTCGTCGCGGCGCAGCACCTGGGCGACCTTGGCCGGTACCTCGGCCAGGGCGCCGGACAGGCGCGCCTCGCAGGCGGCGTCGATGCGGCCCTTGGAGCGGGCCAGCGAGATGGCCAGGCAGGCCAGGATCACCAGCTGGGTGGTGAACGCCTTGGTCGACGCCACGCCGATCTCGGGGCCGGCCATGGTCTGCAGGGCGACCTCGGATTCGCGGGCGATGGTGCTTTCGGGCACGTTGACCAGCGACAGGGTGTGCAGCCCCTGCTCGCGGCAATAGCGCAGCGCCGCCAGGGTGTCGGCGGTCTCGCCCGACTGCGAGATGAAAACACCCAGACCGTCGGGGGCCATGGCGGGCGCCCGATAGCGGAACTCCGAGGCGATCTCGACCTCGACGGGAATGCGGGCCAGCTTCTCGATCCAGTACTTGGCGACCAGGCCGGCATAGTACGACGTGCCGCAGGCGACGATGCTGACACGGCTGATGCCGGCCAGATCAAAGGGCAGCTGCGGCAGGGTAATGGTCCGCGTCGACGGATTGAACATGGTGTTGATGGTGTCGCCCAGCACGTGCGGCTGCTCGTAGATCTCCTTGAGCATGAAGTGCCGGTGCTGGCCCTTGCCGATCAGGGCGCCCGACAGCATGGTCTGGCGCACCTCGCGGTTGACCAGGCGGCCGTCGCGGTCGCGGATGGTGACGCCGTCGCAGGTCAGCACCGCCCAGTCGCCGTCGGAGAGATAGCTGATCTTCTGGGTCAGCGGCGCCAGGGCCATGGCGTCGGAACCGAGGAACATCTCGCCCTCGCCATAGCCGATGGCCAGCGGCGAGCCCTGGCGGGCGGCGATCATCAGCTCGGGGTGGCCGGCAAAGATGATGCCCAGCGCGAACGCGCCGTGCAGGCGCTTCAGCGCCAGTGCGGTGGCTTCCTCGGGTGCCTTGCCCTGCTGCAGGTAATGGTCGATCAGCTGGACGACCGCCTCGGTGTCGGTGTCGCTTTCGAACACGTGGCCGGCCGCGGTCAGCTCGGCCTTGAGTTCCTGGTAGTTCTCGATGATGCCGTTGTGGACCACGGCGACGCGGGTGGTGGCGTGGGGATGGGCGTTGCGCTCGGTGGGCACGCCGTGGGTGGCCCAGCGGGTGTGGCCGATGCCGATGCGGCCCGTGACCGGCTGGTCGCGCAGCAGGCGCTCCAGGTTGGACAGCTTGCCCTCGGCGCGGCGGCGCTCGATGTGGCCGTCGACCAGGGTGGCGATGCCGCCCGAGTCGTAGCCCCGGTATTCCAGTCGCTTCAGTCCCTCGACCAGCAGCGACGCGACGTCACTCTTGCCGATGATGCCGACGATGCCGCACATCCCGCTGCTCCCCCTGGAAGTCTAATCCTTGGTCTTCGCCTTGGCCGCCTTCTCGGCGCGCTTGCGCTCGCGGAAGCGGTCGGCCCAGCCCTTCAGTTCCATCTGGCTGCCGCGGGCGACGGCCAGGGCACCAGCGCCTACTTCCTTGGTGATCACCGAGCCGGCACCGACGATGGCGCCGTCGCCGACCTTGACCGGAGCCACCAGCGAGGTGTTGGAGCCGATGAACGCACCTTCGCCGATATCGGTGAAGGATTTGTTGAAGCCGTCGTAGTTGCAGGTGATGGTGCCGGCCCCGACATTGGCGCCGGCGCCGACGCGGGCGTCGCCCACATAGGACAGGTGGTTGACCTTGGCGCCCTTCTCTACGGCGGCTTTCTTGATCTCGACGAAGTTGCCGATGTGCACGCCCTCGCCGATCTCGGCGCCGGGGCGCAGGCGGGCGAATGGGCCCAACTCGGCGCCGTCGGCGATGGTGCAGCCCTCGAAATGGCAGAACGAGCGGATGGTGACGCCGTTGCCCACGGTCACGCCGGGGCCGAACACCACGTTGGGCCAGATCAGCACGTCCTGGCCGAGCCGGGTGTCCCAGGACAGCCACACGGTCTCGGGCTCGATCAGGGTGGCGCCGCCGGTAAGCGCCGCCTCGCGCAGGCGGCGCTGGACCACGGCCTCGGCCACGGCCAGCTCGGCGCGGGAATTGACCCCCAGCAGTTCCAGCACGTCGCCTTCCACATGGGTGCAGCAGGCGCCGTCGGCGCGCGCCAGGGCCACCAGATCGGTCAGGTAGTACTCGCCCTTGGCGTTGTCGTTGCCCAGCCGGTCGACCAGCTTCCACAGCCGGGCGCCGTCCAGCGCCAGCACGCCGGAATTGCACAAGGGGATGGTGCGCTGGTCGGGGGTGGCGTCGCGGTGCTCGACGATGGCCTTCAGGCCCTCGGCGCCGACCACCAGGCGGCCGTATTCGCCGGGGTCGGCGGGGCGGAAGCCCAGCACCACCACCGCCGGGTGGCGCGGCCCGCGGCGCTCGGCCAGCATCCGTTCCAGGGTCGCCTGGCCGATCAGCGGGGTGTCGCCGTACAGCACCAGCACGTCGCCGTGGAAGCCGGCCAGCGCCTCGCGCGCCTGCATGACCGCATGGCCGGTGCCCAGGCGCTCGTGCTGGACGACGGTCGGCCACGGCGCCACCGCGGCGGCCACGCTGTCCATTCCGGGGCCCACCACCACCACCACGCGGTCGGGGGACAGGGCCTCGACCGTCTGCTTGAGGTGGCTGATCATCGGCCGGCCGGCCAGGGGGTGCATGACCTTGGGCAACTGCGACTTCATGCGCGTGCCCATGCCGGCGGCCAGGATGACGACGGCGAGCTTGTGTGACGCCATGGCGAAAGGCCGATACCCAATCTGTTGCGGCTGCGGCGGGAAGGTGCCACAAAAGGGTGGGCCCGGCCAAGTCAATCTTTGTTGCGGAAGGTTACAGATGCCCCACCACATTCGAGCCGTGCTGTTCGACCTGGACGGTACGCTGATCGACAGCATTCCCGATCTGGCGGGCGCGGTGAACCGCCTGCTGGCCGCCGAGGGGCGGGAGGCGCTGCCGGCCGACGAGGTCAAGGTGATGGTCGGCGACGGCGCCGGTACCCTGGTCACCCGCGCCTTCAATGCCCGCGGCGGCATGCCCGGTCCCGAGGTCGGCCCCTACCTGGCCCGCTTCCTGGCCGACTATGAGCCGCGCGCCGCCGAACTGACCCGCCCGGGGCCGGGGGTCGAGGCGGCGCTGGCCGCGCTGAAGGCGAAGGGGCTGAAGCTGGCGGTGTGCACCAACAAGCCCAGCGGCGCCACCGCCGAGGTGCTGGACAAGCTGGGCCTGGCCCCGTTCTTCGACGTGGTGGTGGGCGGCGACGACGCCCCGGCGCTGAAGCCCGACCCGCTGCACGTCCACGCCTGCCTGGAGCGACTGGGCGTTTCGGCCGCCGAGGCGGTGCTGGTGGGCGATTCCATCAACGACGTGCTGGCGGCCAAGGCCGCCGGGGTGCCGACCATCGTGGTGTCGTTCGGCTATTGCCGCGGCCCGGTGTCCGATCTGGGCGCCGACATGGTCATCGACCACTTCGACGAACTGGCGGTAGCGGTCGGGCGGCTCTGACCGGGACCTCTCAGCCGGCGGCTTCGCCCAGGATCTGGTCGCGGGCCTGTTCGTGGGCCAGGGCCAGATGCTTGCGCACGGTGTCCTCGTCGACCTCGACGCCCGCGGCGGCCAGGTCGCGGATGACCTTGTGGCAGGCGTCGTGGTCGGGTTCGGCGAACTCGGCATCGACCACCGCCAGGGCATAGGCCTTGGCCGCATCCCCCGCCAGGCCCATCTGTTCGGCGGCCCACAGCCCCAGCAGCTTGTCGCGGCGGATGCCCACCTTGAACGCGGTCTCCTGGTCCAGCCGGTATTTGGCCTCGAACGCCTTCTCGCGGTCGTCGAACATGGTCATGGTCAACGGTATCCCTTTGCCCCACCTTGGATGGAGATGGTTGTTCGCCCATCCTGCCGCCAATGCGGCGGAGGTGTTATATAGACGGCCCGGTCGCGGCGAGAAATAGGGGTTCTTGCGCATGTGCACACTGATCCTGCTGCGACGCAGCGACGCCCCCTGGCCCCTGGTGCTGGCTGCCAACCGCGACGAGATGGCGGGCCGCGCCTGGGCGCCTCCGGGGCGGCACTGGCCGGACCGCCCCGAGGTGGTCGCCGGGCTGGACGAGCTGGCCGGCGGCAGCTGGCTGGGGGTCAACGACCACGGGGTGGTGGCGGCCATCCTCAACCGGGTCGGCACGCTGGGGCCTGAGGCCGGCAAGCGCTCGCGCGGCGAGCTGGTGCTCGAGGCCTTGGACCACGCCGATGCCGCCGACGCGGTGGACGCCCTGGTCCATCTCGAGGCACGTTCGTACCGCCCCTTCAACATGGTGGTCGCCGACAATCGTGATGCCTTTTGGCTGCGCGCCGACGGCCGCCGCGTTACCGCCCATCCGGTGGGCGACGGCGTGCACATGCTGACCGCCATGGACCTGGACGACCCCGCCAGCCCGCGGGTCGCCGCCTATCTGCCGCGCGCCCGCGCCTTGGCCCCGCCCGATCCCGACCGCGGCGACTGGGGCGGCTGGCCGGCCCTGCTGGCCGACGGCGGCGGCGGCGCCGACGGCGAGGAGATGCCGGCCATGTGCTTTGCCCGTCCCGACGGCTTCGGCACCGTCTCGGCGTCGCTGATCGCCCTGCCGGCCCCGGCGGTCGAGCCCCGCCCGCCGGTGTGGCTGTTCGCGGCCGGCCGGCCGGACCGGGCAGAGTTCAGCTCAATACCGATGGCATAGATGATAATGTCGTAAGTATTGGTCGCGTCCCGGGTGTCACAAGTGTAACAAAGTGACACACCGTTTCACCCCTGGATGTACTATGCTCGCCCGCGTCGCGCCTTGGGCGTGCATGGGGAGTTGGGGGATACATGAAGCTCAGGACCTTGATCATCGCCGCCTTTTCGGCCGGCGTCGCCATTACCGTGGGATTGGTGCTGATGATCGTGGTGACGGTCAGCCGCCAGGCGGTCGCGCTGTCCGGCATCGAAGGGCAGGCGGACCGGGTGGGCAACCAGGGGCTGCCCCTGCTGGTGGCGATCAAGGACATGCGCTGGGACGTGGTCCAGGTGCAGCAGCTGCTGACCGACGTCTCGGCCACCCATGACGCCAAGGGGTTCGAGGAGGCCGAGCAGGTCGCCGCCCGCTTCCGCGCCGATGCCTCCACCGCCGGCGATCTGGCCCGGCAGATGGACCTGCCCGAGGTGGCCGGGGCGGTCGACGCAGCCGTCGCCGCCTTCGACGACTACCACCGCGCCGGCGTCGCCATGGCGCGGGTGTACGTGGCGAGCGGCATCGAGGCCGGCAACCACGAGATGGAAGGCTTCGACAAGGTCGCCGAGACCTTGGCCGCCCGGATGGACGCCTTGATCGAAATGGTCAACGGCGACACCTGGAGTGCCGTTTCCGCCCTGCTCGAGCATACCCACGAGGTATCGCAGGCCAACGCCACGCTGAAGACCGCCATGTCGGTGGTCGGCCTGCTGGCGGTGCTGGGCAGCGTCGCCATCGCCCTGCTGCTGGGCTGGCACGTCGCCCGCCTGTTCGGGGCGCTGCGCCGCGACGTCGCCCTGGTCCTCGATGGCCGCCACGACGAGCCGCTCGGGCTTGCTCCCGACCGCAAGGACGAATTCGGCCCCATCGCCCAGGCTCTGGCGGTGTTCCGCCGCAACGCCGCCGAGATGGCGGCCATGGAAATGGAGCGCCGCCATCACGCCGAGCAGGCGGAGAAGGCCCGCTGCGCCAGTCTGGTCAACATGGCCGACACCGTCGAGGTCGAAAGCTCGGCCGCGGTCGAGAACGTCGCCGAAGAGGGCGAGCGCATCCGCTCGACCGCCGGGGCCATGGCCGAGTCGGCCGTCGCGGTGGGCGAGCACTGCCAGGCGGTGGCCGCGGCCGCCGAACAGTCGCTGCGCAACGCCGAGGCGGTGGCCGGCGCCGCCGAGGAGCTGTCGGCCTCCATCCGCGAGATCGCCCGCCAGGTCGCCGAGTCCAACGAGGTGGTGCACCGCGTCGTCGACCGCGCGGCCGGAACCACCCATACGGTGCGCTCGCTGGCCCAGGCCATGGAGCGCATCGGCGACGTCGCCGGCCTGATCGCCGAGATCGCCCAGCGCACCAACATGCTGGCCCTCAACGCCACCATCGAGGCTGCGCGTGCCGGCGAGTCCGGCAAGGGCTTTGCCGTGGTGGCCGGCGAGGTCAAGAACCTGGCCAACCAGACCGCCACCTCGACCGCCGAGATCTCGTCCCAGCTGGACTCCCTGCAGGCCATCGGCCGCGACGTCGCCTCCGCCATCGAGGAGATGATGCACTCGGTCGCCGAGGTAGAATCGGTATCGAGCTCCATCGTCGCCGCCGTGCAGCAGCAGGACGCAGCCACCCGCGAAATCGTCCGCAACGTGGTCCAGACCAGCGAATCGGCCCGCGAGGTGACTTCGCACATCGCCGACGTCGCCGCGGAGGCGGGCTCGACCGGCGAACGCGCCTCCGAGGTGCGCCACATGCTCGACGACATGGCCGGGCGCATCCGCGAACTGCGCGCCGCCATCAACGCGGTGGTGCGCACCGCCACGCCCGAGGTCAATCGCCGCCGCAATCCGCGCGTCACCGTCGACCGCGAGGCCGCCATCCATGTGGGCGGCCAGGTGGTGCGCGCCCGCGTCGCCGATCTCAGCCTGTGCGGCAGCCGACTGGTCGAGGTGCCCACCGACGTCGCCCTCGAACATGGGACCATGACGGTGGACGGACTGGCCCGGCCCATGCCGTTCCGCATGATCGAGTGCCGCACCGGCACCGCCCGGGTGCGCTTCGACGACGCGGCCGACGCCGCCGAGCTCAGCCATTTCATCGCCGAACGTCACCGCGAGGGCCGCGCCGCCTGAAGCCCCTTTTGGGAGGCCGCAACCGGAAGGGTCCCGCACCACCCAGGGGGGAGAGTGGCGTTGTCACCCCCTGGCATCCCTGCTATATCAAACTCGGATCGATCGGCGGGCCCTCCGATTGCAACGGTCGTCCGTTCCCGCGCGGCAGCCGCGCCCTTACCCGGACATATCCCGATGGCCAGACGCAGACAGATTTACGAAGGCAAGGCCAAGGTCCTCTTCGAAGGCCCCGAGCCCGGCACGCTGGTCCAGTATTTCAAGGACGACGCGAGCGCCTTCAACAACAAGAAGAAGGGGACCATCACCGGCAAGGGCGTGCTGAACAACCGCATTTCCGAATACCTGATGCTGCGCCTGGGCGAGATCGGCGTGCCCACCCACTTCGTCCGCCGCCTCAACATGCGCGAGCAGCTGGTGCGCGAGGTCGAGATCATCCCGCTGGAAGTGGTCATCCGCAACGTCGCCGCCGGCTCGCTGGCCCAGCGCTTCGGCCTGTCCGAGGGCACGCCGCTGCCCCGCTCCATCGTCGAGTACTATTTCAAGTCCGACGCCCTGGACGACCCGATGGTGTCGGAAGAGCACATCACCGCGTTCGGCTGGGCGACCACCCAGGACCTGGACGAGATCATGTCGCTGTCGTTGCGCATCAACGACTTCCTGTCGGGTCTGTTCCTGGGCATCGGCATCCGCCTGGTCGACTTCAAGATCGAGTTCGGGCGGCTTTACAACAACGACGACATGCAGATCGTGCTGGCCGACGAGATCAGCCCCGATTCGTGCCGGCTGTGGGACCTGAAGACCGGCGAGAAGATGGACAAGGACCGCTTCCGCCGCGACCTCGGCGGCGTCGAGGAGGCCTACCAGGAAGTCGCCCGCCGCCTGGGCATCCTTCCCGAAGGCGGCCCCCGCGACCTCAAGGGTCCGACGACGATGCAGTAGGAAGGTAGCTTTGCTTTTCGTCATCGCCGGGCTTGACCCGGCGATCCATGGATGCCCGGATCAAGTCCGGGCATGACGGCCAGATGGCAGGCAGCGCAAGGAGACAGGAATACCCATGAAAGCCAAAGTCCACATCACCTTGAAGAACGGCGTCCTCGATCCCCAGGGCAAGGCGGTCCAGCATGCGCTGGCGGCGCTCGGGTTCAACGGGGTCGGCGACGTGCGCCAGGGCAAGTACATCGAGCTCGACCTGGCCGAGACCGACAAGGACAAGGCGCGTACCGCGGTCGAGCAGATGTGCAAGGGCCTGCTGGCCAACACGGTGATCGAGAACTACACCATCGATCTCGCCGACTGAGGCCGTCCCCCGTCGCGGTTGCCATCCAGGGTGCGACCTGTTAGGGTCCGCGCCTGTTTTTCCCAGACCCTTTGGACCTGCCATGAAGATCAACGCCAACCTCATCCGGCCGGGCAACATCCTGGAACACAACGGCCGTCAGTACTCGGTCCTGAAGATCCAGATCGTGCAGCCCGGCAAGGGCGGCGCCTTCATCACCGTCGAGATGCGCGACATCCGCACCGGCACCAAGACCAACGAGCGCTGGCGTACCGCCGACACCGTCGAGAAGCTGAACGTCGAGGAGAAGGAGTGCACCTTCCTGTTCGGCGACGGCGAGACGTTGACCTTCATGGACTCGGAAAGCTTCGAGCAGTTCACCCTGGCCCGCGACGTGCTGGGTGACAGCGCCGCCTTCCTGCAGGACGGCATGGTCGTCGCCGTCGACTTCGTCGAGGGTTCGCCGGTTTCCGTGGCGCTGCCCGAGAAGGTGGTGATGACCCTGGTCGAGGCCGACCCGGTGGTCAAGGGCCAGACCGCGGCGTCGTCGTTCAAGCCCGGCGTGCTGGAGAACGGCCTGAAGATCCTGGTGCCGCCCTTCGTCGCCGCCGGCGAGAAGATCGTGGTCGCCACCGCCGACTGCACCTATGTCGAACGCGCCAAGGGCTGATCGGTGATCGTTCGTTCCGCCGTCCTCAACGTCATGATGGGGGCCGCCCGCAAGGCGGCCCGCGCCCTGCTTCGCGATTTCGGCGAGGTCGAGCAGCTTCAGGTGTCCATGAAGGGCCCGTCCGACTTCGTTTCCTCGGCCGACTTGAAGGCCGAGAAGACGCTGCGCGCCGAGCTCAAGAAGGCCCGTCCCGATTTCGGCTTCCTGCTGGAAGAGGGCGGCGAGGTCGCCGGCAAGGACGCGGGCGCGCGCTGGATCATCGATCCCATCGACGGCACCACCAATTTCCTGCACGGCATCCCGCATTTCGCCATCTCCATCGGGCTTGAGCGGGACGGCGAGATCGTCGCCGGCGTCATCTACGAGCCGATCCGCGACGAGATGTT
>JBLNBU010000254.1:0-6525 GCA_050260215.1 Actinomycetota bacterium
ATGTTGGCGCTGTGCCAGATTTCCTGGACGGAGGCGGCCACCAGCCAGGGCAGGCCCTGGCCGCCGTGCTCGGGATCGAAGGGAACGGCATTCCAGCCGCCGTCGACGAACTGGCGGTAGGCGGGAGCGAAGCCGGGCGGCAGGGTGACGCGGCCGTTCTCGAGGATGCAGCCCTCGCGGTCGCCCACCGGGTTGAGGGGGGCCAGCACTTCCGAGCCGAAGCGGCCGGCCTCGGCCAGCACGGCGGTGACCAGGTCGACGCTCGCCTCCTCGCAGCCGGGCAGGGCGGAGATTTCGGCCAAGCCACACAGCTCCTCGATGACGAAGGCCATGTCGCGGATCGGCGGGGCGTAGCTGGGCATGGGGCGTTCCTCGAGGCTCGACTTCTAGTTACCCGGAAGTGGATGGGATCGGACGGGGTGCCGTCAACCCCACCCGAATGCATGGGCCCATGCGCCGGAGCGCCAGGTCCACCAGCCGATGCCGGCGGCCACCGCCAGCAGCAGGGCGAAGACCATCCAGCCCCAGGGCAGGCCCTTCTCGGCATAGGGGTCGACCAGCGAGCGTTGCGCCCCCTCGGGCAGGCGGGCCACCTGGGTCAGCGAGCCGCCGAAGGGGATGTTGATCTTGGCCCGGGTGTTGACCGCCCAGCCGTTGGCATCGAGGATCGGGCCCAGGTTGCGCTGGCGCAGCTTCATCCACGCCATCACCATGGACGGACCCGACACCGCCAGGGCCAGCCCGGCCAGGGCCAGCGGCATCTGCCACCATTTCAGCGCCAGGAACCCGGTCACCACCGAGGCGATGGCGGTGCCGATGGCGCCGACCGCCAGGCCCAGCGCGGCGAACACGCCGGCGAAGCGGCCGACGTCGAAGGGCGGCGGGGCTTCGGGGGGCTTGGCGGGCGCGGGCGCCGCACCCGCGGCCGGCGGCGCGGCCTTGGCGGCGGCGGCCTCCTGGGCGGCCTTGGCGCGGGCCTGGGCGACCTTCTCGACCTGCTCGGCGACGAAGCGGCCCAGCCGCTTGTAGGGTGCCAGGAACGCCTGGCGCAGGCCGATGGGGTGGTCGACGATCTTGACCACGGTGGCGTCCCAGTCGTTGCCGGCGCGGTCGTAGAACACGCCGTTGCGCCCCACCATCAGCTGGTCGGAATCACCCCCGGTGATCGCCGCGGCGATGGTCATGGTGGCGCCTTGGCGTCGGCAGGCGCAGTAGACCAGGTAGATGCGCGACAAGGTGGCCAGCTGGGCGTGGCGGTCGACGTCGTCGACGGCGATGCACAGGTCGCAGCTGCGCCCGTCCAGGTACAAGGTACCGGCCTGGAAGATGGCCTTGGAACGGCGGCTGTAGAACTCGCGGAAGCTGACGAAATTGTCGAGCAGCCGGGCCAGGTCGCGCTTGTACAGCACCAGGCGCTCGACCCCGTCGATGGCGGCGGCCTCATCCTCCTGGGCGCGGTCCTCGCCCAGCAGCCGGTCGATCTCGGCGCGGCCCTGGGCGCGGATGGCGGCGATGCGCTCGGCCGCCATGCCGTCCAGCGGCGTCGCGGGCTTGGTGGCGGCCCAGGTCTCGACGGCGGCGAAGCGGGCCTTGACCTCGGCCCATTCGGCCTCGCCAAGGGTGGCGGCGTCGCCCAGCACCAGGCTGCGCAGGCGTTCCATGCGCTCGCGCCACACCGGGTTCAGCCCGTCGCCCAGCGGCAGCGTCGCCCCGGGCGAGCAGGTGGCCAGCGGCAGGGCTTCCAGGTCGTCCAGCCGTTCGGCCAGCGGGCGGCGCGCCAGGGTGTCGAGGTCGCTCGCGCGCGGGTTGGCGACCTCGGCCGCGGCGGGGCTGTAGGCGGCCAGGCGGCAGCGCAGGAAGAAGTCGTCGACCTTGTCGCGCACGGCGGCCAGGGCGTCGGTGGCCTCCAGGGTGGCGGCGCCCGGCGGCATCTTGCCCCACCACTCGGACAAGCTGTCGATGGCGGCGAAGAAGTCGTCGACCCGCTGCTGGTCGACACCCTCGGCGCCCGAGCGGTCGGGCACCCCGCCCATGGCGGCGATGATGTCGACGATGAGCGCGCGGGTAGCGTCGTCCTCGGCGGCGGCGACCGGGACCACCCCGTCGCCGTTGAAGCGCGTCTGGCCGAAGATGCGGGCCAGGTCGCGGGTTTCGTCAAGGTCGATGGCGGCGGCGTCGGGCTTGCCCAGGTTGGTCAGGATGCGCCGGGCCGAGGCCAGCACCCGCCGGCCCTCCTCGCTGTCGCCGTCGATGGCGGCCAGCGGCAGTTCCGAGCCGGGGCGCAGCAGCTCGTCGGGGTCGGCCAGCACCTTCTTGAGCCAGCGCACCGCCTCGACGATGTCGGCGGCGCGGATGCGGCCATCGCCGTCGCGGTCGAGCAGTGCCAGGGTGCGGGAATCGAAGTCCAGGCCCGAGGCCGGGCAGGCCAGCGCCACCCACAGCTTCTGGTCGAGGCGATCCAGCGCCAGGATGTCCGAGCCGCGGTCCAGCCGCACCTGGTCGAACCCGCCGACGCGGAAGAATTTCCAGCCGTGGTCCTTCATGGCGATCCCCCCTGTCTCTTCCCCTGGCAGCAGCTTACCCCCCTACGGCCATTCCCGCTAGGGCACCACCTTGCCCGGGTTCATGATGCCGTCGGGATCCAGTGCCGCCTTGATCCGGCGCATCAGGTCGATGTCGACCGGGTCCTTGTAGTGGGCCAGTTCGGCGCGCTTGAGCCGGCCGATGCCGTGTTCGGCGGAAATGCTGCCGTCCATGTCGACGACGATGTCGTGGACGATGCGGTTCATGCGTTCCCATTCGGCCAGGAAGGCGGCCTTGTCGGCACCGGCGGGCTGGGTCAGGTTGAAGTGGATGTTGCCGTCGCCCAGGTGGCCGAAGGGCACGGCGCGCACGCCGGGCAGCGCCGCCTCCACCGCCCGGGTGGCGCGGGCGATCATCTCGGGCACCTTCGAAGTGGCCACCGAGACGTCGTGCTTGATGGAGCCGCCTTCCCGCTTCTGCGCCTCGGGGATGGCCTCGCGGATGCGCCAGAACGCCTTGCGCTGGTCGCCGCTTTCGGCCAGCACCGCATCGGCCGCGTGGCCGGCGTCCAGGGCTTCGGCCAGCACCGCTTCCAGGGCGTCGCGCAGGCCGCCGGGCCGGGACGACGACAGTTCCAGCAACAGGTACCAGGGATGGACGGTGGCAAAGGGGTCGCGCACCCCGGCAACATGGGCCATGCCCAGTTCCAGGCCGATGCGCGGCACCAGTTCGCAGGCGGTGACCGCGTCGCCGCTGGCGCGCCGCGCCCGCGCCAGCACCCCCAGCGCCGCCTCAGGGGCGGGCAGGGCAATGAAGGCGGTCTGGACGTCGACGGGGCGGGGAAACAGTTTCAGCACCGCCGCGGTGATGATGCCCAGCGTGCCTTCGGCGCCCACGAACAGGTGTTTGAGGTCGTAGCCGGTGTTGTCCTTCTTCAGCGCCTTCAGCCCGTTCCAGACGCGGCCGTCGGGAAGCACCACCTCGAGCCCCAGGACCAGCTCGCGGGCGTTGCCGTAGCGCAGCACGTTGACCCCGCCGGCATTGGTCGACAGGTTGCCGCCGATGCGGCAGCTGCCCTCGGCGCCCAGGCTCAAGGGGAACAGGCAGCCCGCCTCCTCGGCCGCGGCCTGCACCTGGGCCAGCACGCAGCCCGCCTCGGCGGTCAGCGAGAAATTGACCGGGTCGACGGCGCGGATGCGGGTCAGCCGCTCGGTCGACACCACCACCGCGCGGCCCGCGGGCACGCCGCCGCCGCACAGGCCGGTGTTGCCGCCCTGGGGCACCACCGCGACCTTGTCGGCGGCCAGCAGGCGGACCACCTCGGCCACCTCGGCCGTCGAACCGGGGCGGACCACCGCCAGGGCGTCGCCTGTGTAAAGTCCGCGTTCCTCGACCAGATAGGGCGCCATGTCGGCCCCGGCCAGCAGGTTCGCGGGTCCCGTCACGGCGGCCAGGCGGTCCAGCAGATCCATGCTCACCTCCGGGGCCGGGGCGCGGCGGCGCGGCGCAGCCGGTCGTTGATGGCCAGGCCCAGCCCGTGGTCGGGGATGGGCATCACCGCGATGCCGGTGAAGCCGGGCCGGTCCAGCGCGCGCAGCATGGCGAACAGGTTGGCGGCGGCCTCTTCCAGGTCGCCGGTGGGCGACAGGTTGGCGGTGGCGTCGGCGGGGGCGGGACCGAAGGCCAGCAGCGCCTCGCCGGCGCGCGGGCAGCAGGCGCCCAGCCGGACGGGAAGGCCGGGGGCGTAATGGCTTTCCAGCTGGCCGGGCGAGCGCGGGGCCGTGGGATCGGCGTGCGGGCGCACCACCTCGGTGCCCAGGGCGGCCTCGATGGCCTCGACGGCGACGCCGCCGGGGCGCAGCAGGACGGGACGTGCATCCGACAGGTCGAGCACGGTGGACTCGACGCCGACCCGGCAGGGACCGCCGTCCAGGATCATGGCGACGCGCCCGCCCAGGCAGGCGGCGACGTGGGCGGCGGTGGTCGGGCTGACCGCGCCCGAGCGGTTGGCCGAAGGCGCGGCCAGCGGCCGGCCCGCAGCACGTATCAGGGCGCGCGCCACCGCATGGTCGGGCATGCGCACCGCCAGGGTGTCGAGCCCGGCGCCGGCCAGCAGGGAAATCGGCGAATCCTTGGCGCGCGGCAGCACCAGGGTCAGCGGGCCGGGCCAGAAGCGTGCCATCAGCGCCCGCGCGCGATCGTCGGCGACCACCAGGCCGTCCACGTGCCCGGCCTGGTCGACGTGGACGATCAGCGGGTTGAAGCTGGGCCGGCCCTTGGCCTCGAAGATGGCCGCCACTGCGCGGTCGTTGGTGGCGTCGCCGCCCAGGCCATAGACCGTCTCGGTGGGAAACGCCACCAGTCGTCCGGCCGCCAGCAGCCGTCCGGCCTCGGCGATCGAGTCCTCGCAGGCGGCTAGGATGCGGGCTTCGGTGTCCATGGCGGGCAAGATAATGCAAAGCCCCGGCGAGCGGGAGGCCCCTTCAGCCCACCGCCTCGTCTTCCCGCACGGCCAGCGGCTGCGGGGTGGGCCCGAGCGGGCAGGCGATGGTGAACACCGAGCCCTTGCCCTCGGTGGAGCGCACCTCGATGCGGTGGCCGAGCAGGGCGGCCATGCGACGCACGATGGACAGGCCGAGCCCCAAGCCACGGGCACCCTTGCGCGGGCTGCCGGGGATGTCGATGCGGGCGAAGTCGTCGAAGATGGTCTGCAGCTTGTCGGCGGGGATGCCGATGCCGGTGTCGGCGACGACGAACGTCACCTCGCCGCCGCGACGGCGGCAGCCCAGCAGCACCTTGCCGGTATCGGTGCAGCGCAGGGCGTTGACCAGAAGGTTGCGCAGCATGCGTTCCAGCAGCACCGGGTCGCTGGTCACCCGCAGGCTGGTCGGCACGATGCGCAGGTCCAGCCCGCGCGAGGTCGCCTCGGGTTCCAGCTGGTCGGCCAGGCTGGCCAGCAGGGTCATGGCCGGGAAGGTCTGCACCCGCGGCTGGACCTTGCCCGCCTCCAGGGTCGAGGCGTCGAGCAGGGTGGTCAGCAGCGCGTTGGTGGCCTCGATGCTCTGGCGCAGCTTGTCGACGATCTGGATGTGGCCCGCGTCCTCGAGGCGGACGGCCAGCACCTCGACGAACATGCCGGCGGCCTGCAGCGGCTGGCGCAGGTCATGGCTGGCGGCGGCCAGGAAGCGGGTCTTGCTGGCATTGGCCCGGCGCGCTTCCTCGGCTTGGGCCATGGCTTCCTGGGTGCGTTCGTCGACGGCACGTTCCAGACCGGCCAGCACCGCCTCCTCGCGGTCGAGCGAGCGGAAGGCCAGCCACGACAGGGCGGCCAGCGCCACCATCATCACCGCCAGCACCGCGGCGACCAGGGCGGCGTTGCGCCGCCAGTCGGCCAGGGCGTCGTCGATGGCGATGCCGCAGGACACGGTGATGCCGAACTCGGGCAGGGTGCGCCAGGCGACGATGCGCTCGACCCCGTCCAGCGGCGAGTGGGCGCGCAGGCTGCCCGACAGGCGCCCTTCGCGTGCCGCCATCAGCGGTCCCCCGGCGATGGAGCGGCCCACATGAGCGGCGGGGTCGGGCTGGCGCATGATGATGCGGCCGGCGCTGTCGACCACCGAGGTGTTGCCGTGGGGCCCCAGGCCCAGGTTGCGGTAGAAGGTGTCGAAATAGTCGGCGTCGATGGCCGCGGCCACCGCCCCGGCGAAGCCGGCGGGGCCGTCCAGGCGGCGCGACACGGTGAACACCAGCCGGTTGTCGATGCGGCTGGCGATCAGCGGCCCGACCACCAGGCCGGCACCGGCCAGGTGTTCCTTGAACCACACGCGGTCGGCGGCGCTGAACTCGGTGGCCAGGTTGGCCTCCCCCGAGCGCAGCAGCGCCCGCCCGTCGGCGCCGATCAGCAGCAGGCGGCCGGCCTGGGGCAGGCCGGCCGCCAGGTTGGCCAGCTCCTGGGGCAGCTGCTGCCTGGGCAGGACCTCGACGTCGCGGGCCATGCGCCCG
>JBLNBU010000255.1:0-21096 GCA_050260215.1 Actinomycetota bacterium
CGGAAGCGGGATCGACCAGATGACGGGAAAGGTCGCCCCGGGCCTCCGCCCGGCGCAGGAACTGGGTGCGCAGCGCCTGGTGAAGCGCGCGCAGGTCGCGTTCGCGCGCCCTTTCGGTGGCGCCGACATGGATGGCGAAGGCGGCGGCCAGGGTCAACGCCTGGTGGCGGGCGAAGATCGGCACCCGATGCGGCTGGCGATGGTGTCCGATGACCAGTCCCCACAGGCGGCCATCCTCGACGATGGACAGCGACAGGCTGCCGTCGACGCCGAGATTGGCGAGATAGTCGCGGTGAACGGGCGACAGGCTGCGGCAGAAGCAGGCGCCGATGTCGAAGGGCTGCCCGGTGCCGGGATGGACGGCGGGCTCGAGGGCGACGGGCCGGTAGGCCCTCGACGGCGCAAAGCGCGCCGGACTGCGGCGATACAGGTCGCGCGCCCGGGCGGGGATGTCGGCGGCGGGGAAATGGAAATGCAGGAAGCTGTCCAGCCCCTCGGCGACCGCTTCGGCCACGACCTCGCCGTCGCCCGAGTCCTCGAGGCGATAGACCAGCACCCGCTCCATGCCGGTGATCGCCCGGACATGGCGCGCCAGCAGGGCGGCGGCCTCCTCGGGTCCGGCGCAGCCGCCCAGCGCGGCCACCGCGGCGTGCAGGCCGGGAACCGGCATGCGTGGTTGCAGGTCCTCGGCGGCCAGGGGCTCGATCTCCACATGGACCACGTCGCCGCGCCGGTGGGCAAAGGCCCAGCCGCCATGGGGCGGGCAGATCCGAGCCGGCACGACGAGGTCGCACCCGGCCTCGTCCACCGTGCCGGGCAGCAGCCCGACCAGCTCGGAGGCATTGTCGGCCAGCTCCGGCGCCAGCGCGGCCAGGTTGGCACTGGCGGCCAGGACCTGGAAGGTGGCGCCGTCCAGGCACAGCAGCGCCGCGTGCGGCTGGATGCACCCCGGCGCCTCGATGATTTCGGCGTCACATGCGTCCGGGCTCGGCCTGGCGGACATCGGCAGTGGTCTCCCGGCTGGGCGCCGAGGCGCACGCCATAATACTTTCGACCAGGGACCGTACCAGTCTCGGAGGGCCGGCGTACAGGTAGTTTTGCCCGATATGCATAGGTCCGGATCACCGGTAACGTGACTGTCAGCCGCAGGAGCATGCCACCCCGAGCCAGGGACGCCGGCCATGAAGATTGCCATATGCGATGACCAGGGGCACGTGCGCGACGCTCTGGCGCGCATCCTGCGCCCGAAATTCCCCACTGCCCACATCGTCGAGGCGGCGGACTGGGGCACGACCCTGGCGGCGTGCGGGCACACCCCGTTCGACCTGGTGGTGGTCGAGCCGGCCATGCCCGGCATGGCGCCGTTGACGGGGCTGAAGGCCCTGCAGTGCCACGACGGGGGGCATGTGGCCGTGCTGTCCCGCATCGACGATCCCAAGGACATCTGCCGGATGTTCGCCTGCGGGGCTTCGGGCTACATCCCCAAGTCCTTCCGCATCGCGTCGGTCGAGGCGGCGCTGCAGCTCATCATCGCCGGCGAGATCTTCGTGCCGGCCTCGGTCATCGAGGCGCGGATGAAACCGTGTGCACACGCTCCCGCCGCCGTCCAGCGGTCGTTCAGCATCCATTGACGGAGGGCTCGATGTGACCGCCCACCGCACGACGGACGCCTGCGAGCGAGAGCCCATCCGGACACCCGGATGCATCCAGCCCCATGGCGTGCTGTTGTGCTGCGGGGCCGACGGAGTGGTCCTGGCCGCCAGCGCCAACCGCCGCATGGTCGGGCCGCTGTCCGAAGAGATCATCGGCCGCCGGATTTCCGATCTGTTGCCCACGTGGTCAGGCGCCGGCTGCGCCACCTTGCCCCCCGGTCCGGGCCTGCCCCACGGCGCCTGCGTCCAGGTCCACGACCAGGCCGACACCCGGTTCGTCGAGATCGAACCGCTGACCGGCAACGACCAGGTGTCCCTGGCCCAGCTGACCGCCATCGGCCAGGCGCTGGCCGACATGAACGGCGCCACCACCCTCGAGGCCTTGTCCGACTGCGCCGCCGCTGCCATCCGGGCCTGCACGGGGATGGAGCGGGTGCTGGTCTACCGCTTCGACGGCGACGGCAACGGCGAGGTGGTGGCGGAATCCAAGGTGGCCGACTGGGATGAAAGCTTCGTCGGCTTCCACTTCCCCGCCGCCGACATTCCCGCCCAGGCCCGCGCCATGTACAAGGTCAGCCCCAGCCGGTTCGTCCCCGAGCGCGACTATGCCGCGGTCGCGGTCGAGCCCGGGCTTGACCCGCGCACCGGCGTGCCCTTCGACCTGGCCCCGTGCCAGCTGCGCAGCGTCTCGCCCGTCCATCGCCAATACCAGCAGAACCTGGGGGTCGACGGATCCATGTCGCTGTCCATCCTCAGCGACGGCCGCCTGTGGGGGCTGGTGGTCGGGCACCATCGCGGGCGGTGGCGGGTGCCGATGCCGGCCCGGCGGATGGCCATGGCGATGACCACCGCCCTGTCCATGCGCCTGGCCGCCGCCGAGACCGCCGAGGAGCGCGACGCCCGGGCCCGGCACGTGGTGCTTCACGCCAAGCTGCTCGAGCAGATCGCCGGCGCCGACGACTTCGTCTCGCCGCTGCTCCACGGCGAGGTCAAGCTGACCGACATCTTCTTCGCCTCGTCGGGCGCGGCGGTGGTCTACCGCGAGGGCTCGGGCAGTTCCGAACGCCTGGAGGTGCGGACCGTCGGCGTCGCCCCCGATGCCGAAGCGGTGGTCCGCCTGGCCGGCATCTGTCGCCAGCGGATGGTGGAAGGCGTATTCGCCACCGACCGCACTGCGGAAATCATGCCGGAATTCGCCAAGTTCGCCGACATCGCCTCGGGCGTGCTGGCCATCGCCGTCGGCGAGGACGGCCGCCACATCATCATGTGGTTCCGCCCGGAAATGGCGCGCACGGTGGTGTGGGGCGGCGCCAGTCCGGCGACCGTCGAGCGGCGCAAGCAGGCCGGCGACTACCTGCCCAGGCGGTCGTTCGCCCGCTGGACCGAGGAATTGCGCGGGCACTCGCGCCCATGGCCGACCTGGAAGACCGATATCGCGCTGTCGCTCAGGACTGCGCTCAACGACGTCATCTTGCGGCAGATGCGTACCATCCGGAACCTGAACGCCCGCCTGGAGGAGAGCGACCGGGCCAAGTCGCGCTTCCTTGCCCATATGAGCCACGAACTGCGCACCCCGCTCAACGCCGTGCTCGGCTTCTCGGAAGCGATCGAGATGGGGATGTACGGGCAGGTCTCGGCCCGCCAGCGCGAGGGCCTGGGCGCCATCCGCGCTGCCGGCGCCCATCTTCTCAACATGGTCAACGACATCCTCGACCTGTCCAAGATCGAAGCGGGACGGCTGGAACTGCACGCCTCGACCTTCGACCTCAACGCCCTGGCCGAGCGGATCTCGGTCCTGCTGTCGGGAATGGCCAGGGACAGCCACCTCGCCCTTCGCACCCGCCTGGCCGAGGCGCTGCCCGGCCTGACCGCCGACGAACGGCTGGTCAAGCAGATGCTGCTGAACCTCTTGTCCAACGCCATCAAGTTCACCCCGCCCGGCGGCACGGTGACGATCGTCACCGAACGGCGCGCCGACGGCGGCCTGACCCTGGCCGTGGCCGACACCGGCGTCGGCATCGCCCCGGCCGATTTCGCCCGGGTGCTGGAACCGTTCCGGCAGGCCGACAACGACATGCAGCTGGCCCACAAGGGAACGGGGCTCGGGCTGCCGATCGTCAAGTCGCTGATCGAGATGCACGGCGGCACCCTGGAGCTCGACAGCAGCGTCGGCACGGGCACCTGGGTACGCCTGCTGTTCCCGCCGCCGGGCTGACCTCAGGGACGGAAGCGGTCGAGGTCGTCGGCCAGGGCCGCCCACCGCGCCACGTGCCCGTCGAGACCGAGGTCGCGGAGATAGGCGGCGTCCAGGCCCCGCATCTGCCATTCCTCGACATCGGCGCCCGTCGGCACCGGCTTGGCCAGGTGCTGGGCGGCATGGACGGCGGTGATCGGCGACATGCGGGGCTTGGAGGGACAGGTACAGGCCGATGGGGCGTGGTGGTACAAGACCGCCTCGACCACCGGGTCGGAGAACCCCCACAGGCTCAGCAGCGAGGCGCCGACCTCGGCATGGGTGGCCCCGAAGGCATCGCGCTCGCACGACACGACGGTGCCCACCCCGCTGTCGAGCATCTCGTGGATGCGCTCGACCTCATGCGGGCGGCGGGTGAGCAGGATCAGCGTGCCCACATGGGCCAGCATGCCGGCGCAACGGGCCTGCTCGATCTGCAGGGCGGGCAGGTTCTCGGCCACGGCGATGCGCCGCGCCAGCTCCCCCACCTCCAGGCTGAAGCGGGCCAGGCGGTCCAGGGCGCCGGCCGGCAGGTCCCGGGTGCGGAAGCCCTCGAACAGGTTGGCCAGCACCACCACGGCCCCCAGGGTGTCGAAGCCGAGCAGGCGCACCGCCTGCAGCAGGTCGCCCACCGGCCGCGACATGCCGAAGAAGCCCGAATTGACCAATTTGAGCACCTGCGCGGTCATGCCCACGTCCGAGGCGACGATGCGGGCCGCCTCGGCCGCCGAGCCGCGCGGCGACTGCAGTTCGCGGATCAGGGCCGCCACCGCCCGCGGCGAGCTGTCCAGCATGCGGGTGCCGGCCACCAGTTCCAGCAGCGTGTCGGTGCTCAATATGGCGCGCACGGCGATGGTGCGGCGGATTGCCTCGGCCAGGACCTGGGTCGAACAGGGCTTCTGGAAGTACTGGTGGGCCGGCCCGATGCTGCGGTTGAGCGCCAGGCTGTCGGTGAACCCCGACAGGATGATGCGCGCCGCCTTGGGATTGAGGCGGCGGACCTGGTCCAGCAGGGTGGCGCCGTCCATCACCGGCATGCGCATGTCGGCGATCACCACGTCGACGGGCGACTCGGCCATCATCGCCAGGGCCTGGGCGCCGCTGCCGGCGAACAGCATGTCCCACTCGTCCGCGTGTTCGTGAAGGCTGCGCTGCAGTCCTGCCAGTACGGACGGGTCGTCATCGACGAACAGCACGCGTGGCCTTGCCGATGGCATCGATCCGCTCATGCCCGCCTTGGCCTCCTGAAGGTGTGGGCCCAGGCCAACAGTACAGCCCTCTTGGGCCTTGCACCACCCTCGTTTGGGGATACCCCCAAAGGCACGCGGGGCTTGCGGGCGGCGCCGGGGTGGTGCAAACCCTATGACAATCGTCTGGGAGCGTGCCCCTTGGCCAGACCGCCGCCCCGCATCCTGTTCGTCGACGACGAGCCCGCCGTTCTCGACGGCCTGCGCCGTGCGCTCGACATGCGCGCCGGCGAATGGGACATGGTGTTCGAGACCTCGCCCATGACGGCGCTTCGACTGGCGACCGAGCGGCCCTTCGATGTCGTGGTCGCCGACCTGCGCATGCCCCGGCTGGGCGGCCTGGACCTGCTGGAGCGCCTGGCCGCGGCCGGGTCGCGCGCCCCTTGCATCGTGCTGACCGGCACCGGCGACATGGGCTCGGCGCTGGATGCCATCAACCGCATCGGAGTGTTCCGCTTCTTCACCAAGCCCTGCTCCACCGAGCTGCTGGTCCAGGGCATCCGCGACGCGCTGAAGGCGGCCGGTCCCGCCGGCGACAATCCGGCCATGGCGGCGCTCAACCGGCTTCCTTTCGCCACCATCGCGCTGGACGGCCGGCACCGCTGCGTCTTCATGAACCGCTCGGGGGCGCAGATGCTGGCGGCGGCGCAGGTGCTGCGGCTGGACGGCGGCGGCACCTGCCGCGCTGTCACCTCCGCCGGAACCGCCGCCCTGCACCGCGCCGCCGAGGCGACCCGAGGGGACGGCGACGCCCGGGTGGTTGGCCTGAGCGACCACGACGGCAAGCGCTTCTCGGCGCTCATCGAAGCGGCCGACGAGGGGGCGGCGTCGGCGGTACTGGTGTTCGTGCGCGAAATCGACGCGCGGTCGGCACTGCCGGTCGAGGCGCTGTGCGAGCTGTTCGGGCTGACCCCGTCCGAGGCTCGGCTGGCCCAGGCCCTGGCGTCGGGGCTGGACATCCGGCAGGCGGCCGACGCCGGCGGCATCACCGTCAGCACCGCCCGCACCTATCTGAAGCGCCTGTTCCAGAAGACCGACGTCAACCGGCAGGCCGAGCTGATCAGGGTGCTGACCAGCGCGGTCGCCGGATTTTGACAGGGGAGAGTACTTTTACGCCGTCCTCAAGTAGGGGTTTCATCCGATGGGGTCGGCATGGAACATTGCGATTGACGCCATCTGCTGACACGCCCCGCCCGCCGGGCCGGGGAGGAATACAATCGACATGTCGCAATTCGCCGACAACGGCCTGGAAACCGCAATCCATCTGGCCGAGGACACCTGTGCCCGGGAACCGATCCACGCACCGGGCGCCATCCAGGGCCATGGGGTGGTGCTGGTGTTCGCCGCCGACGGAACGACCCTGCTGGCGGCCAGCGACAATGTGGGCAAGGCATGCCCGGGATTCGACCGCACGCGCCCGTTCGACTGGCTGCCGGCGCCGGCCGCCCGCCTGCTGGCCGACTTGCGTGACCAGGCCGAAGCAGACGAGAGCGCCCAAACCGTCGACCTGCCCGGGCTGGGGCCGCGCCACATTCATTGCTTCCGGGCCGGCGCGTGCCTGGGGCTGGAATTCGAGATCGCCGAGCCTGCCCCCGGCGACGGCACGGCCGCCACCGTGCCCAGCCGGCTGGCCGCGATCGTCCGCCGGTTCGGCACTGCGGCGGGCATGGATGACCTTGCCGCCCTGCTGGTCGGGCAGGTGCGCTCGGCGACCGGCTTCGACCGCATCCTGCTCTATCGGTTCAGCGAGGCCGGCCACGGCGAGGTGATCGCCGAGGCGCTCGCCCCCGACTGGGACCAGTCGCTGCTGGGACTGCATTTCCCGGCCTCGGACATCCCGGCCCAGGCGCGCGCCCTGTACTGCCGCGTCCACGCCCGCTGGACTCCATCGCGCGAGCATGAGCGCGTCGAGTTGTCTCCGCCGTCCGCCCCCGGCACCGGCGAGCCGTTCGACCTCACCTTCAGCAGCCTGCGCGCCGTCTCGCCCATCCACACCCTGTACCAGCGCAATCTCGGCGTCGACGGGGCCATGGCGGTGTCGATCATGGTGGGCGGGTCGCTGTGGGGACTGCTGGTCGGGCACCACCGCACCCCGCTGGCCGTCGCCCCGGTGGTGCGCGACCTGGTGGTGGCGGCGGTGGACGCCTTCGCCTTGCGGCTGGGCGCCCTGCTGATCGCCGAGGACACCCAGGTACTGGGACGCCATACCGCGCGGCTCAACCTGTTCCTCAACAAGCTGGCCGGCGCCCCCGACGCCATGGACGCCCTGTTCGCCCCGCCGCTGACGGTGGCCGAGATGTTCGAGGGCTGCAGCGGCGGCGCCATCGTCTCCGAGGACGACAACCACGCCCTGCACTTCCGCACCGCCGGCGACACGCCGCCCGCCGACGAGATCGTCCATCTGCTGGAATGGCTGCGGGCGTATTCACCGGCGCCGCTGGTCCACACCGATTGCATATCGTCGATCTATCCCGCCTTCGCCGCCTACGCGTCGGTGGCCAGCGGCGTGCTGGTGGCCTTCCTCGGCGAGGACCGCCGCCAGGCGATCTTGTGGTTCCGCCCCGAACTGGTCCGGGAAGTCCAGTGGGGCGGCCGGCCGGAAAAGACCTTGTCGCCGGATGGCGCCACCTGGCTGCCGCGGCGCTCGTTCGACCGCTGGATCGAGCAGGTCCACGGCCATTCCGCCCGCTGGCTGCCCCAGGAACTTCATGTCGCCTCGATCTTCGGCACCGCCATCTCGAAGGTCATCCTTCGCCAGAACCGGCGCATCCGCGACCTCAACAGCGAGGTCGAGCGCTTCTTGTGGGTGTCGTCCCACCACCTGCGCGAGGCGCCCCGGCGCATCTCGATCGGCTGCGACCTGTTGCGCCGGCGCTGCAGCGACGAGCAGTACGCCCAGATCCAGGACATCGTCGCCGACATCCGCGGCAACGCCCGCAGCATGGACACCCGGTTGCGGGGGCTGCTGGACTATTCCGAGTTCGGCCACGTCGCCGACAAGGTGCTGCCGGTTCCCCTGGCCGCCGCCGTCGCCGCGGCCGAAGCCGCCCTGTCGTCGGTGGTCGCCCAGCACCAGGCCAACATCCGGGTCCTGGGCGAGCTGCCGGTGGTCAGCGGCGATGCGCGCGCCCTGCAGTTCGTGTTCGAGCGGCTGATCGACAACGCGCTGACCTATCGGTCGCAGGACCGCCGGCCCGACATCCGCATCTGGGCGGAAGCGCACGAGGCCGACTGGATCATCTCGGTGACCGACAACGGCATCGGCATCGAGTCCGAATTCCACGAGAGGGTGTTCGGCCTGTTCGAGCGGCTTCATCCCAACGACCACGACGGCAACGGCGTCGGCATGGGCCTGACCTTGTGCCGGCGCATCATCGAGCGCCTGGGTGGCCGGATCTGGCTGACCTCGACACCCTTCATCGGGACCACCGTATGCTTCCAGCTGCCCGGGGCCGGCCACGGCGCCCCGGAGCAGGCAAGCACCGGCAGCGTCAATCTTGCCGGCCTGTTGCGCGACGCCACGCGCTCGCTGCACGACGGGATCAAGACGACGCCGCTGATGGCGCCCCTGAACGAGGGCCGGGTCAGCGTGCCGGAATACCGCCGCGCGCTGGCGGCCCTTTACGGCTTCTATCGCCCCGCCGAGGACCTGGTCTTCACGCGCCACGCCGACGTGGCGACGACGCTGGGCGTGGTGCCGAAGACGCCCGCGCTGTTCCGCGACCTCGAGAACCTGGGAATGGGCAAGGACGAGATCGAGCGGCTGCCCCTCTGCGAGGAGGTGCCGGGGGTGGCCGATGCGGATGCGGCCCTCGGCTTCTTCTATGTCCTCGAGGGCGCGACCCTCGGCGGCCAGATCGTGCTCAGGCGCGTGGCCCATTGCCTGGGGCCACTGCAGGAGACCGCCACCTCGTTCCACAATTTCCACGGCGACCACGCCGGGCCCCACTGGCGCGCCTTCATCGCCCGGGCGGTCGAGCGCGCCGGGTCGCGGCCGCAGGCCCAGCAGGCGGCAGTCGCCTGCGCGGTGGAGGCGTTCATGGCGCTGACCGAGTGGCTGAAACGGGATCAGCAAGGATGACGCAGGCCGGCGCCCCCCTTCCAACCGCCGTAAGCATAGGCCATAAGGCATAACTTCTCACTTGAACGGGCGGCGCGCCCAATCTACGGTCAAACACACTATTGACTGGTTCAACCAGCTTACGTCCGTAGATGGCGGTTGGACGGACGGAGCGACGAAGGACCTGGCACCAGCAGGAAACTGAAGACCCCATCGTTTTTCTTGCGCGGTGTCTGGTCATGGCTAAAGCACGCAACGCCCCAGATCCTCCAAAGAATTCAGAGCGTCAGTTCGAGCGGCTGGTCCGCTGCATCCCGGACGGCCTTTACACCCTGCGGTTCAACGCCGCGGGCGAAATGGCATTCACTTATGTCAGCGCACGCCTGTGCCAGATTCTTGGCATCAATGGCCACGACCTGTTGACTGACTCCGGGTTGGCCTTTGCGTCGGTCCACCCCGACGACCTGGCTGGACTGGTCCAGGCGAACGAGCGCGCCCGCCAGGCGCTCACGCCCTTCTTTTGGGAAGGCCGCTTCCTGGTGCGCGGCGAGCTTCGGTGGATACGCATCTCGTCGGAACCGACGCCGCTGCCGGGTGGCGGCAGCGAGTGGAGCGGCATCGTCAGCGATACCACAGACTACAAGAAGGCCCTGGTGGCGCATCACGAGCAGAAAACTCGCATGCAGGCCATTTTCAACGGGGCGACGGACGGAATCATTCTTGCCGACGTCAACACCCGCCGGTTCGTCGACGTCAACGACACCATCTGCTCGATGCTCGGCTACAGCCGCGAAGAAATGCTGCAACTGGGGGTGGACGACATTCATCCCAAAGCGGAAATGCCCCGGGTGATCGAAGGGTTCCTGCGCCAGGCCCGGGGCGAGGTCAAGGTGGTCGAGCAACCGGTGCAGCGCAATGACGGCTCGGTCTTCTCCGCCGATGTCAGCGTCGTTCCCGTCGAGATCGACGGGCAGCCGTACATGGCCGGCTTCTTCCGCGACATCACCGAACGCAAGGCGGCCCACACGGCGCTGCAAAGCAGCGAGAAGCGCCTCAAGACCGTATTGGACACCGCCAGTGACGGCATCCACGTTCTCGACGAGAACGGACACGTCATCTTGTGCAGCGAATCATTTGCCCGAATGCTCGGCTACACGCCGGACGAGGCCGCAAATCTCGACTTCACCGACTGGGACGCGGCCCATTCCCGGGAAGAACTGCATGCCAAGTTCCAGGCGCTCTTCGACAACGGGGCGACATTCGAGACCCTGCACCGTCGAAAGGACGGCTCGATCTTCAGCGCGGAAATCAATGCCAACGGGATCGAGATCGACGGACGCAAATACCTCTACGCCTCCTCTCGCGACATAACGTCCAGGAAGCTTGCCGAAAACCTGCTGAAGGAAAAGACCGACCGCCTGGACGAAGCACAGCGGATTGCGAAGATCGGCAGTTGGGAACTTGACGTGCTGACCAACCACCTGACGTGGTCCAACGGGATCTTCCGCATAACCGAACTCGATGAGACCAATGGCGCCAACTTGACGGCGTTCCTCGCGGTGATCCACCCGGATGACCGCGAGACGGTCACCGTCGCCTGGGCCCGGTCGCTGCAGGCGCGCGAGCCATACAGCATCGTCTATCGCCTGCGCACGGCGGACGGCCGCATCAAGCACGTCCACGAGCGCGGCGAGACCGACTTTGATGCCAAGGGATGGCCGCTGCGCTCACGCGGGACCTTGCAAGACATCACCGAGCAATCCGCGGCACAGGAGCGGATCCGTCTCTACGCGAAGCTTTTCGAGCACCTGGGCGACGCGATCATCGTCACCGACCACGACAACCGCATCATCGAGGTCAACCTGGCCTTCACCAAGCTGACCGGCTACAGCCCCGAGGATGTGCGCGGGCACGATCCCAAGCTGCTCGCCTCGGGCAACACCCCGTGCGAGACCTACCAGGTGATGTGGGCTTCCCTGGCCGAGATGGACTATTGGCAGGGCGAATTGTGGGACCGCCGGAAGGACGGCTCCGTCTACCCGAAGTGGACCTCTATTTCCGCGGTGCGCGACAACGCCGGGGCGGTGACCCATTACGTCGCCAGCTTCTCCGACATCAGCGAGCGCAAGGCGGCCGAGGAACGGATGGAACGGCTGGCCCGCTACGATCCCTTGACCGGCCTGTTCAACCGCTTTGCCCTGCAGGAACGCATGGAGCAGGCCCTGGTATCGGCCCAGCGCGACGGCACCCAGGTCGCCGTCATGCTGATCGACATGGACCGCTTCAAGCTGATCAACGACACCCTCGGCCACCAGGCCGGCGACGCACTGTTGGTCCAGGTGGCGAGGCGACTGAGCGAGGGCATCCGCGAAAGCGACATCGTCGCCCGCCTGGGCGGCGACGAATTCGTCGTGGTGCTGACCCGCATCCGGTCGGGCCTGAAGGTGGGCGTGCACATCGCCACCAAGATCCTGGAAGACCTGAATGCGCCCTATGACTTCGAGGGCTACGAAATGCGCTCGACCCCCAGCATCGGGATCAGCGTTTTTCCCATGGACGGCGAAAACCCAGCGGAGCTGCTGAAGAACGCCGACCTGGCCATGTATCACGCCAAATCGAACGGCAAGAACAATTACCAGTTTTTCAGCACCGCCATGAACGAAGCCACGGTGGAGCGCGTCCGGGTGGAGCTGGACTTGAGAAAGGCGCTGGTGGACAAACAGTTCGAGGTCCACTACCAGCCCCAACTTTGCACCGCCGACAGCCGGATCTGCAGTTTCGAGGCGTTGGTCCGCTGGCGCCATCCCGAGCGCGGGCTGCTGTCGCCGGCAGGCTTCATCCCCATCGCCGAGGAGACCGGCCTGATCGAGGACCTCGGAGCCTGGGTGCTGGACGAGGCGTGCCGCCAATTGGCGGCGTGGCGCAAGGACAGCTTTGGCGGCTTGCGCGTCGCGGTCAATCTGTCCGCCCACCAGCTGCGCTCGCCCGGACTGGTCGACCTGGTTCGGCAGACCATGGACCGGCACGGCATCGGCCCCGGGGAACTGGAGTTGGAGGTGACCGAATCGGTGGCCATGAACAACCCCGAACAGGCCATCGACCAACTGAGGGCATTGCGCGACCTCGGCATCAGCCTCGCCATCGACGATTTCGGCACCGGCTATTCGTCGCTGGCCTATCTCAAGCTGCTGCCGGTGCACCTGCTGAAGCTGGATCGCAGCTTCGTCCACGACATCGAAACGGACAGCGACGACGCCGCCATCAGCGCCGCCACCCTGGCGCTGGCGCACAATCTCGGCCTCAAGGTGGTGGCCGAGGGGGTGGAAACGGAAGGCCAGATCCGGTTCCTGCTCGACCACCGGTGCGATTTCCTCCAGGGCTACCTGCTCGGCCGCCCGACACCGGGGGATCAATGCTCGCTGCTGCTCGGCTCGCAAGACAAGCTGCGTTCGCTTCTCGACCTGTAGGGCCGGCGGCTGATCAGCGCCTTTGCAGCCGGCAGAACTGGAAGCGCTGGACCTTGCCCGCCGGGGTCAGGTGGTCTTCCGTCCTGGCATCGGCGAGGTCGAAGTGGCCGGCGAATTCGGCGGCAAGGCCGTCTGCGCCGTAGCGGCAGATCGGCAGCCCGCTGCAGCGCTCGGGGCCGTCGGGAGCGAAGGTGCCGATGATCGCATGGCCACCGCCCGGCACCGCGGCGGCCATGACCGCGGCATAGGCGGCGCGGTCGGCCGGGTCGGTCAGGAAATGGAAGACGGCGCGGTCGTGCCACAGGTCGAACTGCCCGGGCGGCGACCACCGCGTCACGTCGGCGACCACCCAGTCGACCAGGCCGGCCCGCTCGCCGAGGCGCCGGCGCGCCATCTCAAGCGCCGCCGCGGCGATGTCGAGCACGGTGATCGACCGCCAGCCCTGCCCCACCAATTGATCGACCAGCCGCGAGGCGCCGCCGCCCACGTCGATCATCCGCGCATCCGACGGCAGGCCGGTCTCGGCGATCAGCGCCAGCGACACCGTCGGGCTGTCCTGGAACCAGCTGACCTCGGTTTCCGACTTGCTTTCGTACACGCCTTGCCAATGGGCCTGCCGGTCCATCCCTGTCCTCCCGCCGCGGTAATTCCGCCTCCATGGTCGCCGGGGCCGATCCCCACGTATTCAATCTGCCGGAGCCCGGCTGGGAAGTCACCGTGACATCGTCGTGGCCGACGCCGAAGATCGCCGCGCCCAGGCCGGCGGCATACCTTCGGTATAGCGCACCTCACCCCTGGGGTGATAAACTTCATGTGACAATCGCCCGCATGGGGATGGCGACGTTCACGTCACGGCGAAGTCGTTCCCGTCCCTTTCCGGCGTTGCCTTTGTTCGCTTGCGCGTTCCACTGCGCCGGTCAGCGAGTTCAGCCGCGGGGCTTTGCCGATGCGTAGACAATTCGATGCTTTGGTGGCGGCACTCATCGAAGGCGATCGCGAGCGCTCCTTGGCCCTGGTCTCGGAACTCATGGGGAACGGCTGTCGTCCGCTTGACATCGTCAGCGAGGGCATCGAGGTCGCCATGGCGGCACTCGACCGCAAATGCACCGCGGAGCAGTTCAACCTCCTGGAAATCATGCTGGCGGGGCGTGCCGTGGTGGGCGTCATCCACCAGCTGTTCCCGGCGGACATCGACATTCCCGACCCGCGGACCACGGTGGTCACCGCGGTCTTGGAAGGCGACATCCACGACATCGGCAAATCCATTCTGAAGATCCTGCTGGCCGGGTCTCGGGTGCGGGTGGTGGATTGCGGCAAGGATGCCTCGGTGGCCTCAGTCGTCCAGGCTGTGCGCGAAAGCGGTGCTTCGGCGCTTTGCATCAGCGGGCTGATTTCCAGCATCGTGCCGCTGGTGCGCACCGTAAGGCCGGCTCTTGTCGCCGCCGGACTAGGCCAGGTCCGCGTTCTGGCCGGCGGTGCCGCACTCAAGCAGTGCTCGGCCGAAGCATTGGACGTGGACTACGTTGGCCAGACCGCCTTCGACGCCGTCCACTACATCGGGCAACTGCCGGGGGTGGCCGATGCAGCCCATTGACCGGCTCTGCCGGACCATTCGACGCCAACCCTGCGACCGCCCGCCCGTGGTGCCGCAAATCTTTGCCCATGCGGCAAAGGCGGCGGGCTTGACCCTCGACGACTATGTGGCCTCGTCGGCGACCGCGGCGCGCTGCCAGGCTGCGGCCTGGCGGGCCTATGGGGGCGACGCGGTGTTCGCCGTTCTGGACCTCACCGTCGAGCCGCATGCGCTGGGCGGCGAGGTCACCGCCACGCCCGGCATCTATCCCGCCGTGTCGCGACCGCCGCTGGCTGCCGACGCAGACTTCACCCGCCTGCCGGTTCCTGATCCGCGCGAAGCGGGGCGCATGCCACAGGTGCTGGAGATGGTTTCCATGCTGCGAACCTCCGTCGGCCAGGGGGCGGCGGTGATCGGCCTGGTGCAGGGCCCCATGACCCTGGCCGTCCAGTTCCTGGGGATGGAGGCCGCGCTGTTCCTGGCGGCAGACCAGCCAGAGCGGTTCCTTTCACTGCTGGATTTTGCCACCCGCCTTGCCCAGGCCTTCGGCGAGGCGCAACTGGCGGCCGGGGCGGACGTGGTGATGATCTTCGATCCCGCCGCCTGCCCCGAGGTGGTGCCGGCCGGCCTGTTCCGAGAGATGCTGGGGCCCCGCGTCAGCCAGTTGTGCGAGGCCTTTCGCCGGGCCGGCGCCCTGGCGAACTGGCTGCATGTGGCCGGCCGCTCCGCCCCGATCATCCCCTACTATTCCCGTGTCGGCGTGGATATCGGCAACGTCGACTATTGCATCGACCTGGACGCGCTGCTGGCCGGTTTGGGCGACGATCGCCTATGCCTGGACGGTACGGTCAAGCCCCTCAGTTTTGTGGTCGACCGTCCTGACGACATCACCGTGGCCGCCAACAGCCTTCTGGCGCGCTTCCATGGCCGCGGCGGGTTCATCCTGTCGTCAGGGTGCGAGATCCCCCCCGAGGCACTCCCGGCCAACGTTGCCGCGCTGGTGGCGGCGGCCCAAGGCTGGCGCGGGGAACGCGGGCACGCCTCATGACGGGCGGGGTCTGCCAGATCGGCGCCCGTTGCGAGGGGGAACTTGACCAATCCGTCCGGCAGGTGACCTTCAATCCCGGCGTTTCGCTGCGCGACATCCTCAACACCAGCGCCCTCAGGGTGCGGTCTGCCTGCAACGGACTGGGCGCCTGCGGGCTGTGCCGCATCCGGATAGACAGCGGCGATGGCGGACGGGTCACCGACGCCGAGCGATTGCATCTGGACGAGGCCACGCTGGCCGAGGGCGTGCGTCTCGCCTGTCAGGTGATCCCGGCCACCAGCCTGGATGTGACGGTGTTATGCCAAGCCCGGCCAACCCCATGGCGCAGTCCGCTGCTCACTCCCTATCGGCCGGCCTATGCCCTGGCGCCGGTGGGTGGACGGCAACGGCTGGGGATAGCGGTCGACCTGGGAACCACCACGATCACCCTGGCCGCCTGCGACCTCGGCAGCGGCCGACGCCTTGCCGTCCGCTCGGCCCCCAATCCCCAACTGGACATCAGTTCGGATGTTGTGGGGCGCCTGCACCGTGCCGCCACCGCGCCGGGGGAAGGCCGGCTGCTGAAGACGCTGGTGGAAAGCGCCATCCGCGACGGATTGCGCGACCTGTCGCGCGGCGAGGGGTTGCCCCTGCGCTTCGTGGAACGCCTGCGCATAGTGGGCAACACGGCGATGCTGATCCTGCTTGCCGGGGCCGACCCGCGGCCGCTGCTGCTGCCGTCCGGCTGGAACCGGCCGGCCGGACAGGAAATGGCTCCCCCTGCCGGCTTGGCCGAGGCGCTGGAGCTGAATGCCGATACCGATATCGCGCTGGTGCCCGCACTCGGGGGGTTCGTCGGCTCGGACCTGGCGCTGGGGGTCGTTCATACCCGACTGACGGACCTCGAGCCTCCGGCCATGTTGATCGATTTCGGAACCAATTCCGAAATGGGGCTGTGGGACGGCCGCACCCTGTGGATATCGGCGGCGGCCGGCGGCCCGGCCTTCGAAGGGGTCGGCATTGGCTGCGGCGTGGCCGCCGGGCCGGGAGCCGTCCAGCGGCTGCGCCGCGACGAGAACGGTGGCTGGCTGGCCGACACCATCGACAATGTGCCGCCGACGGGCCTGTGCGGGTCGGGCCTGATCGACCTGCTCGGCGAGTTGCGGGCGTGCGGCGACCTTGACGCGGTGGGCCGACCGCGGGTATCGCCTCTGGAGATCCCGGTTCGGGACCGCCGTTTCACCATTGGCAAGGCCGACCTGGACAAGCTTCAGCGCGCCAAGGCCGCCATCGGTGCGGGGCTGGAAACCCTGTGCCGGCTGGCCGAGGTGCCGGTGGACGGCCTGGCCACCGTCCTGCTGGCCGGGGCCTTCGGCGACAGCCTGGGTTTCGCCAACGCCATGCGCATCGGGTTGCTGCCCGCCCTTCCGCCCGAGCGCTTCCGCATGGCGGGCAACGCCGCCCTGGCCGGAGCGCTGGACCTGCTGCTGTCCCCCGCCGCCGAGGACAACCTGGCCGCAATCCGCCGCCTGGCCCGTCTGGTCAACCTGTCGATGGTCCCCCACTTCGACGAGGTCTTCATGGACCATCTCTTCCTGCGCCCCATGGGAGACGGAGGCGTCCCATGAAGCGGTCCTTCACCCCCGAAAACTGCGCCCGCGCCTTCATGCGGACCGCCCAGTACGTGGCCGGCATCCTGGGTCGGTCCGACATCTACGACGAGGCACGGCAGATCGTCGGGGCGTCCTTCGGTGCTGACGCCGTTCTGTTTCTCGGCCGATCCGGCACGGATCTTCCGGCGGTTCCCGACCGCGTTCCGACCGCCGACCGCCACATGATCGCCATCGCCGCAGGCCAGGTCCTCGACACCGGCTTCATGGCCCAGGAAGGGGGCGCGGGGCCGCCGCCTTCCCTGTGGATCCTGCTGCCGGTGGCGGTGCGCGGCCAGATCGAGTCGGTGATGGCGGTCGCCTTCGAAGGCTCGGATCCGGCCCCGGCCCATCTGCTGGAGGCCTTGCTGGGGGTGGCGGCCATCATCGGCGCGGCCATGGCCCGCCAGCGGTCCGAGCAGGCGCTGCGCGGCCAGAGCAAGCGCACCCGGCAGATCCTCGAGGCGGTCGGCGAAGGCGTCTGCGGCCTGGACCCGGCAGGGGTGGTGACCTTCGCCAACCCTGCGGCCCAAGCCATTCTCGGCTGCGAGGAAAGCGAGCTGGTCGGCCGCCGCCTGGTAGACGTGGCCGGGCTGGAAGGCAAGCTGGAGCCGGACAGCGATGCCCCGACCCGCCGCGAGATGACCCTGCGCCGCAAGGATGGGAGCGCCTTTCCCGCCGAAGTCTACGTGACCCCGCTGCCCGCCGAGGACGGCGCGGCCGGCGTGGTCGCCACCTTCATCGACATCACGGAGCGCAAGGAGGCCGAGGAACAGCTGCGGCACACGGTCGACCAGCTGACCCGCTCCAACACCGAGTTGGAGCGGTTCGCCTACGTCGCCTCGCACGACCTGCAAGAGCCGGTGCGCTCGGTGGTGTCATTCTCGCAGCTGCTGGCCCGCCGGCTGGGGCCCGCTCTGGACGACGAGGGGCGCGATTACCTCAAGTTCATGACAGACGCCGCCCAGAGGATGAGCGATCTGGTCAACGACCTCTTGTCCTATTCGCGCATGAGCAACCGCCCCGTCGTCTGCGAACCCGCCCCGCTGGCCGAGGTGGTCGCCGCCGCCATCGACAATCTGCACACCCTTCTTGAAGAGCGCCAGGCCACGGTCGAGGTCGATGCGATGCCCGTGGTGCTGGGAGACCGCATCCAGTTGATGGAGTTGTTCCAGAACCTGCTGGGCAACTCGGTGAAGTTTTCCTGCCCGGGACAGTCGCCGCAGGTGCGCATATCGGCTCGGCGCGAGGGCGACTGGTGGACGGTGTCGGTGGCCGACAACGGCATCGGCATCGCCCCCGACTACCACGAGCGGATATTCGTCATCTTCCAGCGCCTGCATGCCGGCCAGGCCTTCCCCGGCACCGGCATGGGCCTGGCCATATGCAAACGCATCGTGGAACAGCACGGCGGGCGCATCTGGGTGGAGTCCGAGGAAGGAAGCGGGGCTTCCTTCCATTTCACCTTGCGGAACGCACCCTAGGCCAGGCGTGAAACGACGGCGGCTGAAAGAGCCCAGAACCGTGGCGCCGGCGGTCTCGCCGACCCACGCTACGCCTGCACTGCGCCCCTGAGCTAGGTCGGCGTTGGCAACACCGCCGAGAAATGGCCGTCTCCATATCGTCATTTTCCAAGCCACTGCTCGCCCCTGCCCTGCCGCCGCCCTGAATCGGCATAGATCATCGGGGAAGGTGTCACCCTGCGTTTAGAACAGCCCGCATTCTTGTCTGGCACGCCCATTGCTGGGCTCCTGGCGCGCTTGGTGGCAGGTTGGACATGGGCCCCGCCAGCAGATAAAGTGCGCGCGTTTTCGTGGAGGAACTCCGGCCATGGCAGTGGTGCGCGCCCCAGGGGCGATTGCGGGCGTCCTCGCCACCCTGCTGGTGGCGTTCTGGGCCACAGCGGTGGCCGCGTCCACCCCCACCGACACCTATCAGGCCATCGAGGCGGTGAACGCCCAGTTGGCGGCCTTCCACGATGCCAACGGCACCATGCCGGCGGCCGACCCGCAGGCGCCGCCGCTGACCCCGCGCTCGCCCCGGCACGTGCTGCAGAAGGCTCGCGAGGTCCTGCTGAAGGTGCAGGCGCTGCGCCAGCTCAACGGCCTGCCGCTGCAGCCCGTCCCCGAGATTCCCGTCCGCGAGGTCCAGCCCGAGGACGTCAAGCTGTTCATCGAAAAGATGCTGGCCGGGCTCAAGGACCTGCGGCCGGTGTTCGGCAACCCGCCCGTGGCGCCCGTGCCGCGGGGCACCTCGCCCAAGAGCCCCACCGACAATTTCATCGCGCTGCGCCGCGCCGAACTGCAGATCGACGGACTGGGCCTGCCGCCCACCGCCCCCAATGACGTCATGCGGATCGCGCTCAGCATGGTCAACGACCTGGAACTGATCCGTGCCGCACTGGGGATCACCGATCCGGTGCCCCACCCCGCGGTCATCCCGGCCCGCCGGCCGGCGGACACCTACGAGAACGCCTTTGGCCTGCTGACCGATCTCAAAGGGTTGGCCGACGGCAACCCCGCCCTGTCCATTCCCATGGGGGTCGTCCTTCTCAACAAGCGCGGCGGCACCATCAAGCCCGCGCACGTCATGGACCTGCTTGGGACCGTGCTGGCCGAAATCTCGGCGATGAAGGTCAAGGTCGGCATCCATGTGCCGACTCAATTGGCGCCGCTGCAGACCGGGATGACGCCGTCCGACGTCCATGCCACCGTCTCCTTTGCCCGCGCCCTGATCGCCACCATTCCGGGGGCGCGCCGCGCCGCGCCGGTGCGCGAGACCCACGAGCAACCGCGCGCCGCCGACGACGCCGCCACACGGGTGTACCAGGCGGCCGAGGCGGCCAAGGTGCCGGCGACCGCACCCCGGCGCACGGTGATCAGCCAGTCCGAATACGCCATCGTGACCACCTGGACGGTTCCGCCGGGCCAGAACCTGGCCAGCCACCGGCACCCGGAGGGCCAGGACACCTGGGTGGTATTGTCGGGCGAAGCCGAATACCTGCTGGGCGAGAGCCGCAGCCGCCACGTCCAAGCTGGCGACGTGGCCATCGCCAACGCTGGGCAGATGCACGGGGCGCGCAACTCCGGCACGACGCCCTTCGTCTTCATCTCGATCGTGGCCCCGCCCGACGCCGGGGTCGAGACCGGGGACCGCTGAACGCGGCCTGAATTTTGCTCATGGGCGAGGGCGCGCGCTTCGAACCGCGCGCCGAGGTGCCTTCCTGGGAAGAGCTGGAGCGCCTGTGCGCGGCCTTCGTCCGCGTCGGGGTCCGGCGCATCCGCCTGACCGGCGACGAACCGCTGGGGCGGCGCGACGTGATGCGCCTGGTGACGGCTTTGGGCGGCTGGGTGGCCGGCACATGAACGTCACGGGCGGCTAGGTGTAATGACGACGATTCGTACAACCAACCAAGCCGATTGAACGAATCGATAAGTGGGGGAACGCCATTCGTCACCGCCTCCCGCCATTGGCAAACCCGCACCTGGGCTATGGTTTTTCCCGCCTCTACGCCTGCCAGCCTTCTGGCATGGTCCTTGCCCCTTCTCCCGTCGTGTTTCGAAAGGCCCAAGGCCGATCCGGACGGCAAGGCCGCCCGCCCGCCGGGGCAGAGAGAGGGAGCGCAAGATGGTCCAACGTTCTCGCCGTTATTTCCTCAAGGCGGCCGGTGCCGCGTCCGTGGGCGCCGGCATCGCCGGCACCGTATCGTTCCGCACCCTGGCGGCCACCGACCCGGGCCGGGATTTCGAATACAGTGGCTGGGAGAAGTTCCACCGCGACCAATGGAGCTGGGACAAGAAGACCCGTGGCGCCCACCTGATCAACTGCACCGGCGCCTGCCCCCACTTCGTCTACCAGAAGAACGGCGTCATCCTGCGCGAGGAGCAGTCCAAGGACGCGCCCAGCCTGGCCGGCGTGCCCGAGGTCAATCCCCGCGGCTGCAACAAGGGCGAGTGCGCCACCGACTACGTCTACAGCCCGACCCGGCTGAAATACCCCCTGATCCGCGTCGGCGAACGCGGAGAGGGCAAGTGGCGGCGCGCCAGCTGGGACGAGGCGCTGGGCATGATCGCCGACAAGATCGTCGACACCATCAAGTCCGACGGCCCCGACGCCATCAGCGTCTATTCGCCGGTTCCGGCGGTGGCGCCGGTGTCGTTCTCGGCCGGCCACCGCTTCGCCCACCTG
>JBLNBU010000256.1:0-10633 GCA_050260215.1 Actinomycetota bacterium
GCCTGGCCGGCATCGGGCTGGCGCTGGCCGGGGTCGCCGTGCTGGCGCTTGAATCCGAACGGGCTTCGCTGGGCTCGGTGGCGCTGATGGTGGTGGCGATGGCGCTGTGGGCGGCGTCGAACATCCAGGTCAAGCGGCTGGGCCAACTGTCGCCGCTGGCCATGAACGGCTGGGTGTCGCTGCTGGGGGCTCCCATGGTGCTGGGGCTGTCGGCCCTGTTCGAGCACGGCCAGCAGCACGCGGTGGAAACCGCCGGCTGGGTGGCGTGGGCCGCGCTGGGCTATACCACGGTGTTTTCGTCGGTGGTGGCCTATACCCTGTGGTACCGGCTGCTGTCGCGGCACTCGGTCAGCCGGGTGGCGCCCTACATGCTGCTGGGGCCGGTGATCGGATTTGCGGGCGGGGTGTTCCTGCTGGGCGAGCCGGCCAGCCTGTACAAGATCCTGGGCGGCCTGCTGACCGTGGCCGGCGTCGCCGTCATCGAGTTCGGACCCAAGCCCGCGGAGGCCCCGTCGTCGTGACCAACCACGCCGTGATCGACCATCCCTCGCCCAATTTCGGCCCGCGCCCCGAAGGTGCAACCATCGACACGCTGGTGATCCACTACACCGGCATGCGCACCGGCGAGGAAGCGCTGGCGCGGCTGTGCGACCCGACCGCCCAGGTCAGCGCCCACTACGTGGTCGAGGAGGACGGCCGCGTGTTCGCCCTGGTGCCCGAGGCGATGCGCGCCTGGCATGCCGGCGTGTCGGTCTGGCGCGGCGAGGCCGACGTCAACTCGCGCTCCATCGGCATCGAGCTGGTCAATCCGGGCCACGAATTCGGCTACCGCGCCTTCCCCTACGACCAGATGGCGTCCCTGGTCGGCCTGGCCCGCGACATCCTGGGGCGCCACCCCATCCCGGCCCGCAACGTGGTCGGCCATTCCGACGTTGCGCCGACCCGCAAGACCGACCCCGGCGAGTTGTTCCCCTGGCAGATCCTGGCCGAGGACCACGGAATCGGCCTATGGCCGTGCGGCGAGCCCACCCAAGTGCCGCCCGAGCACGTGATCACCGCCGGCCTGGCCCACTTCGGCTGGGATACCGCCGACCTGCCCGCCGCCATTGCCGCCTTCCAGCGCCATTTCCGCCCCTGGCAGGTCGACGGCGTCGCCGACGGCGAGACCATGGGCCGCCTGCGCGCCCTGCTGAAGGTCACCCGCTGATCAGCCGTCATGGCCGGGCTTGACCCGGCCATCCATGCCCCCCCGGGTCAAGCCCGGGGGTGACGAAGGAAGGCGACTAATGCCGCACCGCGCCCCGGAAGGCGTTGGAGGCGGCCAGGACCAGGTCGGACTGGTGGATGCGGGCGGGCAGCGGCGCCACCTCGACGCGGTTGCGGCCGGCTTCCTTGGCGCGGTAGAGCGCCCGGTCGGCCGCCATCACGCTTTCCTGCACGCTGTGCTCGGCATCCATCTCGGCGACACCGATGGAGCAGGTGGCGGTCACCTCGGTGCCGCAGGACAGTCGAACCGGGCTGCGGGCCAGCAGGGCGCGCAGCCGATCCAGCGCGTGGCTGGCGGTGGCGGCGTCGGTGTCGGGCAGGCAGAACAGGAATTCCTCGCCGCCGTAGCGATAGACCAGGTCGTAGGGGCGCAGCTGGCGCTTGAAGAAGCGCGCTGTATGGCACAGGACCGTATCGCCGGCGGCATGGCCCCAGGTGTCGTTGACCTGCTTGAAATGGTCGAGGTCGGCCACCGCCACGCAACACGGCCGGCCGCTGCGCAGCGCGCGGGTCCATTCGCGCCTCAGGTCGCGCATCATGCCCTGGCGGTTGTGGACGCCGGTCAGCGGGTCTGTCTCGACCAGGGTGCGGCGCAACAGGGCTTGGGCGCGGTGCACCTCGCGGGTATGGGCGTCGACGGCCTGCATGAATGCCCGGTAGCGCCCCTGGTCCGCCACCCCGCCCCCGCCGGCCAGCAGGCCCTCGGCCGCCGCCAGCATGGCGGCCCGCGCCCGGGACAGCGGCATCAACTGGTCGCGGCACGGTCCGGCGGCGGCGCAAGGATCGACCGGCGCGGGCGGCATGACCGATTGGCCCTCGCGGAACATCAGGGCGCAATGGATGCGCGTCAGCCAGGCCAGATGCTCGACCTCGGCCCGTTCGAGCAGTTTCAGCACATCTTGCGCCTTCTCGACCGACACGCCGCCTCTCCCTCGCGGTGAACACGGAATGATTATTCCATGTGCACCACCGCCGCGGTGGGGTGCGGACGGGTTAGGCGGTGGCGTGGTCGGCCAATCGCGTACCCTTTAGGGAGTGCCCCCTATGGGTCAACCGAACACCTCGGCGAAGGCGGCCATCAGGGCGGAATCGACCTCGGCCAGGGTGGGCGTCAGCCCCAGATCCCACAGCGAGGTCACCCCGTGCCGGCTGATGCCGCAGGGCACGATGCCCTGGAAGTGCGCCAGGTCGGGATCGACGTTGAGCGCGATGCCGTGAAAGGTCACCCAGTGGCGCACCCGCACGCCGATGGCGGCGATCTTGTCCTCGCGCCCGCCGCCGCGATCGACCCAAATGCCGACCCGGCCCTCGCGCCGCTCGCCCTTGACGGCGAAGCGCTCCAGGGTGCGGATGATCCATTCCTCCAGGCCGTGGACGAAGGCCCGCACGTCGGGCTGGCGCGCCTTCAGGTCCAGCATCACATAGGCCACCCGCTGGCCGGGGCCGTGATAGGTGTACTGGCCGCCGCGGCCGGCCTGGTAGACGGGGAAACGGTGGGGATCGAGCAGGTCCCGGGGATCGGCGCTGGTGCCGGCGGTATAGAGCGGCGGGTGTTCGAGCAGCCAGACCAGCTCGGGCGCCCGGCCGGCGCGGATGTCGGCGACGCGGGTTTCCATGGCCGCCAGCGCCTCTTCGTAGGGCACGCGGTCGTCGGATATGCGCCACTCGGGAGGATTGGTCATGGCCGGGCCGGAATGTCCGCTTGATTCACAAAGGGCGATTTGGTATTCCCTCGCCACCTCGTTGGCAAGCCCGACAAAGGCTTGCCGGCCCAAGCGCGACCGTGGCGGAACTGGTAGACGCGCACGCTTGAGGTGCGTGTGACGCAAGTCGTGGGAGTTCGAGTCTCCCCGGTCGCACCATTGGATACGGAAAACCCCGGGACGCTGACCGCGTCGCCGGGGTTTTTCGTGTGCTTATGTCCCGCTCCATCACCCTCGGGCTTGACCCGAGGGTCCATGGATGGCCGGGTCAAGCCCGGCCATGACGGGCGGAACAGTGGGAGTTCAGGGAGCGGCCGCCATCTTGGGCAGGGCGATCCAGAAGGTGCTGCCGTGGCCCGGTTCCGACTCGATCCAGATGCGGCCGCCGGCGCGCTCGACCACCTTCTTGCACACCGCCAGGCCGATGCCGGTGCCCTCGAAGCGGTCGGAGGGGACCAGGCGCTGGAAGATGCCGAAGGCGCGGCCGCGGTCCTCGGGCGCGATGCCGATGCCGTTGTCCTGCACGAACAACTGCCACTCTGCCCCGCCGTCGCGCCAGCCGACAGTGACGACGGGGGCGCGGTCCTCGGCGCGGTACTTGACGGCGTTGCCGATCAGGTTCTGGAACAGCCGCATCATCTCCATGCGGTCGCCGGTGACCCGCGGCAGGCCGGCGGCCACGGAAACCTGGGCCTTGGCCTCGGTAACGGCGAAGGCCAGGTGGTCGAGGGCCTCGGCCACCACCTCGTCCAACTCGACCGGGCCGGGTTGGCCGGTGCGCCCCACGCGGGAGTATTCGAGCAGCCCCAGGATCAGGGCGTCCATCTTCTTGGCGCCGTTGACGGCAAACGCCAGGAACTTTTCCTCGTCGTCGTCCAGGCGCCCCTTGAGCCGCTTGCCGATCAGCGTCAGGTAGCTGCTGACCATGCGCAGGGGCTGGCGCAGGTCGTGGCTGGCCACATAGGCGAACTGTTCGAGTTCGGCGTTGGACCGCTTCAGCTCTTCTTCCAGGGCCTTGCGGGCGCCGATGTCGTGGAAGGCGACCACCGCGCCGACCACCACCTCGGAGACCACCAGCGGCGAGACCACGTACTCGACCGGGATGGCCGCGCCCAGGCGGCTGACGAAGAACTCGTCGGCGACGCGGTGCGATTCGCCGGTGTCGATGGTCGAGCGGATACGGCAGGAGTCGGGCGCACACGGACAGCCGTCGGCCAGCAGGTGGCCGGTGATCTCGGCCGACTGGCGGCCGTGCATGGCCTCGGGCGACGGCCACCCCAGCAGCTGGGCCGCGGCCGAGTTGGCGAACATCACCCGGGCCTCGTCGTCGAGACCGAACACACCCTCGGCGGTGGTCTCCAGCACCATGGTCAGGCGCCCGGCGGTGGCCCTCAGTTCCAACTCGGCGGCGCGGCGTTCGGCTTCGGCTGTCTTGCGGGCGGTGACGTCTTCCAGCTGGGCCAGCCGGCAGCCGCGGTCGCCATAGGCGATGTCGCGGCACGACAGCCGGCACTGCAGCGCCAGGCCTGAGCGCGGCTGCATCACCACCTCGGCGCCCTGCACCGGCTCGCGCGCCCCGATGAAGGCGGCCGCGGCCGACGCCGGCGCGAACAGCCCCAGCTCGTCCATGGTGCGCCCCACCGCCTCGTCCTTGGGCCAGCCGGTGACGTCGGTGAAGGCGCGGTTGACCTCGATCAGGCGGCCGCTGCCCTGTTCGGCGATCAGCAGCGCCAGCGGCGAGTGCTCGAACGCGGCCGAGAACTTCTCCTCGGACTGGCCCAGCAGGGCCATCGCCCGGCGCTTGTCGTCGTGCAGGCGGCCGATCACCGCCACCGGCGCCACCACCAGGATGCCGCCCAGCAGGAAGGCCAGGCGCAGCAGCCAGGCGTCGGGGCGACCCTGCCAGCCTCCCCTGGGCAGCGCCGCGATCCGCCAGCTGCCATAGGGCAGCGCGATATCGGCCTGCACCGGATCGGCGTCGAACAGGCGGGCATCGCCGAAGAACACCTCGCCGCCGGCCCCCGCCGCGTCCTTGCCGCGCAGGGCGATGTCGACGGGCAGGTCGGGGTCGAGCATGCCGCTGGCCGCGAGGAAGCGGTCGAAGTCGATCACCGCCGACACCAGGCCCCACGGCGCGTCCAGCCCCTCGACGAAGACCGGCACGCGGGCGATCAGGCCGCGGCCGCCCTGCACCAGGTCGACCGGCCCGGCCAGGATCAGGCGGCGCGCCTCCACCGCCCGCTGGGCCGCGGCGCGCTGGGCGGGCACCGAGCGGTAGTCCAGGCCGATGGCCCGCTCGTTGCCCTGGAGCGGGTACATCAGCCGGATCACCAGGTCGGGAGCGGCGCCGATGTTGCGCAGTTGCGAGCGCTCGGAAATCAGCGGCCGGGCCAGGGCGGCGAAGCGCGCCTGGGTCATGTCCGGCTCGAGGCTCATGGCCGCGACCAGGCCCTCGACCAGAACGGCGTTGGTGTTGACGATGCCCTCGATGCGCGCCCGCACGGTGGCCAGACGGTCGGACACCATCAGGCGGGCGTCGGCGTGGAACCGGCGGTCGGCCGCCTGGTCGGCGTAGATCCCGGCCAGGGCGATGCCGATGGCGACCACGAGGGCGGGAAGATAGGCGAGACTGCCGCTTTTGCGTTGCACTGCTGGCCCGGCGATGGACGAAGGCGTCGGCTACGCCCATACCGACGGCACGGCCGATGCCGTACTATACCGACAAAAGTCTGGATGGGGCAACGCCCGGCGGGGCGGTCAGGCGGCGAAGGGCAGTCCGCGCAGCCGCGGCCGGCACTCGTGGCATTCGGCCAGGCTGTCGGCCCAGCGCAGCAGCTGGTGGTAGACCGTGCGGCCCAGGTCGGCCTCGATGCGGAAACAGGCCTCGTAGATGCCGACCCAGGGGGTGCGCTGCAGCTCGTAGAGCAGCTTGGTGCGGGCGGGCCTGGGGATGTTGAGGAAACAGTCGCACATGCGGCCCTCCATCAGTGGCCGACAGCGACGCTGCCGGCGGCGATGTACCAGCGCAACCGCTCCTGCAACCCGGCCTGGCGGGATTCCGCCACCAGGCGGTCCAGCACCCGTTCCATGCGCGGCAGGTCCAAGCGCACCCGGCAGTCGGCGGCATGTGCGGGCCAGGCATGATGGCAGATGTGACAGTTCTGCTTCGGCTGTACGTAGTCGCCCATAGTCGTCATCCAATCAACCAGCCTGTCATCAAGGCTACAGATTGAACACGACCGCGGCAATCGGGGGAAAAACCCAGGGTAGTGACTGAATAAGTATATGCGCCTCTTACCCTAAAGCGTCGCGCTTACGCCCTATGGCTAAACCTGGACCATTGGAAACATTCGCATTCCAGCATATACGTCGCCGCTCCCCATGCCGCCCGCGCATGGGGGCTCGGCACGAATAACCCTTGTACGGCCTGTGGTTATGGGTCCATTTCACCGAGGCGGGCCTTCCCCGGCCCGCTCGAAAGGACTATGGTGTCCCACCCCAACGAGTAATTTCGTTACCCGAGGCCCCCCGATGAGCATTTCCGACGAGCTGCGCGACAGCGCGCTGGAATACCACCGCCTTCCCGTTCCGGGAAAGATCAGCGTCACCGCCACCAAGCCGCTGGCCACCCAGCGCGACTTGGCGCTGGCCTATTCCCCCGGCGTCGCCGCCGCCTGCGAGGAGATTGTCGCCGATCCCGACAGCGCCTTCGAATACACCGCGCGCGGCAACCTGGTGGCGGTGGTGACCAACGGCACCGCAGTGCTGGGCCTGGGCGCCATCGGCCCCTTGGCGGCCAAGCCGGTGATGGAGGGCAAGGGCGTCCTGTTCAAGAAGTTCGCCGGCATCGACGTCTTCGACATGGAGATCGCCGAGAAGGACCCGGCCCGCCTGGTCGACATCGTCGCCGCCCTGGAACCCACCTTCGGCGCCATCAACCTGGAAGACATCAAGGCGCCCGAGTGCTTCGAGGTCGAGCGCGCCCTGGTCGAGCGCATGAACATCCCGGTCATGCACGACGACCAGCACGGCACCGCCATCGTCGTCGGCGCCGCCATGGTCAACGCGCTGCGCGTGGTCGGCAAGGACATCGGCAAGGTCAAGGTGGTGGCCTCGGGCGCCGGCGCCGCGGCGCTGGCCTGCCTCAACCTCCTGGTCAAGCTGGGCATCCGCCGCGAGAACGTCTGGGTCTGCGACATCAAGGGGCTGGTGTGGCAGGGCCGCACCGAGCTGATGGACGAATACAAGGCGGTGTTCGCGCAAGACACCGACAAGCGCACCCTGGCCGAGGTGATCGAGGGCGCCGACGTCTTCCTGGGCCTGTCGGCCCCGCGGGTGCTGAGCCCCGAGATGGTCGAGAAGATGGCCGAAAAGCCCATCGTCTTCGCCCTGGCCAACCCCACGCCTGAGATCCTGCCCGAGGAGGTCAAGGCGGTCCGCCCCGACGCGGTCATCGCCACCGGGCGGTCGGACTATCCCAACCAGGTCAACAACGTCCTGGTCTTCCCCTACATTTTCCGCGGCGCGCTCGACGTGGGCGCCACCCGCATCAACGACGAGATGAAGCTGGCCGCCGTCTATGCGCTGGCCGACCTGGCCCTGGCCGAATCGGACGAGCGGGTGCGCGCCGCCTATGGCGAGACCTCGCTGACCTTCGGCCCCGAATACCTGATCCCCAAGCCGTTCGACTCGCGCCTGATCCTGAAGATCGCCCCGGCGGTGGCCCAGGCGGCAATGGCGTCGGGCGTGGCGCGGCGACCGATCGTCGACTTCGACCGCTACCTGGACACGCTGGGCCAGTTCGTCTTCCGCTCCGGGCTGGTTATGAAGCCGGTGTTCGACCGCGCCCGCCAGGACCTGCGCCGCATCGTCTACGCCGAGGGCGAGGGCCGGCGCGTGCTGCACGCGGTGCAGACGGTGGTCGACGAGGGCCTGGCGCGCCCCGTCCTGATCGGCCGGCGCGAGGTGGTGGCCAAACGCATCCGCGACCTGGACCTGCGCATCCGCATCGGCGAGCACTTCGAGTTGTGCGACCCCGAGGACGATCCGCGCTTCAACGAGTACTGGCGCCTCTACCACTCTCTGATGGAGCGCAAGGGCGTCAGCCCCGAATACGCCCGCACCGTGGTGCGCACGCGCAACACCGTCATCGGCTGCCTGATGGTCAAGCGCCGCGAGGCCGACGCGCTGATCTGCGGCACCATCGGCCGCTACGACAAGCACCTGGCCCACATCAAGGACGTGATCGGCCTGAAGGAGGGGGTACGCACCCCCACCGCCATGAGCCTGCTGATCATGCCCAAGGGTACCTTCTTCATCTGCGACACCTACGTCACCCCCAACCCGACGCCCGAGCAGATCTGCGAGATGACCCTGCTGGCGGCGGAAGAGGTGCGCCGCTTCGGCATCGACCCCAAGATCGCGCTGCTGTCGCATTCGAACTTCGGCTCGCGGCCGACCCCCTCGGCCATGAACATGCGCGAGGCGCTGGTCCTGCTGCACGAGCGGGCGCCCTATCTCGAGGTCGAGGGCGAAATGCACGGCGACGCCGCCATGAGCCAGGAGATCCGCGAGCGCATCTTCCCCAACTCGCGCCTCAAAGGGGCGGCCAACCTGCTGGTAATGCCGACCCTGGACGCCGCCAACATCTCGTTCAACCTGCTGAAAGTGCTGGGCGACGGGCTTTCGGTGGGGCCGATGCTGATGGGCCCGGCGCAGCCGGCGCACATCCTCACGCCCTCGGCGACGGCGCGCAACATCGTCAACATCACCGCGCTGGCCGCGGTCGATGTGCAGATGGCAGCCCAAGGCAGGGGATGACGCCCGACCAGCTGCTGGCCCGGGTGCTGTACCGCGACCAGGACGTGATCGTCCTGGACAAGCCCGCGGGACTGCCGGTGCACGCCGGGCCCAACGCGCCCGACCACCTGGAGCTTTACCTGCCGGCGCTGTCCTTCGGCTGGGCCCAGGCGCCGCGGCTGGCCCACCGGCTGGACCGCGACACCTCGGGCTGCCTGCTGCTGGGCCGCCACGACAAGGCCATCCGCCGCCTGGGCAAGCTGTTCATGGCCCACCGGGTCGACAAGACCTATTGGACGGTGGTGCTGGGCGGGCCAAAGGCCGAGGCGGGCGTCGCCGACTTCCCCATCCTCAAGGTCACCGCCCGCGGCCAGAGCTGGCGCATCGTCGTCGACCCGGCCGGCCAGCCGGCGGTCACCGAGTGGCGGGTGCTGGGCCGCGGCGCCCTTGCCGGCCAGCCGATGGCCTGGCTGGAATGCCGGCCGCGCACCGGGCGCACCCACCAGATCCGCGTCCACGCCAAGGCGCTGGGCTGCCCGGTCCTGGGCGACGCCTATTACGGCCCCGACCCCGCGCCCCAGGTGCCGCTGCACCTGCATGCGCGCGCCCTGTCCCTGCCCGCCCTGTCGGAAGCCAAGGCCGCCATCTCGGTGGTGGCGCCGCCGCCGGCCCATATGCGAGACGCATTGGCGGCTTGCGGATGGAGCGAATGACAGCGCGCCCTCTTTCCGCCATGCTTTTGGAGTAGTTGAAGCTCCGATTGCCATCCCGTTCGGGAAGTGGAATCATGCGCCCCCATTCCAAAGGCACCGGGAAGCCCGTCTCCATGAGGTCCGTCTCGTTGAGGATCGCCGTCGTCGCCGCGCTTGCCACGCTTGCCGTCACCCCGGCCGTGGCCAAGCCCAAGCAGGTGCCGCCGACCAAGCCGGCCGCCGACCACGCGGCCGACAGCCACCACGGCACCCTGTCGGCGGCCGCCCACCGCGGCGACGCCGAGGCGCAATACCAGCTGGGCGTCGCCTTGCGCGACGGCCACGGCGTCAAGCGCGACCCCCGTCAGGCGGTCGAGTGGTTTGCCCTGGCCGCCACCAACGGCATCGCCCCGGCCGCCGTCGAGGTGGCCAAGGCCTTCGAGCAGGGCACCGGCGTCAAGGCCGACAAGGAAACCGCCGCCCGCTGGTGGTACCGCGCCGGCGAACTGGGCGACCAGGCGGCCCAGAAGCGCTTCGTCGAGATGTACATGGCCGGCCAAAGCCATTCGCTGGGCGGCCCGGCCGGCGCCCGCTGGCTGGAGGAGGTCGCCGACGGCGGCAGCCTGGAGGCCGCCCTGTCCCTGGGCGAAGCCTACGAGGAAGGCCTGGGCGTCGCCCCCGACCTCTTGAAGGCCGAGCGCTGGTATCGCCTGGGCGCCACCCTCTACGCCGATCCCGAGGCCCGCTACCGCCTGGGCCGCATGCTGCTGGCCGAGCGGGGCTTCGTCGAATACGACGAGAACCGGGTGGTCAAGGAAGTCTCGCGCCCCGGCATGGTCGAAGGCGAGCGCTGGCTGCTGGCCGCCGCCCGCCAGGGCCACGCCCGGGCCCAGTTCGAACTGGGCCGCGCCTATGTGGGCGGCGTCGAGCTGCCCCCCGACCTGCCCCTGGGCCTGGGCTGGCTGCAGGCCGCCGGCGTCCAGGGCGACACCGACGCGCTGATCCTGATGGCCGACCTGGCGGTCAAGGGCCAGGGCTATTTCGCCAAGGACCCGGTGCGCGCCTTCGTCTATTACGACCTGGCCAGCGGCATGGGCGCCAAGCCCGCCGACGACGCCCGCGACCGCATCGCCAAGACGCTCAACCAGAAGCAGCTGGCCCGCGGCCGCCAGC
>JBLNBU010000257.1:0-2557 GCA_050260215.1 Actinomycetota bacterium
CGAGGGCGTCATCACCGTGGAAGAGGCCAAGGGCCTCGACACCGAGCTGGACGTCGTCGAGGGCATGCAGTTCGACCGCGGCTACACCAGCCCGTACTTCGTGACCAACGCCGAGAAGATGGTCTGCGAGCTGGATAACCCCTACATCCTGCTGCACGAGAAGAAGCTGTCCGGCCTGCAGCCCCTGCTGCCGGTGCTGGAGTCGGTCGTTCAGTCCGGCCGTCCGCTGCTGATCATCGCCGAGGACGTCGAGGGCGAGGCCCTGGCCACCCTGGTGGTCAACAAGCTGCGCGGCGGCCTGAAGGTGGCTGCGGTGAAGGCTCCGGGCTTCGGCGACCGCCGCAAGGCCATGCTGGAAGACATCGCCATCCTGACCGGTGGCCAGGTGATCTCGGAAGACCTGGGCATCAAGCTCGAGAACGTCGCCCTCGAGATGCTGGGCACCGCCAAGAAGGTGTCGATCTCGAAGGAAGACACCACCCTGGTCGACGGCGCCGGCAAGAAGGCCGACATCGAGGCCCGCTGCAAGCAGATCCGTGCGCAGATCGAGGAGACCACCTCGGACTACGACCGCGAGAAGCTGCAGGAGCGTCTGGCGAAGCTGGCCGGCGGCGTTGCGGTGATCAAGGTCGGCGGCGCCTCGGAAGTCGAGGTGAAGGAGCGCAAGGATCGCGTCGACGATGCCCTGCACGCCACCCGCGCCGCGGTCGAGGAAGGCATCGTCGCCGGTGGCGGCGTCGCCCTGCTCTACTCGATCCGCGCTCTCGACGGCATCAAGTTCGCCAACGAGGACCAGAAGGTCGGCATCGAGATCGTGCGCCGCGCCCTTCAGGCCCCCGTGCGCCAGATCGCCGAGAACGCCGGTTCCGACGGTGCGGTGGTCGCCGGCAAGCTGATGGAGTCGAAGGACGTCAACTGGGGCTTCGACGCCCAGAAGGGCGAGTACACCGACATGATCAAGGCCGGCATCATCGACCCGACCAAGGTCGTGCGCACCGCCCTGCAGGACGCCGCTTCGGTGGCCGGCCTGCTGATCACCACCGAGGCGATGATCGCCGAGAAGCCCAAGAAGGACGCTGCTCCGGCCATGCCGGGCGGCGGCATGGGCGGCATGGGCGACATGGACTTCTAAGTCCAAGCGTCCAGGTACCTTTGTCAAAGGCAGGGGCGTCCCGCGAAAGCGGGGCGCCCTTCGCTTTTGTTGACGCAGGCGACGGGCAGCCGTAGGGTCACCCTCCCTCGCTGTCCAGCCCGTCATGCCCGGACTTGATCCGGGCATCCGCTTGACACGTCGGGAAGCGTGGATGGCCGGGTCAAGCCCGGCCAGGACGAGACATGAATGGATAGGCCATGACCGACCTTGCCGCCGCTGCCCGTTCCGCCACCGCCTGGCCGTTCCAGGAGGCGCGCGCCCTTCTCGACGAACGCCTGAAGGGCGAGGTGCCGGACAAGGGCTACGTGCTGTTCGAGACCGGCTACGGGCCGTCCGGCCTGCCCCATATCGGCACCTTCGGCGAGGTGGTGCGCACCACCATGGTGCGCCGCGCTTTCGAGCTGTTGGCGCCCGGCATCAAGACCCGCCTGTTCGCCTTCTCGGACGACATGGACGGGCTGCGCAAAGTGCCCGACAACATTCCCAACCAGGACCTGGTGCGCCAGCATCTGGGCAAGCCGCTGACCGCCATCCCCGACCCGTTCGGCACCCACGACAGCTTCGGCGCCCACAACAACGCCCGGCTGCGCTCGTTCCTGGACGCCTTCGGTTTCGACTACGAGTTCCAGTCGGCCACCGAGTGGTACAAGTCGGGCCGCTTCGACCAGGCCCTGCTCAAGGTGCTGGAGCACTACGACGCGGTCATCAACGTGGTGCTGCCCACCCTGGGCGAGGAGCGGCGCCAGACCTATTCCCCCTTCCTGCCCGTCTGCCAGAAGACCGGCCGCGTCCTGCAGGTGCCGGTGGTCGAGCGCAACCTGGGCGCCGGCACTATCGTCTATCGCGACGAGGACGGCAGCCTGGTCGAGACCCCGGTCACCGGGGGCCGGTGCAAGATGCAGTGGAAGGCCGACTGGGCCATGCGCTGGTTCGCGCTGGGCGTCGACTACGAGATGAGCGGCAAGGACCTGATCCCCTCGGTCGAGCTGTCGTCGAAGATCGCCCGCATCCTGGGCGCGCGGCCGCCCATGAACCTGACCTACGAGCTGTTCCTGGACGACCAGGGCCAGAAGATCTCGAAGTCCAAGGGCAACGGCCTGGCGGTGGAGGATTGGCTGAAATACGCCCCCCACGAATCGCTGGCGCTGTTCATGTACCAGAAGCCCAAGGCGGCCAAGCGGCTGTATTTCGACGTCATCCCGCGCGCCGTCGACGACTACCTGACCTTCCTGGGCAAGTTCGAGGCCGAAGACGCCGCCAAGCGCCTGGACAACCCGGCCTGGCACATCCACCACGGCAAGCCGCCGCGGGAAGAGGCGCACCTGTCCTATTCGATCCTGCTGAACCTGGCCAGCGTCTGCCATTCCGAGGACAAGGCGGTGCTGTGGGGGTTCATCAAGCGCT
>JBLNBU010000258.1:0-37200 GCA_050260215.1 Actinomycetota bacterium
CCGCCTGCTGGGCCGCAGTCCGCGGCTACAGGGGCTGGTCTCGGTCCAAGGCGGCGGGGTGCGGGTGGAGGGCGCGCGGCTGGACGGCGCGGCGGCAAGCCTGTGGGCTTCCGGCAGCGTCGGGACGCGGCTGGCGCTGTGGATCGACGGCCGCTTGCCCGACCTGTCGGTGCTGGGCCCTGCGGGCAGTGCGGAGGTGCGCGGCCGGGTCGAGGGCACGGCCGACGATCCCCTGGCCCGGGGTCTGGCGGTGGTTCGCTCGGACGCGGTCGAGGGGCTGGTCGGCTTCGGGTTGGGCCGGCAGGGCGGGCCGCTGTCGGTGGACGCATCCGCCCGCGGCCGGCGGGTGGAAGGAACCGCGCGCCTTGACCTGGAAGACGGCTGGGCCGTGGACGCCATCGCGCTGCGCTCGGGCACCACCACTCTCACCGGCCAGGTCCGCCAGGGGGTGTCGGGACGCCTTGAATTAGCCGCCCCAGACCTGGCCCCGTGGTCGAGCCTGGCCGGCATCCCCCTGCGCGGCGCCGCCACCGCGGTCGCCGACTTGGATCCTGCCGGCGCGCGGCTGTCGGCGTCAGGCAGCGGGGTCGAGCTGGCCGGCATACCCACCCAGACACTGCGCCTGGACGCAACCCTGTCCGGGCTTGGCCGCGCCCCGGCGGCCGATTTCACTCTGGACGCCACCGGCACCTCCGACCATCCCGCCGGCCTGTCGGCGGCCGGTACGGCAAGGCCCGGCGACCTGAGACTCATGCGCCTGCGCCTTGCCCGCAACGGGGCCGAGGCAAGGCTGGCCGCGCCCGCCCGGCTGGCCTGGGGCGGCGGCCGGGTGCGCCTGGCACCGGCGGTCCTGGCAGTGGGCGAGGGCAGGGTGCGGCTGTCGGGCGGAGTGGCGGGACAGCGCCTGGACGGAGTCGCCGAGCTCGACGGCGTGCCCCTTGCGGTCATCGAGGCGGTGCTGCCCGGCGGCGACGTGGTCGGGCGGGCGTCGGGTACAATGCGCCTGGCCGGCACCACCGCCGCCCCGGTGGTGGTGGCCGACCTGGACGGCCGCGAGGTCGGCTTCGCCGCGGCGGCACGGGCCGGCATCGGCCGGCTGGCGCTCTCGGTGCACGGCCGTTGGGCCGACGGCCGCGTCGCCGGACGGATCGACGCCCGCGACGGCGAGCGCCTGGCCGTGCATGGCGAAGGCTCGGTCCCGCTGCCGGCCGAGGGGCCGATCGCCGCCAGGGTGTCCGTCGACGGCGACCTGGCGCGGCTGTCGGAACTGCTGCCCTCGGGCGGCAACGAATTGTCCGGCCGCCTTTCCGCCCGCGGCTCGGTGGGCGGGACCATGGCGGCGCCGGCCATCGAGGGTGTGGCCACCCTGCGCGGCGGGCGGTTCGAGAACCCCGAGGCGGGCACCATCGTCACCGAATTGGCCGCCACCGCCACCGTCACCCGCACAGGCGCGGTGCGGTTCGAGGCCGACGGGGGCGACGGCGCTGGCGGCCATGTGCGCCTGGCCGGCAACGGCGACGTCGCCGCGGGGCGCTGGCAGGGACGGCTGGGGCTGGCCGGCTTCCGGCTGCTGCGCCGCGACGAACTGGCCGCCACGGTGTCGGGCGAGTTGGGCCTGACCGGGCAGGGCAGCGACGGGCGGCTGGCCGGTACCGTCACCGTCGACCCCGCCGAGGTCGATATCGGCCGGCTGAAGGGTGCCGGCGGCGTCCCCCACCTGGATGTGGTCGAGGTCAACGGCCCGGTGCGGCCCCCGCCTCCGGCCCCACGCCGGGGCGCGGCCCAGGGGCCGATGACGGTGGCCCTTGGCCTCGACGTCGACGTGCGCCACGCCTTCGTGCGCGGCCGCGGGCTGGACTCCGAATGGGAGGGCCGGCTGCAGGTGGCCGGCACCCTGTCGCATCCGGTGCTGACCGGGCGGGCGTCGCCCGAGCGCGGCACCTACGACCTGCTGGGGCGCAGCTTCAAGCTGGACCGCGACAGCACGGTGACCTTTACCGGCGGCGACACCATCGACCCGGCGCTGGCGGTCACCGCCGAGGCCAAGGCCAAGGACATCACCGCCCGGGTGGTGGTGGGCGGCACCGCCCACGCCCCCGAGGTCGACTTCACCTCGGACCCGCCGCTGGCCCGCGACGAGGTGCTGGCGCGGCTGCTGTTCGGCCAGGGCGGTGGCGGTTTAAGCGCGCTGCAGCAGATCGAGCTGGGCCGGCTGGCCGCCGGCAACCTGCTGGGCGGGGGCGAGGAGGGCGGCTTCGACCCCGTGGGCGACATCCGCAACGCGCTGGGCTTGGACGTGCTGTCGGTGGGCGGCGGCGACCAGACGGCATCGGGCGGCGCCGCCAACCCGTCGGTCAGTGCCGGCAAGTACATCGGCCCCGACACCTTCGTGCGCGTGCAGCAAGGAACCGGCGGCCTGGGCAAGGTCACCGTCGAGCAGGACCTGGGGGCGGGCTTTTCCGTGGAAAGCAGCGTCGGCCAGCAGACCGGTGGCGGCGTCGGCCTGACCTGGCGCAAGGATTACTGATTTGGCCCGGCCATCCAATGGACCCCCGGGCCAAGCCCGGGGTGACGACTCTCACATCGCCAAAGCCATGGGATCGGCCGGGATGTGGTCCTTGTAGTAGCGGATCTTCTTGGCGGCATCGATCGCCGGGGCGGCGATCAGGTGGCCCTGGGCGTACTCGATGCCGACGTCGCGGATGATGTCCAGCATCTCCTTGTCCTCGACGCACTCGCCGATGGGGGTGATGCCCAGGTCGTTGCACAGGCTGGCGAGGGCGCGCAGCACCGAGCGGCCGCGCTTGTCGCGGGCGTCGTGGATGTATTCGCGGTCGATCTTGGCGTAGTCGACCGGCAGCGCACGCATGATGTCGAACGCCGCACCGCCCGAGCCGAAGTCGTCCAGCGACAGCCGGGCGCCCAGGCGCTTGATGCGGGTCAGCAGGCGGCGGGCCTCGTCCAGGTTGTAGATGCGCGCCGCATCGGTGATCTCGATGACCAGGCGCGCCAGCAGGCCCTTGTTCTGTTCGAGGATCTTGATCAGCGCCTGGTAGAAGCCGGGATTGCCGAGCGAGGTGCCCGACACGTTGACCGAGACATGGGCCAGTGGCGACACGTCGACCGCGTCCTTCATGAATTTCAGCGCCTTGCGCAGCGCCGCCAGGTCGAACTCGCCGATGACGCCGACGTCGGTCGCGAACGGGATGATCTGCGCCGGCGAGAAGAAGCCGCCGTTGTGGGTGATGCGGGCAAAAGCCTCGTATTTCAGCACCGCGCCGCTGCGCAGGTTGATGATCGGCTGGTACTGGAAGGTCAGCCGGTCTTCCTTGACCATCTTGCGGAAGTTGCGCACGCGCACCAGCGTGTCCTCGACCGCGACGCGGGCGCCGTCGGCCAGGGACTTGATGGTGAAGTTGGTGCTGTCGCGCACGAAGGTGTTGACGATGTAGCCCAGCGCCTTGCCGATGTCCTCGTCCGACATGGCGCTGTCGTCCATCTCCAGCGTGGCGCTGTGCATCTTGAGGGCGCTGCCCTCGACCTTGCCGCCGAACTTGCGGGCGACCTCGGAGACCTTCTGCTGGACGGTGGCCAGCGGCATGGTGTGGTCGTGGACCAGGCCGAACGAGCGGTCGTTGAGCAGGCCGGCCGAGGACTGCTTGACCGAGCATTCCTCGAGGGTGTGGTGAAGGGTGGCCAGGAAACTCTGCAGGGTCGCCGGCTCGCACTTGCCGAAGTTCGAGCCCGACAGGTCGAACATGGTGAGGGTGTAGTCCTGGTTCAGCCGGTTGGCCTCGTTCAGGCGCGAGCGCACCATCTCGACGAAGCGAACCTTGGGGTCGGACTCGGTGTGCTCTTCCTCGGGGATCACCATGGGCGGGATGCGCGACAGCACCAGGTGGTAGCCCTCGGGGAACTGGGGCAGCTTGATGCCGGCGATGCGCATGCGCGTCATCGTCCCTGCCGCGCCCATCACGGTGAAGGCGGTGTGGTCCAGGCGCCCGGTGTTCTGCAGGCGCTGCATGGCTTCCTCGAAGCGCTTGCGGTCGCGCGGCAGTATGAACTCGACCAGCGCGCGGCCGGTAAGGTCGCGGTCGGACAGTCCGTACAGGGCCTCGCCCGCCCCGGCCGAATAGCCGATGACGTGGTCGTCGCCCATCTCCAGCAGAAGATCGGCACCGGCGAAGGCGAACGCTATGAACCTGTCTCGTTGCTGGCGCAGTTTTTCCGCCAGTGCACGATCGTCACCTGACATGGCGCGGTTCCCCTCCGCGTACGGTCTTTCCCCGAGTTGCTTGTAAGCAAAATTTAACGAAATATCAACCATATCCGCATCGGGGTCATAGATCGGCATTACGGTACTTGAATGCCGATTTTTTTATGGCGGATTTCGTTGCGGTGGTGCACAATGCCCTTAAGATGAGGCCACGCGGCACAATAAGCCGCGGGCTTTAGGGAGGAGAACGGACACATGCGCAGCTTCGTGACCTGGGGGGCGGCCGCGGTCGTCGCCGTCGGACTGACCTCTGCGGCGGGCACCGCCCATGCCGCGGACCCCATCAAGATCGGTTCCTTTCTGTCTGTGACGGGCCCCGCGTCCTTCCTCGGCGATCCCGAGAAGAAGACGCTGGAAATGTATGTCGACAAGCTCAACAAGGAAGGCGGCGTCCAGGGCCGCAAGATCGAGCTGGTCGTCTATGACGACGCCGGTGCCGGCGACAAGGCCGCCACCTTCGCCAAGCGCCTGATCGAAAGCGACAAGGTCGACCTGATCATCGGCGGTTCGACCACCGCCACCACCATGGCGGCCATTCCGGTCGTCGAGCGCGCCGAGGTGCCGTTCATCTCGCTGGCCGGCGCGGTCCCCATCGTCGAGCCGGTCAAGAAGTGGGTGTTCAAGACCCCGCACACCGACCGCATGGCCGCCGAGAAGGTCTTCGCCGACCTGAAGAAGCGCAACATGACCAAGGTGGCGCTGATTTCGGAAGACGCCGGCTTCGGCAAGTCGGGCCATGATCAGGCGCTGCTGGTGGCCAAGAACTTCGGCATCGACATCGTCGCCGACGAGGTCTACTCGCCCAAGGATCCCGACGTCACCGCCCAGCTGACCAAGATCAAGAACGCCGCCGGCGTGCAGGCCGTGTTCAACTTCGGCTTCGGCCAGGGCCCGGCCATCGTGACCAAGAACTACAAGCAGCTGGGCATGGCCCTGCCGCTGTACCAGTCGCACGGCGTTGCCTCGAAGGAATACATCAAGCTGGCCGGCGACGCGTCGGACGGCGTGCGTCTGCCGGCTGCCGGCCTGGTCGTTCCCGACCAGCTGCCTGCCACCGACCCGCAGAAGCCGGTGGTGACCGCCTTCAAGAAGGGCTACGAGGACGCCTTCAAGTCCGAGGTGTCGACCTTTGCCGGCCACGCCTATGACGGCCTGCAGATCGCCCTGGCCGCCATCAACCGGGCGCACGGCACCGACAAGGCCAAGGTCCGCGACGAGATCGAGAAGACCTCGGGTTATGTGGGCACCGGCGGCATCGTCTCGATGTCGGCCACCGACCACATGGGCCTCAGCCCCTCGGCTTTCCACATCCTGGAAATCCGCAAGGGCGACTGGACCTTGATCGACTAAGCATCCAAGCAGCCAACCGGCCCGCCCTCATCGTGGGGCGGGCCGGAGCAGGGCTCACCCCCGACGACGAGGGTCATCGATGTTTGCCGCGTTCCTGCAATACGTGTTCGCCGGCCTGACGTCGGGCGCCATCTATGCGCTCGCCGGTCTTGGCTTCGCGATCATCTACAACGCCAGCCACGTGATCAACTTCGCCCAGGGCGAGTTCATCATGATCGGCGGCATGGCTACCGCCACCCTGGTGGCTGCCGGCGTCCCGCTGCCGCTGGCCGCGATGCTGGCCATCGGCGCCGCCATGCTGGTTGGCATGGCGCTCGAGAAATTCGCGGTCGAGCCGGCGCGCAACGCCGACGTGGTGACCATCATCATCATCACCATCGGCGCCTCGATCTTCCTGCGCGGCGTCGCCCAGCTGGTCTGGGACAAGGAATTCCATTCGCTGCCCGCCTTCTCGGGCGAAGTGCCGATCGGCGTGTTCGGCGCCACCCTGATGCCGCAAAGCCTGTGGGTGGTGGGCGTGACCATGCTGGTGATCGTCGCCCTGTGGTGGTTCTTCAACCGCACCCTGTTCGGCAAGGCCATGCTGGGCACCTCGTTCAACCGCCTGGCGGCCCAGCTGGTGGGCGTCGCGGTCAAGCGCGTGCTGCTGGTGTCGTTCGCGCTGTCGGCGATGCTTGGCGCGGTCGGCGGCATCGTCATGACGCCGATCACCTTCACCAACTACGAGGCCGGCATCATGCTTGGGCTCAAGGGGTTCAGCGCCGCGGTGCTGGGCGGCCTGGGCAACGGCATGGGGGCCATCGTCGGAGGCCTGGTCGTCGGCGTCGCCGAGGCACTGGCCTCGGGCTACCTGTCGTCGGCCTACAAGGACGCCATCGCCTTCGTCATCATCCTGTTCGTGCTGTTCTTCATGCCGAGCGGGCTGTTCGGCAAGCGCGGCACAGACCGGGTGTAATGCCATGATGAAGACTCCGCGAACCGGTGGACTGGCCTTGCTGGCCTTGGTCCTGGCCGTAGCCCCCTTGGGCTTTCCCAACACCTATTTCTACGACGTCGCCGTCAATGCGATGTTCAACGCCATCGTCTGCGTCGGGCTGAACCTCCTGATCGGCTATGCCGGCCAGATCAGCCTGGGGCACGCCGGCTTCTTCGCGCTGGGCGCCTATGGGTCGGCGCTGCTGACCTCGCGCTTCGGCCTGCCGGCTTCGGCTGCGCTGCTGGTCTCGGCGGCGGCGGTGGGGGTGCTGGCCTTTGCCGTCGGCCGTCCCATCCTGAAGCTGAAGGGCCACTACCTGGCCATGGCGACGCTGGGCATCGGCATCATCATCCACATCGTGCTCAAGACCGAAGCCAAGGTCACCGGCGGCCCCGACGGCATGTCGGTGGACAACTTCAAGGCGCTGGGCTTCATGATCTCGGGCGACCGCATGTGGTACTGGGCGGCGGCGATCTTGCTGGTGCTGGCGGTGTGGCTGGCGCTGAACCTGATCGACAGCCCCATGGGCCGGGCGCTGCGCGCCGTCCACGGCTCGGAGGTGGGCGCCGAGGTGGTCGGCGTCGATACCGCCCGCTACAAGGTGCTGGTGTTCGTGGTCTCGGCGGTGTTCGCCTCGGTGGTGGGCTCGCTGTTCGCCCACAAGAACGGCTTCATCACCCCCGACATCGGCAGCTTCTTCCATTCCATCGAGCTGGTGACCATGGTGGTGCTGGGCGGCATGGCATCGACCTTCGGGGCGGTGATCGGGGCGGTGATCCTCACGCTTCTGCCCCAGCTGCTGGCGGCCATCGAGGACTACGAGGCCATCGTGCTGGGCGGCATCATGATGGGAACCATGATCTTCATGCCCAAGGGCCTGCTGCCCAGCCTGCGCAAGCTTCTGAAGAAGCAGGAGGCGGTGCGATGAGCCTCTTGCGTGTCGAGAGCCTGTCCAAGGAATTCGGCGGCGTCCACGCCATCGAGGACCTGTCCTTCACCGTCGAGGCCGGCCACATCCATTCGATCATCGGTCCCAACGGCGCCGGCAAGACCACCCTGTTCAACCTGATCACCGGGGTCTACACGCCGTCGGCCGGCAAGGTCATGTTCCAGGACCGCGAGGTGTCGGGGCGCCGGCCGTACGAGCTGGCGGCCCTGGGCATGAGCCGGACCTTCCAGAACCTGCAGATCTTCTTCAACATGTCGGCGCTCGAGAACGTCATGGTCGGGCACCATCTGCACCTGGACCGCCGCTTCCTGCCGTCGCTCCTGCGCCTGCCCTCGGTGGTGCGCCGCGACCGCGAGTGCCGCGCTCACTGCGTCCAGCTGATGGAGTTCGTCGGGCTGGCCAAGTACGTCGACGCTGATGCCGCCTCCATGCCCTACGGGGCGCTGAAGCGGCTGGAGATCGCCCGTGCGCTGGCGGCCCAGCCCAAGCTGCTGCTGCTCGACGAGCCCGCGGCCGGACTGAACGCCACCGAAAGCCGCGAGATCGACGAGGTCATCAAGCGGGTGGCGCAAAACGGCATCACCGTCGTCCTGGTCGAGCACGACATGAAGATGGTCATGGGCATTTCCGACCACATCCTGGCGCTGGATTACGGCCGCAAGCTGGCCGAGGGCACGCCCGCCGAGGTCCGTGCCAATCCGGAAGTGGTCAGTGCCTATCTCGGCACTCACGGGTGATGGGGGTTCCGATGCTTCTCGAAATTTCGGGCCTGACCAGCCATTACGGCCGTATCCAGGCGCTCAAGGGGATCGACGTCACCGTCGGCGAGGGCGAGCTGGTCGCCCTGGTGGGCGCAAACGGCGCCGGCAAGACCACGCTGCTGCGTGCCATCTCGGGGGTCCAGCCGGTGACGACCGGCACCATCCGCTTCGCCGGCCAGGACATCACCAAGATGGCGCCGGAAAAGCGCGTCGAGCTGGGCATCAGCCAGGTGCCCGAGGGGCGCCAGGTGTTCGGGCCCATGTCGGTCGAGGACAACCTGCGTCTGGGCGCTTATCGCCGCCACGGCCCCGACGTCGCCGCCGACATCGAGCGCATGTACGAGATGTTCCCCATCCTGCGCAAGAAGCGGGAACTGCCGGCCGGGACGCTGTCGGGCGGCCAGCAGCAGATGCTGGCCATCGCGCGCGCCCTGATGGCCAATCCGCGGGTGCTGTTGCTGGACGAGCCCAGCATGGGCCTGGCGCCGCTCCTGGTCGCCGAGATCTTCAAGATCGTTCAGGCCCTGAAGGATGCCGGCACTACCATCTTCCTGGTCGAACAGAACGCCTATGCCGCCCTGGCCATCGCCGACCGCGGCTACGTCCTTGAGACCGGTGCGGTGGTGCTGACCGACTCGGGCGCCACCCTGCTTGCCGACGACAAGGTCAAGGAGGCGTATCTGGGGCTGTGACGGGGCGGCCTTTTGCCGCCTCAGCGCAGCGCTGCGGTCCGTGCCGGCGGCGAATGGTCGAGCGGGGCGATGCCCATGGCCGGCGAGAAGCTGACAGCGAGGAAGATGGCGACCACGTAGAGGCCGGCCAGGATCGCCGCCTGGACGGCGGTTTCGCCGCGGACGGTGTCGGTAGTGGATGGGATGTGGTGGTTCATCGCAACGCGCCCTTATCCGAAAGGATAATCCCCGTGCGCCAACGTATAAGCGATCTAATACCTTGAGATCAAGGATTTCCTGACGGGAGTCTTGCAGCGCCGGTCTCCGCTGTATTAGGATATCTGGTACTGAAATACCGAATTTAAGCCGGGCAACAGACCCGGCGCCCAAATGGAGGTTCGCCCGCCTATGCATGAGGTGCGCATCCACGGACGCGGCGGCCAAGGCGCCGTGCTCGCCTCGGCCATTCTCGCGACCGCACTGGTCGAGGAGGGCCGCGACGTCATGGCCATTCCCGCCTTCGGATTCGAGCGCCGCGGCGCTCCGGTCGTCGCCTTCCTGCGCTTCGACGACCGCCCGATCCGCCGGGTCACCAACATCTATTCGCCCGACACGGTGATCGTCATCGATCCCACCGTGGCGCGCTCGATCGACGTGTTCGCCGGCATGAAGCCGGGCGGAACTCTGGTCCAGGCGACCAAGAAGACGCCGGCCGAGATGACGCTGCCGGCCCATCTGGGCAAGGTCGCCTGCTGCGACGCGGTCGGCATCGCGCTCGAGGTGTTCCGGCGGCCGATCACCAACACCATCATGCTGGGCGCGTTTGCGCGCGTCACCGGCGCGGTGTCGCTGCCGTCGCTGGAAAAGGCGCTGGAGCACACCGACTTCCGCGACGCCCAGCTGGCCCAGAACATCACCGCGGTCCGCCGCGGCTTCGAGGAGACCCGGGTCTACGACCTGGGCGGGGAGGCTGCGGCGTGAGCAAACCCAATCTACCCAACAACCTGTGCCCGATCGCGCTCGAGCATTCCAACATGCTGACCGGCGACTGGCGGGCGCTTCGCCCGGTGGTCGACCGCGACAAGTGCGTCAAGTGCGCCACCTGCTGGCTGTACTGCCCGGTGCAATGCATGGTCGAGAAGCCGACCTGGTTCGAGGCCGAGCTGAAGGTGTGCAAGGGCTGCGGCATCTGCGCCGAGGAATGCCCGCATCACGCCATCGCCATGATCGAGGAGGTCGAGTGACCATGACCCGGACCGTGGTTGTCGACGGCAACGAAGCCGCCGCCTGGGGTGTCGCCCTGTCGCGCCCCGACATGGTGGCCGTCTATCCCATCACCCCCCAGTCCTCGCTGGTCGAGTACCTGGCCCAGTTCATCGCCGACGGCCGCATCGAGGCCGACCTGATGGACGTCGAGGGCGAGCACTCGGTGCTGTCGGTGCTGCACGGCGCCTGCCTGGCCGGTGCGCGCACCTACTCGGCGACCAGCGCGCAGGGGCTGGCCTACATGTTCGAGCCCTATTTCCGCACGCCGGGCCTGCGCCTGCCCATGGTGGTGTCGCTGGTCACCCGCGATGCGGTCAGCCCGTGCTGTGTCTGGGGTGGCCAGCAGGACGCCATGACCGTCAAGGAAGTCGGCTGGATCCACATGTACTGCGAGACCCAGCAGGAGATCTGCGACACCGTCCCCATCGCCTACAAGGTCGCCGAGCACCCCGAGGTCATGCTGCCGGTCAACGTCAACCACGACGGCAACTATCTCAGCTATGGCGTCGCCAAGGTCGAGCTGCCCGAGCAGGCGGCGGTGGACGCCTTCCTGGGCGACAAGAACGTCAACTGGCACGCCTGCCTGGACCCCGAGCGGCCCATGGCGGTCGACCCGCTCACCGGTGGCGCCGGCGGGCCGGGCCCGGCCATGTTCGTCGGCTACCGGAAAAGCCAGTGCGCCGGCATGCAGGCGGCGCTGCGCGTCATCGTCGAGGCCCACGAGGACTGGGGCCGGCGGACCGGGCGCTATTGGTCGCCGCTGATCGAGGAATACCGCATGGAGGACGCCGAGGTGGCGCTGGTCACCATCGGCTCGATGACCGGCGCCGCCAAGGATGCCGTCGACGAGGCGCGCCTGGACGGCCGCAGGGTCGGCCTGGTCAAGATCAAGACCTTCCGCCCGTTCCCCGTCGCCGCCATGGTCAAGGCCCTGTCCAAGGTGCGCGCCGTCGGCGTGGTCGACCGCGCCGTCAACTTCGGCTGGGACTGCGGCCCGGTGTTCCAGGAGGTGCTGGCCGCCATGTACCACCACCCGGTTCGCATTCCGGCCATGAGCTTCATCGGCGGCCTGGCCGGTGCCGACATTACCGTCGAGCACTTCGCCCGCGCCATCGACCGCACCATCCGACTGGCCGCCGGCGAGGCCGCCACCGCCACGGTGTGGATGAACGAGGACGACAAATGAACAGCGCCAAGTACCTGCTGATCGGGTCTTCGCACGCGGCGCTGGAAGCGCTACGCGCCATTCGCCAAGCCGACCCGGACGGGTCGGCGGCGATGGTGACCCGCGACGGCCATCTGCCCTATTCGCCCACCATCCTGCCCTATGTGGTGTCGGGGCGGTCAAAGGCGGACCGTGTGGCGTTGCGCGACAAGGCCTTCTTCGAGGCCAATGCCTGCACCTTCGTCCCCGGCGCTGCCGCCGAGGCGCTGGATGCGGCCGCGCATACCGTTACCTTGTCGAGCGGACAGAAGTGGCGCTACGAGAAGCTGCTGGTCGCCACCGGCGCCGCGCCGGCCATTCCGCCGGTGCCCGGCCTCGACAAGGTGGCGTTCCACGTGCTGCGTTCGCTGGACGACGCCATGTCCCTGCGCCAGGCCATGGGCGGGGCGCGCCGCGCCGTGGTGCTGGGCGCCGGCCTGGTCGGCCTGCACGCCGCCGAGAACCTGGCCGAGGCCGGCATGTCCGTCAGCGTCGTCGAGATGCAGGGCCAGGTGCTGCCCGGCTATTTCGACACCAAGGCCTCGCGCCGCATCGAGGACGCGTTTGCCGCCCACGGGGTGCGCCTGTTCCTGGGCCGCCGCGTGGTCGGGGTCGAGTCCCAGGATGCCGCCGGCTGCGCCGTCGCGCTTGACGACGGCCGCACGCTGGAAGCCGACCTGCTGCTGGTGGCCGCCGGGGTGCGCCCCGCGGTGGACTGGCTGAAGGGCTCCGGGGTCGAGGTGGCGCGCGGGGTCGTGGTCGACGACATGATGCGCACCTCGGCGGCCGACGTCTGGGCCGCCGGCGACGTGGCCGAGGCCAAGGACTTCCACACCGGCCAGCCGGCGCTGATCGGCATCATTCCCACCGCCGTCGACCAGGGTCGCATCGCAGGCATGGACATGGCGGGCGACAGTTACGTCCGGCCCTATGCGGGCGGGGTGGCGGTCAACACCTATCGCTTCTTCGGCCGGGTGGCGCTGTCCATCGGGCGCGCCAGCGCCACCGAAGGCGTCGAGGTCGCCGAAGCCGAGGGGCAGGGCTATCGCCGGGTGGTGCTGTCCGACAACCGGCTGGTCGGCTACGCCAGCGTCGACGAACCGTTCGACGTGGGCATCATGGGTGAACTGATCCGCCGCAAGGTCGACCTGTCCTCGGTGCGCGACGCCTTCCTGGCGCGGCCCCTGGAGACCGGCCGGCGGCTGATGAGCGAGAGTTGGAGGTAAGGGCCATGGCCGCCGCGTTCGATACCATCGCCTTCACCCCGTCCGCCTGCGACGGCTGCGGCAAGTGCATGACTGCCTGTGCCGAGGCCAAGCAGGGCGCCAGCCGCATTTCCATCGTCCCCGGCGCTGCCGAGGGTCGCTTCGAAATGGCGCTGTGCCGCCAGTGCGGCGACCCCAAATGCGTCATGGTCTGCCCGTCGGGCGCGCTGGCCAAGGATGCCGTCAACGGCGTCGTCGGCTGGGACCCCACCGCCTGCATCGACTGCCTGCTGTGCACTGCCGGCTGCGCTTACGGCGGCATCGCCGTCGACGCAGGGACCCAGCGGGTGGCCAAATGCGACACCTGCGAGGGCCGTCCGGCGTGCGTCGACGCCTGCCCGACGCAGGCGCTGGAATGGCGCACCGCCGGCAGCCTGTTCAACCGGATGGGCGACAAGGAGGACATGTTCGTCCCCGGCCTGGCCGGCTGCCAGGGCTGCAATTCCGAGCTGATCATGCGCCACGTCATGCGCCGGGTCGGCAGCAACTCGGTGCTGGCGACGCCGCCCGGCTGCATCCCCGGCATGGGCTCGGTCGGCTACAACGGCAAGACCGGCACCAAGGTGCCCGTCTTCCACCCGCTGCTGACCAACACCGCCTCGATGCTGGCGGGCATCCGCCGCACCTACGACCGCATGGGGCGCAAGGACATCGTGGTGATGGCGCTGGCCGGCGACGGCGGCACCTCGGACTGTGGCTTCCACGCCATGTCGGGCGCGGCCGAGCGCGGCGAGAAGATCCTGTATGTCTGCGTCGACAACGAAGGCTACATGAATACCGGCATGCAGCGCTCGGGAACCACGCCGTTCGGGTCGTGGACCTCGACGACGCCGGTGGGCGAGCACATGCGGGGCAAGACCCAGGACGCCAAGAACCTGCCGGTGATCATGATGGCGCACAAGTGCGCCTATGTGGCGACCGCCTCGACCGCGTACATGGAAGACCTGTACGCCAAGCTGGACAAGGCGATCCAGACCTCGTTCGAGGGGTTCGCCTACCTGCACATCTACTCGCCGTGCCCCACCGGCTGGCGCGTGCCGGCCCACAAGGTGATCGAGGTCTGCCGCAAGAGCGTCGAATCCAACTTCGTCACCTTGTGGGAATACACCCCGGCCACGGGGCTGACCTTCAACCGGTCGCCCGACCATCCGATCCCGGTGCGCGACTACGTGCGCGCCATCGGCAAGTACCGACACCTCGACGAAGACCAGCTCGCCCACATCCAGGCCAAGGTGGACGAGCAGGTTGCGCTGTTGCGGCAACTGGCGGCGAAAGCCCCTGAGCCGGCGGCGTACGGGGCTCCGGCCGGTTCCTCCACTCCGGCCGGAGCCGCAACCCAACCCCCGGTCCGGCGCGAGATCTACCGGTAAAGGATCTTGGCCCGCCTCGCCCTTCGCGGCGGCCCCGCCAGGGGCCGTCTCGAAGGATGTCTCGCTAACGTGGCGTATTGACCGGCGCCAGGGCCCGGCTGAGCGCGGTGATGCCGACCAGCGTCGCCGCATAGGCCGCCAGCTGGCTGGCCGACGGGCGGTCCACGTAGCCGACCAGGGTATGGAGCAGGCGGCCGGGGATGCTGTCCTCGGCCAGCAGGCGCGAGGTGTCCCACAGCGGATCGGCGGCCACGTCGAGCACGCCGGCGGCGGCCAGGTAATTGACCGCCTGGGCGGCCATGCCGGCGGCCAGCAGGGTGACCAGCCAGGTGGTGACGGTAAACAGGTGGCGGGTGGGAATAGCCAGCAGCCCGCCATAGAGCAGGGCGCCGACGCCGACGCCGGCGGCCAGGCCCAGGGCGCAGCCCAGCGCGGTGTCCATGGCGCCGTCGCTGCCGGCAGCGGTGATGCCGAACAGGAACAGCACCGTTTCGGCGCCTTCGCGCAGCACTGCGACGCCCACCACCACCGCCAGCACCGACAAGGGCCGTGCGCCCATGGACACGGCATGGCCGACCGCCTTCATCTCGGCGGCCATTTCGCGGCCGTGGCGTCCCATCCACACCGTATGCCAGGCCAGCATTGTCACGGCGACCAGCAGCACCGCGGCATTGAACAGCTCCTGGCCCATGCCGGCGACGGCCTGTGACAGGGCGTCGGCGGACAGCGCCAGCACCAGCGCGCCCAAAAGCCCGCCGGCAACGCCGCCGGCAATCCAGGCGCGCGAGCGGTCGACGCCGCGGGTGGCGGCCAACATGATGCCGGCGACCAGGGCGGCCTCGAGCACTTCACGGAAGACGATGACTGCGGCAGCCAGCATGCCTTGGGTCCCCCTAGCGCGCCACCACCACGCCCTGGGCGGTGTCCTCGTGGTACTCGCCGAAGAACTTGTATTGGCCGGGTTTCAGCGGGCCCAGGTTGACGCGGATCTGCTGGCCGCCCTTGACCACCTTCTCGCGCTTGAGCTCCTTGCTCTCGAACTCCTCGGGGGTGGCGTCCTGGTTGGAGACCACCAGGACGAACTTGGCGTTGGCCGGCACCTCGATGCGGTCGGGGACGAACCGGTGATCCTTGATCGCCACCTCGACGGTAACCTCGTCGGCGGCGACGGCGGCGCCGGTCCAGGCGGCCATGACGGTGGCGGCAGCCACGACGACGGTCCGAATGTGCATGGGGTCCCCTCCAAATCCGCAAATGCGAGGCGTTCGCAATATCAGCTCCAGATGTAACGCAGCACGACGGGCGTGTAAACCCCCCAAGAGGCGCGGCGGGACGTGTGGGCGCGGACAACGCTTCTGTAAGGGCGCGTGGAGGGCAGGACCCCCGGGTCAAGCCCGAGGGTGACGGGACACCCGAGGGTAACGGGACAAGGTGGCCCATGGTCGGTGCCGCCGTCCCCTCCGCCCCCCCCCCGGTCAAGGCGGGGCTCGACCCGGCCATCTGGCCGGCTGCGCCGACGGCTGCGGCGAAGCCGGCCGGAGTGGCTGGCTTCCCCTTTTGTTCTTACGCCACCACCACCTGATCGCGGGCGAAGCGGCGGGCGACGGGGTTGCCCATGCGGGACCATTCTTCGAAGCGGCGCCGGGCGTCGGCCTCGGCGTGCTTGCGGCTGACCCGGCCGACATAGGTGACGCGCATGTCGCCGTCGCACTCGGCCGGGCGGCCGTCCAGGGTGAACTCGAACCGGATCATGTCAGTAGCTCCGCAGCAGGCCGACCAGGCGGCCCTGCACCTTGACCCGGTCGGGCGGGAAGATGCGGGTTTCGTACTTCTTGTTGGCGGGTTCCAGCGCGATCGAGGCGCCCTTGCGGCGCAGGCGCTTCAGCGTCACCTCCAGGTCGTCGACCAGGGCGACGACGATGGTGCCGGCGTCGGCGGTGTCGCAACTGCGGATCAGCACGGTGTCGCCGTCCAGGATGCCGGCGTCGATCATCGAGTCACCCTCGACGGTCAGCGCATAATGGTTGCCGCTGCCCAGCATGGCCACCGGCACGTCGACCGAATTGGAGTGGTCGCGCAGGGCCTCGATCGGCGTGCCGGCGGCGATCTTGCCGTAAAGCGGCAGTTGGACCGAGTCGGCCGATTCGGCCAGCGAGGCGCCGGGAAGCACGTTGGCGAAGGTGCCCTTGATCACCGTGGGCGAGAATGGCCGCGACGGCGCCGGCAGCGGTTGGTCGGCCGAGTTCTCGGGCAGGCGGGTGACTTCCAGCGCACGGGCGCGGTGGGGCAGGCGGCGGATGAAGCCGCGTTCCTCGAGGCCGGTGATCAGGCGGTGGATGCCCGACTTGGACTTGAGGTCCAGGGCGTCCTTCATTTCGTCGAAGGAGGGGGAGATGCCGGTGGCGCGAAGCCGCTGGTCGATGAACATCAGCAGTTCATACTGCTTGCGGGTCAGCATTCGCGATCCTCCCCCGAAAAGAACAAAGCCTAAACCTTGTTCTTGTTCTATGCCCGTTCCCGGGGGCCGTCAAGGGCAAAAATCAGCCGTCCGTTCACCCCCCCGCAGGCAGGACGATCACCTGGACCGGCTCGCCGGCCTTGGCGGCGTGCGCGTGCGGGGGGCGCACCGCCAGGCAGTCGGCCGCCGCCATGCCCGACAGCACGGCGCTGTCCTGCACGGCGAACGGGGTGGCGACCAGGGTGCCGTCGGGGCGGCGCTCCAGGCTGGCGCGCAGGTAATCCTGGCGCTCGTCGTTGGCGGGCAGGTCGCGGCCCAAGGCCGCGGTGGCGGTCGGCGTCTCGGACGGCAGGCCCAAAAGGCGCTTGAGCATGGGCTCGAGGAACATCACCGCGCAGACCAGCGCCGAGACCGGATTGCCGGGCAGGCCCAGCACCGGCACGCCCTTCAAGTGGCCGAACATCAGCGGTTTGCCGGGACGCATGGCGATCTTGTAGAAGTCCAGCGTCAGCCCGGCATCGGCCAGCGCGTCCTTGACCAGGTCGTAGTCGCCGACGGAAGCGCCGCCGGTGGTCACCACCAGGTCGCAGCCGCCGAAGCCGGCCAGCATGGTCTGCAGCGACACCCGCGAATCGCGCGCGATGCCCAGGTGCACCGCCTCGGCCCCGGCCGCGGTGACGAAGGCGCACAGCGCCGGGCCGTTGGACCCGGGCAGCGACGCCGGCCCCAGCGGGTCGCCGGGCAGGGCGATCTCGTCGCCGGTCGACAGCACCGCGACACGGGGACGGCGGCGCACCGTCAGCCAGGGTACGTTCATGGCCGCAGCCAGGCCGATGGCGCGCGCGCCCATCACCGTGTTGGCGGGCAGCAGCACGTCGTCGACCTTGAAGTCCAGGCCGGCGGGGCGGATGAACTTGCCGGCGGGCACCGACTCCTCGATGACGACGAAGCCGTCGGGGGCCAGGTGGGCACGCTCCTGCATCACCACCGCGTCGGCGCCGTGGGGGATGGGCGCGCCGGTGAAGATGCGCACCGCCCCATCCGGCCCGCAGCTGCCGCCGAACGGGTGGCCGGCGGCCGATTCGCCGACGATCTTCAAGGTGGCGGGAACCGTGGCGACGTCGGCGGCGCGCACCGCCCAGCCGTCCATGGCCGAGACGGCCACCGGCGGGTGCGACACCCGGGCCACCAGATGGTCGGCCAACACCCGGCCCAGCGACTGGGACAGGGGCACCACCTCGGTGCCGACGGGCTGCAGCCCGGCCAGGACCTTGTCGCGAGCAAGTTCGACCGAGATCATTATGTCGCCTCGTAAGTGCCGGATTTTCCGCCAGATTTATGGACAAGCCGAATCTCGGTTATCCGCATCGCCTTGTCGACCGCCTTGCACATGTCATAGACGGTCAGCGCCGCCACCGACACCGCGGTGAGCGCCTCCATCTCGACGCCGGTGCGGCCGGTCAGCTTGCAGGTGGCCTCGATGTCGACGGCGTTGCGGGTGTCGTCGACGGACAGGGCGACCTCGACCGAGGTCAGCGCCAGCGGGTGGCACAGGGGGATCAGGTCGGGAGTGCGCTTGGCCCCCATGATCCCGGCCAGCCGGGCCACGCCCAGCACGTCGCCCTTGCTTACGCCGCCTTCCTTGATGCGGGCGATGGTCTCGGGCGACATCAGCACGCTGCCCTTGGCCACCGCCACCCGCGCGGTCTCGGCCTTGGCCGAGACGTCGACCATCACCGCGTTGCCCTGGCCGTCGAAATGGGTGAACTCGGCCATGGCGGGGGCGTTCCTCGATCAGGCCTTGGTGGCGCCGGCCAGCAGCACGCGCGTGGCCATCTCCACGTCGGTGCGGCGCATCAACGCCTCGCCGATCAGGAAGCGGCGGCAGCCGACCTTGGTCATGCGCTGCAGGTCGCCGGGACCGTCCAGGCCGCTTTCCGACACCACGACCCGGCCCTCGGGCACCATGGGCGCCAGGCGCTCGGTGGTGGCGATGTCGGTCTTCATGGTCTTGAGGTCGCGATTGTTGATGCCGATCAGCGGCGACTTCAGCTTCAGCGCGCGCTCCATCTCGGCCTCGTCGTGGACCTCGATCAGCACGTCCATCTGGTAGCCGAGCGCCAAATCCTCCATGGAGGACAGCTCGGCGTCGGTCAGCGCGCCGACGATCAGCAAGATGCAGTCGGCGCCCAGCGCGCGGGCCTCGACCACCTGGTAGGGGTCGACCATGAAGTCCTTGCGCAGCACCGGCAGCTCGCAGGCCGAGCGCGCGGCGCCCAGGTCGGCGTCGGAGCCCTGGAAGAACTTCTGGTCGGTCAGCACCGACAGGCAGGCGGCGCCGCCGCGGCTATAGGCCCGCGCCAGCTGCGCCGGCTCGAAGTTGGGGCGGATGACGCCGGCCGAAGGCGAGGCCTTCTTGATCTCGGCGATGATGCCGTAGCCCTTGGTCTCGGCCGCCTTGGTGAGCGCGGCGGCGAAACCGCGGGGCGGCGCCTGGTCCTTGGCGCGCTTCAACAGTTCCTGGATGTTGCGGCGGCCCTTCTGTTCGTTGACCTGCTTGCGCTTCTCGGCGCAGATGCGATCCAGGATGGTGGGGGTGGCATTCATGGGCATCAAGCTTCGCGGTTGGTGATCTCGACCATGCGCTCGAGCACGCGCGCGGCTTCACCCTCGTCGATGGCGAGGGCGGCCATGGCGGCACCGGCGGCGAGCGTGTCGCACTTGCCGGTGACCACCAGGGCGGCGGCTGCGTTGAGCACGACGATGTCGCGGTAGGGCCCCTTTTCCCCCAAGAGCAGGGCCTTGAGCGCGGCGGCGTTGGTGGCGGCGTCGCCACCTTTGAGCTGTTCGGGCCGCGCGCGCGGCAGTCCGGCAGCTTCGGGCGTGACCTCGAACACCGACACCTCGCCGCCGCGGAATTCCGCGACCTTCGAGGGACCGGTGGTGGTCAGCTCGTCCAGACCGTCCGATCCGTGCACCACCCAGGCGCGCTCGGCGCCCAGGCGGCCCAGCACGCGGGCCAGCGGTTCCACCCACTGGTCGGCGAACACGCCGACGACCTGAAAACGGGTTCCCGCCGGGTTCGACAGCGGCCCCAGCAGGTTGAAGATGGTGCGCGTGCCCAGCTCGACCCGCGGGCCGGCGACGTGTCGCATGGCGTTGTGGTGGCGCGGCGCCATCATGAAGCCGATGTTGGTGTCGAACAGCGCGGCGCGCACCAGCGCCATGTCGCAGTCGACCTTGACCCCCAGCGCGGCAAGGACGTCGGCCGAGCCCGACTTGGACGACAGCGCCCGGTTGCCGTGCTTGGCTACCGGAACCCCGCAGGCGGCGACGACGAAGGCCGCCGCGGTCGAGATGTTGTAGGTGCCCGACCCGTCGCCGCCAGTGCCGCAGGTGTCGACGGCGCCGGCAGGCGCCTCCATGTGCAGGGCCTTGGCGCGCATGATGCGGGCGGCACCGGTGATCTCGTCGACGGTCTCGCCGCGCACGCGCAGCGCCATCAAGAGGCCGCCGATCTGCGCCGGGGTGGCGTCGCCCGACATGATGACCTCGAACACCTCCTCGGCCTGGGCCTCGGACAGGGTGTGGCCGACGCCGACGCGTCCCAGCACCTCCTTCATCAGGGCCAGGGTGGCGGAGACGGGGGCAGGCGTGGTCATCAGGCGGCGCTCCCGGTGCGGCGGCGGGACAGGTCGAGGAAGTTCTTCAGCATCTTGTGGCCGTGTTCGGTCTCGATGCTTTCGGGGTGAAACTGCACGCCCCACACCGGCAGGTCGCGGTGGGCCAGGCCCATGATCATGCCGTCGCCGCTTTGGGCCGAGACGTGAAGGCAGGCGGGCAGGCTATCGCGCTCGACCACCAGCGAATGGTAGCGGGTGGCGCGGAAGGGCGAGGGCAGGGAGGCGAACACGCCCGAGCCGTCGTGCTCGATGGCGTCGACCTTGCCGTGCATGGGCTTGGGCGCGCGCACCACCCGGCCGCCGAAGGCCTGGCCGATGGCCTGGTGGCCCAGGCACACGCCCAGGATGGGCACGATGCCGGCGGCGCGGCGGATCAGGTCCAGGCAGATGCCGGCCTTGTCGGGATCGCAAGGGCCCGGCGACAGCACGACGCCCTCGGGCGCCATGGCCAGCGCCTCGTCGACCGAGAGCGCGTCGTTGCGCCGCACCTCGACGTTGGCCCCCAGCTCGCCCAGGTAGTGCCACAGGTTGTAGGTGAAGCTGTCGTAGTTGTCGATCAGCAGGAACATGGCGCTTTTCGTCCCGGTGCCTTCCAGGGGCGCAGAATGACGGCCCCGGTCCGGGGCGTCAAGCGCTCGCCGGGCCGTGCACGGCCGCCATGCCCTACTTGCGGTACGCCAGCCTCAGCCCGCCCCAATGGCGGCCCTGGACCATGATGGGGGCCGAGACGTCCTTGAGGATCGCCACCTGCCCGTCGGCCATGGTGCGGCGGAAGGTCTGCAGCAGGAAGGGCTGGGTGTTGCGAGCGGCGCGCAGGCCGGTGCGGTCGACGTAGAAGCGGCGCTGGCGGCAGTTGACCTCGTTCCACTTGGGGTCGGACCCTTGCGGCTGCGAGGTCTTGGGATGGTGGGTGGGCAGATAGCCGTTGCGGTCGACGGACGCGCACAGCACCACCTTGGGCGACAGCTCCAGCATCTTGTCCTGGACGGCGGGCAGCAGGCGGTCGCAGGTCGCGGTGAAGCGGGTAGTGAACTGCTCCGGGTCGGTGCCGGCCACCTTCTGGTAGTCCTCGTCGAACATGTCGGCCGCCGAAAGGCGGCCGGCGGCGACCTCGGCCTCGAACAGGGCGGCGATGCGGGCGGCGCCGTCGCGGACCGCTTCGATATAGAGCGTGTTCTCGTTCTGCCAGCCGCCGGCCGACAGGAAGGCCATCAGCTCCTCGCCCTTGGTCAGGACGGTGTTGATGCGCTGGTCGGCGATGGCCAGCTCGTCGCTGGTGGTCTCCAGGCTGACCATGAAGGTCTCGACATAGTCGATGACGTCCTCGCACTCGGTGCGGCTTTCATCGGCGGCGGCGGTGATCTCGGCCACCCGGTCGCCGATGGTGCCCAGCGCGCCCGAATTGGCGGCGATGGTGCTGCTGATGACGCCGACGCCGTCGCTGACCGCCTCGGCGCCGGCGACGGTCTTGCCAGTACGGGTGATCAGGTCGGTGACGCGGCCCGACAGTCGCTCGACGGCCCCGTCGATGCCGGTGGTGACCTCGGCGGCCTTGCGGGCCAGGCTTTTGACCTCGGTGGCGACCACGGCGAAGCCCTTGCCGGCGTCGCCGGCGCGCTCGGCCTCGATGGTGGCGTTCAAGGCCAGCAGGTTGGTCTGCTTGGCGATGCCCTGGATGTTGCGCGACATCTGGCCGACGGCGCCCAGCGCACTTTCCAGTTCACCCAGGCGGGTCTCGATGCCGGCGACCGAGCCGGCCAGCTTGCGGATGCAGTCGACCGCCTGGTCGACGGTCGCCAGCGAGTGCGACGACTGGGCGTTGGCGTCGGACGAGACGGAGTTGGTGGTGGTGGCGGCCTCGGCGATGGCGTTGATGGCGTCGGCCATCTGGTGGGCTAGGTCGGACAGGTTCTCGAACAGCTTCTGCTGCTGCTGGACGAAGCGGTTGACGTCGTCGATGCTGGCGGCGATGTCGGCCGCTTCCAGGCTGAACTGCTCAACCTGGTCGAGCACCCTGGCCACGAAATTGCCCGCGTCGGGACCCTCGGTCCCGTCGGTCGCGTCGGACATTTTCCCCTCCCTCGGGTCGGCCGTTCGTTGCGGCCGGGATTTTTTTGACAGCATGACATCGGGCCGACGCCCGAGGGAAGATAAAATGATCATGTTCTGATGAAGGCTTGACCTTCCAGTGACTGGAACCTTCATGATGAAGGACTGCATGAGGAGGACGCCGCCGTGACCCACCAATCGGCCCACCTGTCGCTGCCGGTCCGCGGCATGACCTGCGCCGCCTGCTCGACCCGTCTCGAGAAGGTGCTGGGCCGCGTCGACGGCGTGGCGGAAGCCAGCGTCAACCTGGCCGCCGAGCGGGCCGATATCAGCTTCGATCCCGCGCGCACCGGGGCCCAGGCCCTGGCCGAGGCGGTGGCCAAGGCCGGGTTCTCGGTGCCCGACGAAAAGATCGAGCTGGCCATCGGCGGCATGACCTGCGCCGCGTGCTCGACCCGGCTGGAAAAGGTGCTGGCGCGGCTTCCCGGCGTCTCCGCGGCCTCGGTCAACCTGGCGGCCGAGCGGGCGGAGGTGACCGCGCCGGCGGGTGCGGTGGCCGCCGCCGACCTGGTCGCCGCCGTGGCCAGGGCCGGCTTCCGCGCCACGGTGGTGACCTCGGCCGCCGACGAGCTGGGCCGCGAGGAGCAGGAACACGAGCGGGAATCCCGACAAGGCCTTGTCCGCCTGGCGCTTTCGGCGCTGTTCACCCTGCCGCTGGTCGGGCAGATGGTGCTGGATTTGGCCGGGCTGCACGTCTTGCTGCCGGCCTGGGCGCAGATGGCGCTGGCCACCCCGGTGCAGTTCTGGATCGGCTGGCGCTTCTATGTGGGCGCCTGGAAGTCGCTGAAGGGCGGCGCCGGCAACATGGACGTGCTGGTGGCGCTGGGCACTTCGGCCGCCTATGGGCTGTCGGCCTGGCATGTGGCCGCTGGCGACGGGGGTCACGGCAACCTGTATTTCGAGGGCTCGGCGGTGGTGATCACCCTGGTGCTGCTGGGCAAGTGGCTGGAGGCGCGCGCCCGGCGCTCGGCCGCCGGTGCCATCCGCGCCCTGATGAAGCTGCGTCCCGACACCGCCCGGGTCGAGCGCGACGGCAGCCTGGTCGAGGTGCCCGCCGCTTCGGTGGCGGTGGGCGACGTGGTGGTGGTCCGCCCCGGCGAGCGGCTGCCGGTCGACGGGACCATCGCCGAGGGCGACAGCCAGCTCGACGAATCCCTGGTCACCGGCGAAAGCCTGCCGGTGGCGCGCGGACCCGGCGACACGGTGGTGGCCGGGGCGGTCAACGGCGACGGGCTGTTGCGCATCCGCGCCACCCGGGTCGGCGCCGAATCGACCATCAACCGCATCATCCGCATGGTCCAGGGGGCGCAGGCCAGCAAGGCGCCGGTGCAGAAGCTGGTGGACAAGGTCTCGGCGGTATTCGTGCCTGTGGTGGTGGCGGCAGCCGCGGTCTCTTTCCTGGGCTGGTGGCTGGTCGGCGGCGACATGGAACGGGCCTTCGTCGCTGCGGTCTCGGTGCTGGTCATCGCCTGCCCGTGCGCCCTGGGGCTGGCCACGCCCACCGGCATCATGGTCGGCACCGGCGTCGCCGCCCGCCACGGCATCCTGATCAAGGACGCCGAGGCGCTGGAGCGCGCCCACCACGCCCAGGTGGCGGTGTTCGACAAGACCGGCACGCTCACCGAGGGCCACCCGGCGGTCGCCGCCGTGGTTGCCACCGACGGCGACGACGGGGGGCTCTTGCGCCTGGCCGCCTCGGCCCAGCAAGGGTCCGAGCACCCGCTGGCGCGTGCCGTGCTGGCCGCCGCCGAGGGAACGGCGCTGTCGCCGGTGTCCGAGTTCCGGGGCCTGCCGGGGCGCGGCCTGCAGGCCACCATCGAGGGGCGCGCCCTGCTGCTGGGCAGCGGGCGGCTGATGGCCGAGCAGGGAGTGGACACCTCGGCCCTGGCCGAGCGGGCTGGTGCCGAGGAGGGGCAGGGCCGCACGGTAATGTGGCTGGCCGAGGCCGGCCGGGCCCTGGGGCTGATCTCGGTCGCCGACCCGGTCAAACCCACCGCCGCCGAGGCGGTGGCGGCCATCAAGGCCTTGGGCGTCGAGCCGGTGATGCTGACCGGCGACAACCCGCGGGCCGCGGCCGCCGTCGCCGATGCCGTCGGCATCAAGCACGTGGTTGCCGAAGTGCTGCCCGAGGACAAGGCGGCCGAGGTCGCCAAGCTCAAGGCCGGCGGCCGCACCTTGGCCATGGTCGGCGACGGGGTCAACGACGCGCCCGCCCTGGCCGCGGCCGATATCGGCATCGCCATGGGCACCGGCACCGACGTGGCCATGCAGGCGGCCGGCCTGACCCTGATGCGCGGCGACCTGCGGCTGCTGCCCCAGGCGCTGTCGGTGTCGCGCGCCACCTATGCCAAGATCCGCCAGAACCTGTTCTGGGCCTTCGTCTACAACGTGGTGGCCATCCCGGCGGCGGCGGCCGGCTGGCTGACCCCGGTGATCGCCGGCGCGGCCATGGCCATGTCCAGCGTCTCGGTGGTGTCCAACTCGCTGTGGCTGAAGCGCTGGAGGCCCAAGTGAACATCGGCGAGGCGGCCCGGCGCTCGGGTGTTCCGGCCAAGACCATCCGCTACTACGAAACCGTGGGCCTGATCCCGCCGGCCGGGCGCACCGGCTCGGGCTACCGCGACTATTCGGCCAACGAGGTCGAGACGCTGCGCTTCATCCAGCGTGCCCGCTCGCTGGGCTTCTCGGTCAAGGACGTCGCCGACCTGCTGGCCTTGTGGCGGGACCGCTCGCGCGCCAGCGCCGACGTCAAGGCCATCGCGCTCGGCCACGTCGCCGCCATCGAACGCAAGATCGCCGAGCTGGAATCCATTCGCCGCACGCTTTTGGACCTCACCTGCCGCTGCCACGGCGACAACCACCCCGACTGTCCGATCCTGGAAGAGCTGGCGGCGTCCTAGGCGGCCGGCAGGTCGGCCACGCCGCTTTCGGTCAGCTGGCAGGCGGTGTCGGCGGCCGGCGACAGCCGGCGCCCGCGCAACAGGACGTAGTCGATGGCGGGCAGCTCGGGCAGGCCGTCGGCGGGCCCCAGCACCCGAAGATCGGCGCCGGCGAACAGGCGGGTCCGGCACCCCAGGCCCAGTCCGGCCTGGATGGCGGCGCGCACCCCCGACAGGCTGGGAGTGACCAGTGCGGCGTGATGGCGCCGCCCGCAGGCGTCCAGCGCGGCAGCGGCAGCGTCGCCGAACGGGCAGGGCGGGCCGGCCAAAACCAGCGGCAGGTCGTCGAGGCCGGCCAGCCGGCGCTCGCCGATCCACACCATCGGCTCGCTGCGCACCGGCCGGTCGAGGGCATCTCCGCGGGCGGCAACCGCCACGTCCAGCTCGCCCCGGTACATGGCCTGGCGCAGTTGCTTGGAGCCGGCCACCCGCACCTCGATCTGCGCCAGGGGATGGACGGCGCGCAGCCGGGCCAGCAGGCCGGGCAGCAGCGGCTCGACGAAGTCCTGCACCAGCCCCAGGCGGACCCGTCCGGCCTCGGCCGCGCCCTTCAGGGCACGGAGGGCCGTGTCGTGGCGCTCCAGGATGTCGCGGGCGTGACCCAGCAGCAGCAGGCCGGCGGGCGTCGGCACCAGCCGCCGGCCGCAACGCTCGAACAGGGGCATGCCGACCAGGTCCTCCAGCTTGGACATCTGCAGGCTGAGCGCCGAGGGGGTGCGCAGCACGCGCTCGCCGGCGCGGGCCAGCGATCCCGCTTCGACCACGGCGACAAGGCTGCGCAGAAGCTCGATGGGCAGGTCCATGGCCGGCCATAGTTGAGGAAACCTCAACGATTATATTTGCCGTTTTTGCTGTTCTCAACAGTGTGTCGGTGCCAGCCTTCGCGCACCACAGCCGGAGGACAACACCATGCCGTTCGTCGCCGTCACCCACACCGCCGCCGCCGATCCCGAGCGGGACCGCGGGCTGGCCCGGGGCTTCACCGAACTGATGGCCGAAGTGCTGGGCAAGAAGGCCGCGCTGACCTCGGTACTGGTCAGCCGCGCCGAGGCCGCGGTGTGGACGGTGGGCGGCAGCCAGCCGGGACTTGCCGCCCACGTGGAGGCCTGCATCACCCGGGGCACCAACGACGAGGCGCAGAAGGCCGCCTTCATCAAGGCCTCCATGGCGCTGCTGAGCGCCCGCCTGGGCACGTTGCCCGAGGCCACCTACGTGGTGTTGCGCGAAATCGAGGCGACCGACTGGGGGTACGGGGGGCGCACCCAGGCGTCGCGGCGTCCCTAGTCCGCCTCGATCTCGCCCATGGCGCTTTGCAGGTAGTTGGGCAGGCCCAGGGCGGTGATCAGGCCCTGCTGGGTTTCCAGCCAGTCGATGTCGTCCTCGGCGCGGTCCAGCAGTTCGCGCAGGGTGTGGCGGGTGACGAAGTCCTGCTTGGCTTCGCAGACGGCGATGGCGGCGGCCAGTTGGTCGCGCTCGGTGCGGGCCAGGGCCAGGTCGGCGTCGACGATCTCGGGGACGTCCTCGCCGATGGCCAGCTTGCCCAGGTCCTGCAGGTTGGGCAGGCCTTCCAGGAACAGCACCCGCTCGATGATGTCGTCGGCCCGCTTCATCTCGTCGATGGAGCGGCCATAGACCGCCTTGCCCAGCGCCCGGTAGCCCCAGTTCTTGAGGATGCGCGCATGCAGGAAGGTCTGGTTGATGGCGGTAAGCTCTGTCTTGAGCACGCCGTTCAGCGCGAAGATGACGTCGCGGTCGCCCTTCATGACGCGTCTCCCGCCAGATCGCCGGCCGCCGACTGCAGGTAGTTGGGCAGGCCTAGCGCCTTGATCAGGCCCAACTGCTGTTCCAGCCAGCGGGTGTGGTCCTCCTCGGTGTCGGCCAGCAGCTCGCGCAGGATGTGGCGGGTCTGGAAGTCCTTTTCCTGCTCGGCCAGCACGATGGCGGACTTGAGCTCGGCGATGGTCGACAGCTCGATCGCCAGGTCGTTGGCGAGCATGGACGGTACGTCCGAACCGATGGCCAGGGGATTGCGCGTGGCCAGATCCGGCTTGCCCTCGAGGAACAAGATGCGGTCGATCAGCCGGCGGGCGTGGTCCAGCTCTTCCTCGCGCTCGTGGCCGATGCGCTCGGCCAGGCGGCGATAGCCCCAGTCGGCGTACATGCGCGCATGGGCCAGGTACTGGTCGGCCGAGGTCAGTTCCCCGGTCAGCAGGCGGTTGAGACGGTCGATGACGAGGCTGCTGCCCTGCATGGTCGCCCCCTTGTTCGGTCGCGGATGGCCTCTTAGGTGGGGACGCGAATCGGGAGGACCAAGATGCATCGAGAAAATGCGAGTGGTTCGCATTTGCAGAAGCGTGTATAAAGGGGCGTCGCCATCACGAGGGGCCACCCATGTACGTGTGCATCTGCAACGCCATCCCCAGCCGCGAGGTCAAGAAGGCCGCTGCCGAGGGAGCCACCGAGCCGGAGCAGGTGTTCGCCCGCCAGGGATGCAGCCGCCAGTGCGGGCGCTGCGTCGACGCCATGGCGGCGATCCTGGACGAGGCGGCCGAGGACCGTTGCCCCTGCCTGATGGCCGCCGAATAGTCAGGCTTTGCACCGCGAAAGGGGGGCGGCTATAACCTCGGCATGGTTAGTCGCGGAGGGGGCAGGTGAGCAGGCGGGACATCCGGCGCATGCTGATGGGCGAGCGCAAGCCCCTGTGGGAACGCCGCGGGGTGCTGGCGGGCGCCATGGCGGCGGTGCTGGTCGTCGGCTTGGGCCTGGGCGTCGTCATCGGCAAATGGTACCGGCCGGCACCGGCGCCCGCACCGGCCGTCGCCGAGAAGGCCGCCGAGCGCGCCGAACCGCCGCAATCGCCCCGCATGCCCCCGCGCAGCACCGACGACGAGGATGCTGCGGCCCCGCTGCTGAATGCCCCGCCGCCGCCCCGTCCTGGTGCCGACGAGGCCGAGCCGGCCGACCGGCTGCAGAGCGCCGCGGTGCCGCTGATCCTGCCGCAGCCGTCGGTCAAGCCCACCGCGCCGGACGCGCCGGCCTGGATCCGTTATGCCGTGCCGGCGCCCAAGCCGGCGGGCCAGCCGATGATTGCGGTGATCATCGACGACCTGGGCGTTGACCGGAAGCGCTCGGAACGGGTGACCACGCTGCGGGCGCCGCTGACGCTCGCCTACATGACCTATGCCGAGGACGTCGCCCACCAGACCGCCCAGGCTCGCGCCCGCGGCCACGAGCTGATGGTCCACGTCCCCATGCAGCCCATGGATGAGGCCTATGATCCCGGCCCCGACGTGCTTGAAGTCAACCTCAAGCCCGATGAACTGCAGCGCCGGCTGCAGTGGGGCCTGTCGCGCTTCGACGGCTTCATCGGCATCAACAACCACATGGGCAGCCGTTTCACCGCCGACCGCCCCGGCATGCGCGTGGTGATGGAGGAATTGCGCAAGCGCGGCCTGGCCTTCGTCGATTCGGTCACCACCGACAAGAGCGTGGCCCCGGAACTGGCCAGCCGCTACGGGGTGCCGTTCGCCGCCCGCCAGATCTTCCTGGACAATGAACAAGACGTCGCCGCGGTCAAGGCCCAGCTGACCAAGGTCGAGGCCTATGCCCGCAAGCACGGCTATGCCGTCGCCATCGGCCATCCCCACGACGCCACCGTCGAGGCACTGGCCCAGTGGCTGCCCGGCCTGGACGCTCGCGGCTTCGTGCTGGTGCCGGTGTCGGCGATCATCAAACTGAACGCCACGGGGGGTTGACCTTCCAGGTGCTGGAAGGTTCATCATCGGGGCTGATCAACCAGACAGAGGATCAACCATGGCCAAGACCTACAGCGTGAAGGGCATGACCTGCGGCGGCTGCGCCGGCTCGGTCGAGCGCGCCATCAAGGAAGCGGCGCCGGGCGCCAAGGTCACCGTCGACCTGGCCAAGGCGGCGGTCACCGTCGACGGCGCCACCGACGCCCAGGTGGAAAAGGCGGTCGAAGACGCCGGCTTCACCTACGGCGGCGCGGCGGGGTAAGGGCCCCCACCGGGCCTACTGCCGCACCAGGGTGTAGTTGATGGCGTCCTCGGCGGCGCGGACCAAGGCGCGGGCCTTGTTCATGCACTCCTCGTGCTCGCTTTCCGGGACCGAGTCGGCGACGATGCCGGCGCCGGCCTGGACGTACATGGTGCCGTCCTTGACCAGGGTGGTCCGAAGCGCGATGCAGGTGTCCATGTTGCCGTTGCCGGCAAAATAGCCGATGGCGCCAGCATAGAAGCTGCGGCGCTCGGGTTCCAGCTCGTCGATGATCTCCATGGCGCGGATCTTGGGGGCGCCCGACACGGTGCCGGCCGGGAAGCCGGCCATCAGCGCGTCCATGGCGTCGCAGCCCTCGCGGATGCGGCCCTCGACGTTGGAGACGATGTGCATGACGTGCGAGTAGTACTCGACGATCATCTTGCGCGTCACCTCGACCGAGCCGATGTCGGCGACGCGGCCGACGTCGTTGCGGCCAAGGTCCAGCAGCATCAGGTGCTCGGCCAGTTCCTTGGGGTCGGCCAGCAGGTCGGCGGCCAGGATGTCGTCCTCGAACTGGGTCAGGCCGCGGCGCCGCGTGCCGGCGATGGGCCGCACGGTGACCTTGTCGTCGCGCAGCCGCACCAGGATCTCGGGGCTCGACGCCACCAGCTGGAAGCCGCCGAAATCGAGATAGACCAGGAACGGGCTGGGGTTCATCCGCCGCAAGGAGCGGTAAAGCGAAAACGGCGGCAGGCGGAACGGCACCGCCAGGCGCTGGGACAGCACCACCTGGAAGATGTCGCCGGCGGCGATGTATTCCTGCGCCTTGCGCACCTTGGCGCAGTACTCCTCGGGCGTCATGGACGGCACCGGGGTGGGGGCGTGGGTGTGGCGGTCGGCCGGCGGCTCGCCGTGGGGCAGGGGGCGTTCCAGGGCCTCGACCACGTGGTCCAGGCGCTCGCAGGCCAGGTCATAGGCGGCGCGGGCGTCGACGCCGTCGCGCGGCCACACCGGCACCACCGCCGTCAGGGTGCCGTTGACGTTGTCGAACATGGCCATCACGGTCGGGCGGATGAACATGCCGTCGGGCACGCCGATGGGATCGGGGTTGTCGTCGGGCAGCTTTTCCACCAGCCGGACGGTGTCATAGCCCAGATAGCCCACCAGGCCCGCCGACATGGGGGGCAGGTGGGGCGGGATGTCGATGCGCGACTCGGCCACCAGGGCGCGCAGCGAGGCCAGGGTCCCGTCCTTCTCGGCCACCGGGCAGGGCACGAACGAATCCTTGCGCAGCCGGGCGTCGCGGTTGATCCACGCCTGGTTGCCCTCGCACTTCCAGATCAGGTCGGGCTTCATGCCGATGATGGAATAGCGGCCGCGCACGGCGCCGCCTTCCACCGATTCCAGCAGGAAGGCGTTGGCCTGGCCGTTGGTCAGCTTGAGATAGGCCGAGACCGGGGTCTCCAGGTCGGCGACCAGGATGCGCCAGACCAGCTGGGGCCGCCCCGCCGCATAAGAGGACGCGAATGCGGCGAAATCGGGCTGGACGGTCATGCGTTCTACTCTTCGCGGGTCAGCTGGCTGCGGTCGACCTTGACGCCGATGGCGGCGTTCAGCGCGGCGACGTACTGGTCGACGATGTCGCCCGACACCGCCTGGGCGATCTTCTTGCGCGCCGCCTCTGCGGCTTCGGCGTTGCGGGCCGGGTCGAAGGGCACCACCTTGGCCAGGCACGCCACCAGATGGCCGCCCTGGACGGTGCCGACGGTCACCGCGCCGGGCTGGTCGCGGAACATCTCGGCCACCACCGTGGGCGGCAGGCCGGCGTCGGTGCCTTCGCGGGTGAACGGCTCGGTGGTCTGGACCTTGGCGCCGAAGGCCTGGGCGGTCTTGGCCGCGGGCTCGCCCGCCTTCATCTGCTCGGCGATCTTGTCGGCGCGGGCGCGGGCGGCCTCGTGGCGGCGCTCGGCCTGCCAGGCAGCGGTGACCTCGCCCTTGATGGCGGCCAGGTCCTTGGGCTGGGGCGGCTTGATGGAATCGACGCGCAGCAGGAAATAGCCGTCGTTCTCGACCTCGGTCAGCTGGCTCTCGGTGCCCTGCTCGGTGTGGAAGGCGATGTCCAGGAACTGGTCGGACTTGGGCATGTCGGCCACCGGCTTGCCCGCCGGATCGCGGCCCTGGGCGTCGATGGCGACCACCTTCAGCACACGCAGGTGGAAGGTCTTGGCCGCCTCCTCGAGGGTGGCGCCGCCGGCCAGGTTGTCCTCGATCTTGCCGGCCAGCTGGGACAGCAGGTCCAGCGACTTTTCCTTGCGCAGGTCCTGGGCGATCTGGGCCTTGACCTCGGGCAGCTGGCGCACGTGGCCGGGCTGCACCTGGCCGACGCGGACCACGTGCCAGCCCAGGCTGGTCTGGATCGGCTTCGAGGTGGAATTGGCGGGCTGCTTGAACACCGGATCGGCCAGTTCGTCGGGCAGGTCGCGCTTGTCGACCATGCCCAGGTCGACCTGCTCTGCCTTCAGGGCCTTGGCGATGGCGGCCAGGTCCAGGCCCTGCGCCACCATGGCGGCGGCCTTGTCGGCGCTGGCCTTGTCTTCCAGAACCACCTGGCTGACCTGGCGGCGCTCGGGGGTGTTGAATTCGTCCTGACGCTGCTGGTAGGCCTCGGCGATCATGTCGTCGGTGACCTGCACGTCGTCGGCGACGTCGACGGGACGCAGAAGCATCACCGTCAGGCCGCGGTATTCGGGGGCCATGAACTGGGCAGTGTTGGCCTTGTAGAAGGCCTCGAGCGTCGCCGCGTCGGGGGCGGCGGGCAGGGGGACCTGGTCGTCGCGCACCTGGATGATTTCGGCGACGCGGCGCTCCTCGCGGAAGCGGAGCAAGGGGTCGACCAGCGCCTGGGGTGGCTCGACCCCGCCGGTCAGGGCGGCGGCGATCTGCGAGCGCACCATGTTCGAGCGCTCGGTGCGCATGAACGAATCTTCGGAGAAGCCGGCCTTGGCCAGCGCGCGGCGGAACAGGTCGCGGTCGAACTGTCCCGTAGGCCCGCGGAAGGCTGGATTGGCTGCCACCTGCTTCAGGATGGCGTCGTCGTTGGCGGCCAGGCCCAGCGAGCGGGCGGCCTCGTCCACCAGGGTGCGGGTGACCATGGTGTCGATGGTGCGGTCCAGCAGGCCCAGCTTGCGCGCGTCCTCGGGCGTCAGCTTGCCGCCGAACAGGGGCTGCAGGCGCTCGACCTCGCGCTTGAATTCGGCGTTGACCTCGTTGGCCGAGATCGAGGTCTTGCCCACCTCGATGGCCGGGCCGCGGCCGATGCCGCCGCGGACGAAGTCGCCGACGCCCCAGGCGACGAAGCTCAGCATGAGCATGGCGAAGAACAGCTTGACGGCCCAGGTCTTCGAGGCTTTGCGGAAGGTGTCGAGCATCGCTGCGGGCTGGTCCCGTGAAAAAGGAGGGGGCCGCCTCCCTGGACGGGAGCCGGTTTCGAAGCAGCGCGCATCATAAGTGCGCCCCCGATGCCCCGCAACACGGAAGTGCCGGGCCATGGCTCTTCCCGGCCGTCACACTGGACCTCGGTTTGCCCCGGAATTTTCTTGCGGCCCAATCGGGCATTCGGTGTATATAATGATATTAGAAGGTAATGGCCTTCTCACATTCTTGCGCAACGCACCAACCAGGGAGAGGGCTCCATCCCCATGGCCTCGCAGCCCCTTTACATCATGCTGTGCTCGGGCGAGCACGAGAAGATCCAGCTGGCCGCCATGATCGCCTCGGTGGCCGCGGTCTCCGACCGGCCGGTCGAAGTCTTCGTCACCATGAACGCCATCCTGGCCTTCGAGCGCGGCAAGTCGCCGGCCGAACGCTATCACGGCGGCCATTTCCATGACCTGTTCATGGCCTCGAAGGTCCCGGACGCCATCGAGCTGTTCGGCCAGGGCAAGATGCTGGGCGACCTGAAGATGTGGGTTTGCTCGATGGTGCTGGATCTCAAGCACTGGGAAATCGAGACCAACCTGGTTGAGGACCTGTTCGACGGCCCCGCCGGCCTGGCCAAGTTCCTGGCCGACGCCGAGTCCGGCGAATTGATCACCATCTAAAAGACATCTATAGTTTGGAAGGAAAAAGAAGATGGCCGAACGCCAGACCATCGATGCCCGCGGCGCCTTCTGCCCCGGTCCGCTGATGGAGCTTATTGCCGCGCTGAAGCTTGCCGCGGTTGGGGACGAAGTCGAGATCCTGTCCTCGGACAAGGGGTCGGCCACCGACATCCCCGCCTGGGTCGCCAAGGTGGGCCACGTCCATGTCGGCTCGACCGAAAAGGACGGCTTCTGGTCCGTGGTGGTGCGCAAGGCGAAGTAAAGCGGCGCGAAAGCGCCGTTTTTTAAAAGAGCACCCGCGGTCAACGCGGGCCTGACTTGATCACTCGCGCTCTCGTAGGGAGGGAGAACAATGTCCAAGACGATTCTGATCGTCGGTGGCGGCCTGGCCGGCACCATCGTCGCCAATGGTCTGTGCCGCCAGCTCGGCAAGGAGCTGCGTACCGGCGAGGTGACCATCACCATGCTGGGCACCACCGAGACCCACATGTACCAGCCCGGCCTGCTGTACGTCCCCTTCGGCCGCATCCGCGAAGCCGAGCTGTTTCGCGAGCAGCGCAAGGTCCTGGACAAGAAGATCAACTTCTTCCTCGATCCCGCCAAGCACATCGACGTCGAGAAGAACCAGGTCAGCACCGAGGGCGGCCGTACCTTCAAGTACGACTACCTGGTGCTCGCCACCGGCTCGCGCATCATGCCGCAGAACATCCCCGGCATGAAGGAAGCGGGCCACTGGTTCTACGACCTGGAAGGCGCCCGCAAGCTGCGTGACGCGCTGAACGCCTTCGAGGGCGGCAAGATCATCGTCAACGTCAACGCCCCGCACAAGTGCCCGGTCGCGCCGCTGGAAGTCACCTTCATGCTGCACGACTTCCTCAAGGGTCGCGGCCTGTGGGAGAAGACCGAGATCACCTACACCTACCCGATCGGCCGCCTGCACGCGCTGGAGCCGGTCGCCCACTGGTCCAAGCCCGAGTTCGAGCGCCTGGGCATCAAGTACGAGACCTTCTTCAACACCGAGAGCGTCGATCCGGAGAAGAAGGTGATCAAGTCGATGGAAGGCGTCGAGCTGCCCTTCGACCTGCTGATCACCATCCCGCCGCACCAGGGCGCGCAGGTCATCGAGGACTCGAACCTGGGCAAGGGCGGCTGGGTGTCGACCAACACCAAGACCCTGCACCGCGACGGGTCGACCAACGTGTTCGTGGTCGGCGACACCACCAACATCCCGATCTCGAAGGCCGGCTCGACCGCCCACTTCGAGGCCGACGTGCTGATCGACAACCTGACCTCGCTGGTCCAGGAGAACCGCTGGGCGCGCGACTACGACGGCAAGGTGTTCTGCTTCGTCGAGACCGGCATGAAGTCGGGCACCTACGTGTGGTTCAACTACACCACTCCGCCGAACCCCGGCCCGCCGTCGGAGATGATCCACTGGTTCAAGCTGGCCTACAACCGCCTGTACTGGCTCTCGGCCCGCGGCCTGCTGTAGGGAGGGATCACGCAATGACCGAGATCCCGCGCATCAACGCGAGCGGACCGGACGTCGGGCGCCTTGTCCAGGGCGTCACCGAGGCCCTGTCCGACAGCATGGTCGAGCGCCTGACCACCACGGCGGGCAATGCGCTCGAGGTCGTCGACAAGCTCAACGAGCCCGACGTCAAGGACGCCCTGGTCCACCTGCTCGACGTGGTCGGCAACATGCACCGCACGGGCGTGCTGCAGACCGCGATCGATGCCCTCTATCTGGTCCACGCGCTGCGGTCCAGCGCCAACGACGCCATGGTCGAGCGCATCTTTTCGTTCGTCGAGCACATGTGGAACAACCTGGGCACCGAGGAACTGGCCACCCTGGCTCACGAGGCCAAGGGCGCCATGGAAGACGCGCTGGACCAGTGCAACATTCCCGACGCCAGCGGCGGCCTGTTCGGCACCATGCGCATGCTGTCGAAGCCCGAGACCCAGGACGCGCTGCGCTTCATGCTGGCGTTCTCGTGCTCGCTCAGGAAGCGTGCCGTGGTGCTGGCCAAGAGCCCGAACCCGTAAGGTTTCGCGCTCGCTTGGAAGGAACCAGGGGCGGGGCCGGTTGCGGCTCCGCCCTTTTTTCATGACCCTGCCCGGTGGTATATGCCGGGCCACGACATAAACAAGCCAACAAGAGACTAGGGAGAACCAGGAATGAGCAACCGCCGCAAGCTGATCGCCGGCAACTGGAAGATGAACGGGCTGAAGGCCGACGGCCTGGCCCTGGCCAAGGGCGTCGCCGCCAAGGCCAACGGGGCCAAGCCGGCCTGCGACCTGCTGGTCTGCCCGCCGTTTACCCTGATCGCCGCGGTGGCCGAGGCGGTCGCCGGCTCGCCGGTCGAGGTCGGCGGCCAGGACTGCCACGCCAAGGCCAACGGCGCGCACACCGGCGACACCGCCCCGGCCATGCTGGTCGACGCCGGCTGCAAGGCGGTGATCGTCGGCCATTCCGAGCGCCGCACCGACCACGGCGAGACCGACCAGACGGTGCGCGCCAAGGCCGCCGCCGCCCATGCGGCCGGCCTGACCGCGATCATCTGCATCGGCGAGACCCTGGCCCAGCGCGACGCCGGCCAGACCATCGAGGTCAACCGCACGCAGCTGACGGGCTCGCTGCCGCCGGGTTCGACCGCCGCCAACACGGTGATCGCCTACGAGCCGGTGTGGGCCATTGGCACCGGGCGCGTCGCCACCCCGGCCCAGGCCCAGGAAGTGCACGCCGCCATCCGCGCCGAGCTGGTCAAGCTGGTCGGCGAGGCCGAGGCGGGCAAGATGCGCATCCTCTATGGCGGCTCCATGAAGCCCGACAACGCGCGCGAGCTGTTGGCGCTGCCCGACGTGGACGGCGGCCTGATCGGCGGCGCCAGCCTGAAGGTCGACGATTTCTGGGCCATCGCCACCAGCTGCTAGTGTTCCGACCCTCCCCCGGCACCGCCGGGGGAGGGCATTCGTTGCGCCGCGTCAAGGCAACTTTGCACTAGCCAACCTCGGCGACCGGGTCTAAAAAACGCCTCAACGAATTCCCGCGCACGACCGGGCCGGCCCCAGGGCCAGGCCCGGTTGCCGCTCATTTTTCCGGTGATGGCCCCATGGACGTCTTTCCGATCATTCTGGTGATCCACTTGATGCTGGCCGTGTCGCTGGTCGGCGTGATCCTGCTGCAGCGCAGCGAGGGCGGCGCGCTGGGCATCGGCGGCGGTGGCGGCGGCGGGCTGATGACCGGCCGCGCGGCGGGCAACCTGCTGACCAAGACCACGGCCATCATCGCCGGCGCGTTCTTCATCACCAGCCTGACGCTGGCGCTGATCGCCAACAGCCGTACCGGTGGCAGCTCGCCGTTCGAGCGGATGAACGACGTGGCGCCGGCCGAGGCCCCGGCCAAGCCGGCGGCTCCGGCCGAACCGAGCGCCCCCATTTCGCGCTGACGCACCGGCCCGCGGCGCGGGCCGTCAAGGGGGACCGGTCCGCGGGGGCGGCCGGCAGTGGGGCAGGCGAGGCTTGAGGTGGAAGGGCGATGACGCGTTACATCTTCATCACCGGCGGCGTGGTTTCCTCCCTGGGCAAGGGGCTGGCCTCGGCGGCGCTGGGGGCGCTGTTGCAGGCCCGCGGCTTCAAGGTCCGCCTGCGCAAGCTTGATCCCTATCTCAACGTCGATCCGGGGACCATGAGCCCCTACCAGCACGGCGAGGTCTACGTCACCGACGACGGTGCCGAGACCGACCTGGACCTGGGCCATTACGAGCGCTTCACCGGAGTGCCGTCGCGCAAGAGCGACAACATCACCACCGGGCGCATCTATT
>JBLNBU010000259.1:0-6248 GCA_050260215.1 Actinomycetota bacterium
CAAGCACCACCGGCAACCAGACATGGACGATCATCGGGTCGCTGGGCAGCGGGCTCGGCAGTGACTCGATCAACATGGCGGACGGAACGGACACCCTGATCCTTTCGACCAACGGCACCCATACCGTGTGGCTGGCCGGGGTTGAGAACTTGTCATTGTCCAGCACCAGCGGCTATGACGTGACCTTGTCCGGGCCCGTGACCGGCATGTCGGTGATCGGCAATACCGGCACCGATATTCTGCGCCTGGCGCCGATCGGCAACACGGTAACCATCGACCGCATCGACACCGTCGTCGGCGGCAGCGGTACCGACGTCGTCACTCTGTCGAGCGCCCACAACCAAACCGTTACCGTCAGCGGCGTCGAAAGCCTGGTCGGCGGCACCGGCACCGACATCGTGACGTTGAGCGGTGGCGGCAGCATCACCATCGGCAGCGGTGTCGACACCCTGCTTGGCGGCTCTGGCAGCGACGTGGTGACCCTGGGCACCGCCCAGACCATCACCGTCGACACCGCCATCGAAAGCATTGTCGGCAGTTCGGGCAGCGACACGCTGAAGTACAGCCCCGTCGCGGCCACCCTTGACCTCAGCGGCATCTCGATCAGCAACGTCGAGACCATCCAGGATACCTATTCCGCAGGTGCCAACACCATCAAGGTGTCGACCTCCAGCCTGGGCACGGCCGTCACCCAGCTGACCGCGGGGGCGGCCAGCAGCATCCTGCAGACAGCAGACAACACCCTCAACATCGCCGGCAAGACCCTGACCAACTTCTCGACCATCCAGTTCACCGGGGCCAGTGCCAATACCCTGGTAATTAGCGACTCGACCAGCATCACCGGGGTGGACACCCTCATTGCCAACAGCCAGCCGGTCACCATCACCACCGGCGGCTCGACGCTGAATGCGTCCCAGTTCGTCAACGTGCTCAATCTCACCGGGCTGACGCTGGCGTCGACCAATACTGCCGGCTGCACCATCACCGGAGACCCCAACGCCGCCACCCTCAGCGGTTCGGCGAGTGCCGGCAACACCGACACCCTGATCGGCGGCGGCGGCGCCGACACGCTGAGTGCGACCACCAACGGCGGTAACACGGTGTACCGCTACGTCAGCACCGCCGATGCGGGCGACGCCATCAGCAGCTTCACCCACAGCACCGACACCTTCCAGTTCACCAATGCGGCCTTCACCGGCCTGCCGACGGCGGTGACCTCGGGCAACACTATCGCCAGCGGCGATGCGGTGCTGGGGCTGCTGGCCGCCGCCTACGGATCGACCAACCTGAGCACAAAGAACCTGGTGTCCTTCGATTCGGCCACGGCGTATGCGAATGCCGAGGCGGCCATCAGCGCCTTCAACACGGCCGGCGGCACCATCGGCACCGGCGCCCTGTTCATCGTCTACAAGAACAGCGGCACCGGCCTGACCACGGTCGCCTACGACAGTGACCGCGCCGTGTCGACCGGCGGGTCCGCCGCGGTCGACATCGCCAAGATCACCACGGTGACCGGCACCATCGACCACACCGACTTCGTCATGACCTGACATGCGCAACCCAGGGGATTCCACCATCATGCGCCTGACCCGCCTTCTCGCCTCCGTCGCCCTTCCCGCGGCCCTGCTGGCCGCGACGCCGGCCTCGGCCGAGACGTTCAAGGAGATGGTCGAGCAGATCCTGCCCAACCACAACCGCATCAAGGCGGCCAAGGCCGACGTCGAAGGCGCCGACAACCTGGTCGAGGTGGCGCGCGGCGGCTGGTATCCGACCATGACCACGACGCTGGACTATGGCCGCGAGATGGAGAACAAGCCCACCGGCACCATCAACACCGACATGGTGTTCAAGCGCTACGAGGCGCAGATCAAGCAGCTGGTGTGGGATTTCGGCGCGGTCAACGCCAACATCGACCGGGCGGAGCTGACCAAGGTGCAGGCCGAGGCCACCAGGACCGGCACCGAGCAGGCGCTGCTCTTGGACGCGCTGACCGCCTACATCAACCTGGTGCGCGCCCACATGCAGGTTACCTTCGCCCGCGACTCGGAGGCCAACATCCGCAAGCAGACCGGCCTGGAAGAGGCGCGCGTCCAGCGCGGCTCGGGCCTGTCGACCGACGTGCTGCAGGCCAAGACCCAGCTGGCCGGCGCCGAGGCCACCCGCGTCGCCGCCGAAGGCGCGCTGGAGAACGCCCGCAACCGCTTCCGCGCCATCTTCGGCCGCGATCCCGACAACGTCACCACGCTGGCCCTGCCGGCGGTGCCGGCCGACCGCATCCCCGCCACCCTGGGCGACGCCATCGCCACCGCGCGCACCGGCAACATCCAGTTGAAGGTGGCCAGCCTGATCGTCGACATCGCCCGCAAGAATGCCGACGCCACCCAGGCCTCGCAGCTGTTCCCGCGCATCGACCTGGTCGGCGAGGCCCGCAACAAGCAGAACTATGCCGGCACCGCCGGCAACCAGACCGAGACCCTGGGCAAGGTCGAGCTGACCTATCCGCTGAACCTGGGCTTTACCGCCATCAACAGCTTGCGCGCCGCCGAAAGCGGCATCACCGCCGCCGACGCGCGGCTGGCCGATACCCGCGACCAGGTCGAGGAACGGGTACGCAACGCCTGGAAGAACCTGGAAACCCAGCGCTCGCGCGCCGAGTACCTGAAGAACCAGTCCAACATCGCCAACGAGTTCCTGGAGCTGGCCCGCAAGGAACGCCGGCTGGGCACCCGCTCGCTGATCGACGTGCTGGCCGGCGAAACCGCGCTGATCAACGCCAACAGCGCCGCCGCCTCGGCCGAGGCCGACGTCGATATCGCCGCCTTCACCCTGCTGTCCGAGATGGGCCAGCTGGACGAAAGGGCCGTGCGCTGAACGAACTGCTGGCCCGCCTGCTGGCCCGGCCGGTCCTGCTGGCCGAGCTGCTGGTCTCGTCCCTGCTGATCAACCTGCTGGGGCTGGCCAGCACCGCCTTCGTCATGCTGGTGCTGGGCCGCTACGTACCCTACGGCGTCGACGCCACCCTGGTGACGCTGACCGCCGGGGTCACCCTGGCCGCCCTGCTGGAATTCGGCTTCCGCGAGGCCCGCCGCCGCCTGGCCACCGAGGTGGTCGGCGCCGAGGAACAGGGGCGGGCCGAGCGGGCCTTTGCCGCGTTGACCGGCATGCGCGCCGCGGTGATGGACCGCATCGCCCTTTCGGCCCGGCTGGAAACCATGCGCGGCATCGACGCGGTCGAGCGCGCCTATTCCCCCGGCAACCTGACCGCGCTCTTGGACGTGCCGTTCTCGGTGGTGACCTTGCTGGTGCTGTTCGTGCTCAGCCCGGCGCTGGGGCTGGTGTCGCTGGTGTGCATGTCGGCTTCGGTGGCGGTCACCTTGGGCGGCGAGCGCTGGACACGGCGCCGCCTGCCCGCCACCGCCGGCGCCGAGGTGGCGCTGGGGGCCCTGGTGTCCGAAGCCGCCACCGGCGCCGACACCGTGCGCGCCTTTAACGCGCCGGCCTGGCTGCGCCAGCGCTGGCACAAGGCGCGCGCCGAACTGGCGCGCTCGCGCGACAATCTCACCGCCGGCCAGGGCCTGGTCGCTTCCGCCACCCAGCTGCTGGCCGGCCTGCAGGGGGTGGCAATCATCGCCATCGGCGCGGTGCTGTGCGTCAAGGGCGAGCTGAACACCGCCCAGTTGATCGGTGCCAACATCCTGGCCGGACGCGCGCTGGGGCCGGTCAACCGCCTGGTCCAGCTGATCGAGCCGCTGGCCAAGGCCGAACTGGCGCTGCGCCGCCTGGCCGAGTTCGCCCGCCTGCCCCGCGAACAGGCCAGCGGCAATGCCGTGCGCGACTATACCGGCCGGATCGAGTTCACCGACCTGGCCTTCGCCTATCCCGGCGCGGTCACCCCCCTGGCCGAGCACCTGTCGCTGGCGCTCGCCCCGGGCAGCGTGCTGATGGTTGCCGGGCCCAACGGGTCGGGCAAGACGACCCTGGCCCGGCTGCTGGTCGGGCTGGTCGATCCGCTGCGCGGCCAGGTGCTGGCCGACGGCATCGACATGCGCCAGCTGAGCATGGAGTGGTGGCGCCGGCAGATCTGCTACTTGCCGCAAGAGCCCGACTTCGTCGCCGGCAGCGTCCGCGACAACCTTCTTCTCGCCAATCCCGACCTGGACGAGGACGGGCTGGGCCACGTCACCGTCGCCGCGGGCCTGAAGCCGTGGCTGGACGCCAGTGCCGCCGGCCTGGACACCCCCATCGCCGAGGGCGGCCGCCACCTGCCGCCGGGGGTGCGCCGGCGCATCGGCCTGGCCCGAGCGCTGGCGACAGGCGGGCGGCTGTGCATCTTCGACGAGCCCACCGAGGGCCTGGACGCCGAGGGCTGCACCGCCGTCTACGCGACGCTGACCGCGCTGGCGCGCGAGGGCCGCACCCTGGTGGTGTGCAGCAACGACCCCGGCATCGCCCGCGGCGCCAACGCGCTGCTGGACCTGGGGTCGAAGCCGGTTCCGCGCCTGGTCGCCGTCCCCGCCGGAGCACCCGACCATGCGTAGGCGCCTGGCCGCCCTGTCGGGCCCCCAACTGTTCGTGCGCACCGGCACCGCCATGGTGGTGGGCTTCTTCCTGTGGGCCGGCTTCGGCCGGCTGGACGTGGTCGCCCATGCCGGCGGCGAGGTCACCCCGTTCTCCCAGGTCAAGAGCGTCCAGCACCTGGAAGGCGGCATCGTCTCGGAGATCCTGGTGCGCGAAGGCGACCGCGTCGCCCACGACCAGCCGCTGGTGGTGCTGCAGGGGACGTCGACGGATTCCCAGGTGCGCGAACTCTCGGTGCGCCTGACCGCGCTCAAACTCGACATCCTGCGCCTGCAGGCCGAGGCGGCCGATGCGGCCGACTTCACCGTTCCGGCCGAGATCGAGCGGACCAACCCGGCCGAGGCCGCCCAGGCCAAGGCCCTGTTCGCCAGCCGCCGCGACCGCTTCCACGCCCAAGTCTCGGCCCAGAAGCAGGCCATCGCCCAGCGCGAGCAGGCGGTGGCCGAGGTGGGCGCGCGCATTCGCAACACCGCCAATTCGCTCAAGCTGATCGACGAGCAGGTGCGCATCAGCGAGGAGCTGCTCAAGGACGAGCTGACCAACCGCTACAACCACCTGGCCCTGCTGCGCGAGCAGTCGGCGCTACGCTCGCGCTCGGACGAGGACGGCGCCGCCATGCGCCGCGCCGAGGCCGCCATCGCCGAGGCCAAAAGCCAGATCGACGCGGTCCGCCATGCCTACGAGCAGGAGGTCAAGGAGCACCTGGCCGCCTCGCAGCGCGACTTCGACGAGTTCTCGCAGCGCCTGCGCCGGCTGACCGACAGCCAGAACCGCACCATCATCCGCTCGCCGGTCGAGGGCGTGGTCAAGACACTCTACGTCGTCACCCAGGGCGGCGTGGTCCAGGCCGGCAAGACGGTGGTCGACATCGTGCCCGCCGGCGACCGCCTGATCATCGAGGCCAAGCTGCCGGTCTACGACGTCGGCCACGTACGCATCGGCCAGCACGCCAAGATCCGCCTGGCCTCCAACGAGGGCGCCCGCTTCGGCACCATCGACGGCGACGTGGTCCATGTCAGTCCCGACACCCTGGTCACCGACCGCGGCGCCGCCTATTACCGCGTCCGCATCGAGACCGCCGCCGACCATTTCGCCAACGGCGACCAGACCTACCGCCTGTATCCCGGCATCCAGGTCGAGGCCAGCATCATCACCGGCTCGCGCACGGTGCTGCAGTACATCATGGATCCGTTCCTGGGCTATGCCGGCCGGGCAATGCAGGAACGCTAGGATGTGCCGCGCCTGCTTCGATCGTCACCCCCGGGCCTGACCCGGGGGTCCATGGATGGCCGGGTCAAGCCCGGCCATGACGACGGCAAGACCCGCGCTAGGCCCGCGGGGCCAGCGGATATCCCCACCCCGCCAGGCAGCCGGCCACCCGGTCCAGCGCCTCGTCCATGCGGGCGGCGACCGGCGGGGTCAGGCCGGCGCCGAAGTCCTCGAGGTCGCCGGCCTGCACGCCGATGACCACGATGTCGGCGGGCAGGCTGCCGATCAGTTCGGCGGCAGCCAGCACGTCGAGGAAGCTGGTCTGGTGCAGCGACACCTTGCGCCCCTCGGTAATGCGGGGAATCTCGGCGCCGCGCAGCTCGACCAGGGTGCCCGGCGGCTCGCCGAAGTCGACGATGTCGATCACCGCCATGCGGTCGGCGGTACCCAGCAGCGGCAGC
>JBLNBU010000260.1:0-21856 GCA_050260215.1 Actinomycetota bacterium
GGCGGTCCACACCATGGCGACGATGCCGCCCACCGTGACCAGCATGGTCGCCCAGGCGGGAATGCCGAACAGCATGCCGATACCGGCCAGGCCCGACAGCTCGGTGACCAGGGCGCCGACGCAGGCGACGGCCAGCAGCACCGCCGCCACCCAGGCCCAGCCGTGGCCGAAGCGTTCGCGGATCAGTTCGCCGTGGCCGCGCCCGGTGACGAGGCCCAAGCGCACCGTCAGCTCCTGGACGATGAACAGCACCGGGATCAGGACCACCTGCCAGACCAGCAGGCGATAGCCCCACTGGGCGCCGCTCTGGGCGGCGGTGATGATGCTGCCGGCATCGGTGTCGGCCAGCATGACGATCAGGCCCGGCCCCATGGCGGCCAGCACGGGCCACCGTTTCCGCAGCGGCAGGACGGCCGACGGGTCCATAAGGTTCTCCTGATAATGCGAAGTGTTCTCTATACCGGACGGGGCGGGGGATCAAGGGGAGAGCCGGAAGGGGGGAGCGTTTGGGGCCGCTCCCCCCTTCCCTTTGCCCGCCCGCGATACTGGGGTTCGGGGACGATCGCGGGCAGACCCCGGTATAGGGAGAGGGGGAGCGTTTGGGGGCCGCTCCCCCTCTGAGACCCCTCCGCGGCACTGGGGTTCGGGGACGGCCGCGAAGGAGACCCATCTGTTTCGGCGGATGCCGAGGAGGGGAGCGTTTGGGGGCCGCTCCCCTCCTCTAAGATCCTACCCGCGGCACTGGGGTTCGGGGACGGCCGCGGGCGGATCTTCCGCCAGGGATCAGGCTGCCACTCGGGCCTCCTGGTCCAATTGGGCTGCCGCCGGTTCCAGCGGCAGGGTGAATGCGAAGACGCTGCCGTCGCCGGGCCGCGAATCGACCCAGATGCGACCGCCAAGGCGCTCGATCATGCGGCGCACCACGGCCAGACCCATGCCCGGCTCGCCCTCGCGCTGGAAAACCTCGAACAGTTTGCAGGCGTGGCGCGGCTCGATGCCGATACCGTTGTCGGCGACGCGCAGCACCGCCATGCCGCCCTCCGAGCCGCCGCTGACGGTGACCACCGGGCTGCGCCGCGGGTCGCGGAAGCGCACGGCGTTGTCGATCAGCTGCGAGAAGATTTCGGTCAGGCTGCCCTCATCGGCGGCGACGCGCGGCAGCGGCTCGGCGACGACGCGGGCGCCGGCGCGCGACAGGCTTTCGCCCAAGCGGGCGCAGGCCGAGGCCAGGGCGGCATCTGCGGGAATGGCGGCGGTGGGCTGGGGCAGGTGCTCGACCGAGACGAAGGCTTCCAGCTCGCGCACCATGTCGCGCATGCGGCGTGCGCCCTCGACCACCTGGCCGACATAGTCGCGCCTGGCGTCGTCGTCGGCGGCCGGGTCGGCCAGCAATTGGGCATAGGCGACGACGCGGCGCAGCGGTTCCTGCATGTCGTGCGAGGCGACCTGGGCGATGCGCTCGAGGTCGGCGACGTAGCGGTACAGGCGTTCGCGGTTGGCCTGCAGCTCGTCTTTCTTGACCATCAGGTCGCGGGTGATGGCGGCCTGGCGCGCGGCCATGCGCACCAGCAAGACGGTGGCGACGGCCAGGGCGGCGGTGGCGACCAGCCCGAAGGCGGCGCTGCTGACGGCCGCGGCCGCATCGATGTCGAGGATGAAGGCCGCGCCGGCCAGGGCCAACAGGGCGCCGACCGCCAGCGGCCGGCCGATTCGAATGTCCGGCCGGATGCCCGCGTCAAAGGTTGCCCGATGCGGCGCGCCCATAACCCCTGAATCTCCCCCGCTGGGATTATTCCCCTGCGTCCTGTTATAGCCCCGGCGACACAACAAAATTGCGGTTCCAATTGAATCTCCCACAAACGCCGTGTTAATGGATTGTGACCGCTTTTTTCTCGGGAGCTTTCGGTTGTCGGCCAAGGCGCACGTCCTGATCGTCGAAGACGAGCCGGTGACCCGGGCCAAGCTGGCCGCGCAACTGGTGGCCGAGGGCTTCCAGGTCAGCGAGGCTGCCGATGCCCGCGACATGAAGGCCATCGTCGCCCGCGCCGTTCCCGACGTGGTGCTGCTCGACATCAACCTGCCCGACGAAAACGGCCTGGTGCTGGCGCGCGACCTGCGCAGCAAGTCGTCGGTGGGCATCATCCTGGTCACCGCCCGGCGCGACGAGACCGACCGCATCGTCGGCCTGGAACTGGGTGCCGACGACTACATCACCAAGCCGTTCAACCCGCGCGAACTGGCGGTGCGGGTGCGCAACCTGCAGCGCCGGGTGGCGCCGACCATGGCGGCCGAGCGTTCGGCCTCGGGTGTTTATGGGTTCGCCGGCTGGAAGCTGGACTGCGACGCCCGCCAGCTGACCTCGCCCACCGGCGAGGCGGTGCGCCTGACCCGCGGCGAATTCGACGTGCTGGCCGCCCTGGCCCGCAACGCCGGCCGGGCGCTGACCCGCGACCAGCTGCTCGACATGACCCAGCATGACGGCGAGGCGGTCGTCGACCGCACCATCGACGTGCTGGTGGGCCGCCTGCGCCGCAAGATCGAGGCCGACCCGCGCCATCCAGCCATCATCCTGACTGTGCACGGGGTCGGCTACCGGCTGGTCGCCGGCTGATCGTCCGCGGCCACCGCCGCCTCGAGGGCGGCAAGCGACGTCTCCCACAACTCCGCCAGGCCGGCGACGCCCGCGCACTCGCCCGCCCGTGCCAGGCCTTCGGCCCGGCGGCAATGCTCGGCCAATGCGGCCAGGTGGACGCTGGCGGCGGCGCTGGCCATGCGGTGGACCACCGCGGCAAGGTCGTTGGCCCGGCCGGCGGCCGCATGGGCCAGGGCGGCGTCGCGGTCGGCAGCCGAACTGGTGCGCAACAGCCGCACCAGCCCGTCCATGCGCTCGCGACCCAGGGCGGCCATGTCCTCGGCCAGCCCGGCGCGGTCGACCAGTCCGGCGGCGCCGGGAACCGCACCGGCCTCCAGTCCGGCCAGCACGCGGCCGACCTGCTCCAGGCGCAAAGGCTTGCGCAGCAGGCCGTCGATGCGGGCGCCGCGCCACCCGGCCTCGGCGGCAGCCTCGGCATTGGCGGTCAACAGGTGGATGGGCACGGCGCCGTTGGGGGCGGGCAGGGCGCGGATGGCGCGTGCCGTCTCGATGCCGTCCATCCCCGGCATCACCAGGTCCAGCAGCACCAGGTCGAAGCCGCCGCCCTCGACCGCGGCCAGGGCGGTTTCGCCGTCGGCCACCGCCACCACCGTGTGCCCGCGCAGTTGCAGCAGGCCGGCGGCGACCTCGCGGTTGACCGGGTCGTCGTCGACCAGCAGCACTCGGCGCGGCGGCCCGTCGTCGACGGCGCCGAACTGGACGGTGCCCGCCGGCGCCGCCGGCAGCAGCAGGTCGACCTGGAAGACGCTGCCATGGCCGCGTTCGCTCTCATAGTCGATCTGGCCACCCATCAGGCGGACCAGCCGGCGGCAGATGGCCAGGCCCAGGCCGGCGCCACCGTAGCGGCGATAGGCGGCGTCCTCGCCCTGCCAGAATTCGGCGAACAGGTGGGCGCGGGCATCCTCGGGGATGCCGATGCCGGTGTCGGTGATGGTGAAGCGCAGCACCTGCGGGTCGGCGGCCAGCTGGTCGACGGCGATGGCCACGCCGCCGGCGTCGGTGAACTTGATGGCGTTGCCGACCAGGTTGAACAGCACCTGACGCAGGCGTAGCGGGTCGCCGCTGACCACCGGCTCGACCGAGGGGTCGACACGCAAGGTCAGCGCCAGTCCCTTTTCGGCGGCGCGGGCCGACAGCACCAGGCGCACCTCCTCGACCGTGGCCAGCACGTCGAAGGGGACGGTTTCCAGCGTCAGGCCGCCGGCATCCAGGCGCGAGAAGTCCAGGATGTCCTCGACCAGGCCCAGCAGCAGCTCGCCCGACGACAGCACCGTCTCGGCGTAGGTGCGCTGGCTGCCGGCCAGCGGCGTTTCCAGCAGCATGCGCGCCATGCCCAGGATGCCGTTGAGCGGGGTGCGGATCTCGTGGCCGACCATGGCCAGGAACACCGACTTGGCCCGTGCCGCCGCCTCGGCCTTGCCGACCGCGTCCTTCAGCACCAGCTCGGTGGACTTGCGCTCGATGGCGTAGCGGATGACGCGGGCCAGCATGGGGCCGTCGCCGCGGCTTTTCACCAGGTAGTCCTGGGCACCGTGCTTGAGCGCGTCGAGCGCCAGGTCGTCGTCGTCGTTGCCGGTCAGCACCACCAGCGGCAGGGCGGGTGCCGCCTGGGCCAGGGTGCGCACGGTGGCCATGCCGGTCGAGTCGGGCACGTTGAGGTCGGCCAGCACCACGTCGACGCTGCCGGCGGCGATGGCGTCGAGCGCCTGGGCCAGCCGGCTGACCGTCGAAACCTGGAAGGCCGCGCCACGCACCCGGCGCAACAGGTGGACCACCAGGCGGGCGTCGGCCGGGTCGTCTTCGAGCAGCAGGACGCGGATGGCGGGCGCGGTCATGGCACCGCCCCCAGCCAGCGCGCCTGGATGGCGTGGATGGCGGCCGAAAAGGCCTCGACGTCCATGGGCTTGGTGACGAACTGGTCGGCGCCAAGGACCATGGCGCGGTTGATGTCGCGGTCGGCGTCCGAGGTCGACAGCACCACCACCGGGATGGTCGCCAGCTCCGCGTCGGCCTTTATCTCCTCGAGCACCTCGTGGCCGCTACGGCCGGGCAGGTTGAGGTCGAGCAGAATCAGGTCGGGCTTGGGGGCGGCGCGGTGCTGGCCGATGCGGCGAAGGAAGGCCAGCGCCTCGACCGAGTTCTTGACGTGGTGCAGCCGGCAGTCGTGGCGGCCGCGCCGGATGGCGATGCGCACCAGGCCGGCGTCGCCAAGGTCGTCTTCGATCAGCAGGATGTCCCAGCCGCTCATGCCACCGCCTCGGCGACGCGCTGCCTGGGCCAGGTGAAGCGCACGGTGGTGCCGGGGCCGTCGCGCGCCTCGACCCGGATGGCGCCGCCGTGGCGCTCGACGATCTTGCGGCACACGGCCAGGCCGATGCCGGTGCCCTCGTAGACGTCGCGGGCGTGCAGGCGCTGAAAGATGCCGAACACCCGCTCGGAATGCTCGGCCGGCACGCCGATGCCGTTGTCGGTGACGGCGAACGACCAGTTGCCGTCCTCCTCGGTGCAGAAGATCTGCACCTCAGGCGGAACGTCGGGGCGGCGGTACTTGATGGCGTTGCCGATCAGGTTCTGGAACAGGCGCACCATTTCCAGGGTGTCGCCCATCACCACCGGCATGTCCTGGGCGACCGAGACGCGGGCGCCGCTTTCCTCGATCTCGATCTGCAGGTCGGCGATGGCACCCTGGATGGCCTGGTCGATGTCGACGGGGCCGTCGGTGGCGGTGCGGCCGACGCGGGAATAGGTCAGCAGGTCGGTGATCAGCAGGTCCATGCGCCGCACGCCGTCGCGGGCGAAGTCCATGTATTCGCGGGTCTCGTCGTCCAGGCTGCCTTCCAGGGCCTCCTCGATCAGGGTGACGTAGCTGCCGACCACGCGCAGCGGCTGGCGCAGGTCGTGCGATGCCACATAGGCGAACTGCTCGAGTTCCTCGTTCGAGCGGCGCAGTTCGCGCACCAGCGCGCCCAGGCGGTCTTCCAGGCGCTTGCGCTCGGTGATGTCCTCGATGGTGCCGTCGACCCGGAACGGCTGGCTGTCGTGGTCGGTGGCGACCTCGGCCTGGGCATGCAGCACGCGGACCTCGCCGTCGGGGCGGATGATGCGGAAATCCTCGGACACCCGCGCCCCCGTCCGGGCACCGTCGATGGCGGCCAGGACCCGGGCGCGGTCGGCCGGCAGCACGCGCCCCAGCAGCACGTCCAGCGACGGGATGCAGTCACCGGGCTCGAGCCCCAGGATGGTGTGGAACTGGTCCGACCAGGTGTGGCGGTCGCTGCGCAGATCCCAGCTGGAACTGCCCAGATGGGCGATGCGCTCGGCGTTGGACAGCAAGGTCTGGCTGCGCCGTTCCAGGTCGCGATAGGCCTCGTCCAGGCGCTCGATCATGGCGGCGAAGGCGCGGCCCAGCCGGGCGATCTCGTCCTCGCCGGCCATGGCGAAGCGGGCCAGGTCGCCGCGTTCGGGCACGTACGAGGTCGCCGCCTCGGTCAGCCGGGTCAGCTGCCGGGTCAGGCGGCGGCCCATCACCGCGCTGGCCGCCAGCACCGCCAGCACGGTGAGCGCGCCCACCAGCAGGAAGAACGAGGTCAGCCGCGACAACGGCGGCGCCAGCAGCGAGGCGCCGGCCGATACCTCGGCGACGAAATCGTAGCCGGCCAGCTGCGGCGGCAGCCGCACCGCGGTCACGGCGGCCATGGTGGCGTCGGGAAGGGGGGCGCCCAGCGCGATCGAGCGGGCAACGCCGCGGTTTCGGTAGGCGATGCGCGCGCCCAAGGCCAAGCCACCCTCGTGGGCGACGCGGGCGGCCACTTCGGTCAGGCGCACCCGGTACAGCAGCGCGCCTTCGACGCCGGCGCCCATGAACACCGGCTGGCCGACCACAAGCTCGTCCGACAGCGGCAGCTCGTCGATGCGGCTGGCCGGACGGCCGCTGGCCACCACCGCCGCCGCCAGGGGATCGTTGGTCTCGGTCGGCCAGGGGCGCCCGGCCGACATCACCGGCCGGCCGTCGCGGCTGAACAACGCCACCGCCGCCGGCACGCCGTTGACCACCGAGAAATCGGCCAGCACCGGTTCCAGGCGCGCCAGCTGCGACCGTCCGGCGTGCATGCCTTCCACCAGCAGGGGATTGGCGGCAAGGCCGCGGAAGGCGGCGACGACGCCTTCCAGCAAGTCGCCCATCTTCTCGGCGCGCAGGGCCGCTTCGCCCTGCAGCAGCACCTGGATCTCGCCGCGGATCAGCCCGGACATGACCACGTACGAGGCCGTGCCCACCACCAGCAGGAAGAACATGCTGATGGTGGCCGCCGCCAGCGCCACCTGGTAGGACAGCTTGTTGCGCAGTCCCGAAAGCATCCGGTCCCCCATGCCGGCCGGCCCCCTTGCCGGCTCGACACCACCATAAGGCTGGGCTAAGTGTCTCGGCAACGGTGGCTGATGGGGAAAGGCGCGATGGCAAGGCAGTATCCGGCCCATCCCATGCCCGGGGTGCTGGCCCTGGTGATGCGCGACGGCAAGTTCCTGATGGTGCTGCGCGACCGCGAGCCCGACCGCGGCAAGTGGGGCTTTCCCGGCGGCGCGGTGGAGCTGGGCGAGACGGTGGCCGAAGCCGCCATCCGCGAACTTCACGAGGAAACCGGGATTGTCGCCGAGGCCGGCTCCGTCATCGACGTCTTCGACGCCATCATCCGCGACGAGGACGGACGGGTGCGCTTCCACTATGTGATCGCCACGGTCGCCTGCCGTTGGATCTCCGGCGAGGGCGTGGCCGGCGACGATGCCGCCGACATCGGCTGGTTCGACCTGGCCCAATCGGACGCCATGACCTGCAGCCGCAACGTCGGCCGCCTGGCCCGGCTGGCGCTGGCCTAGGCCCCCGCGGCCTTGCCCTTGCCCTTGGCGGGGCGGCGGCGCTTGGGATACTGGGGCTCCTCGTCCTGGTCGGCCAGGCCGGGGAAGGATCCCTGGTTCTCGACCGCCTCGATGGGCTCGACCGGTTCGGGGTGCGGATTGTAGGGATTGCCGCCGGCAGTCGGCGTCGGTTCGGTGGCGACGCCGGGGTTCTGCTCCATGGCCAGCTCGGTCCGCGCCATCTGCCAGTGGTCGTCGGCGCGGCCCTCGGGCCTGCCCTCGCGCTCCCAGATGTGGTGGGCGCGCTCGCGGATCATGTCGTCGGGGAACTCGTCGTGGGGTCCGATACGCTGGGCCATGGCGCCACCTCCGTCGGGCGCCATGTGGTCGGCAGCGGCGGGAAGGTCAATACCCCGCCACCCCTTGGCCACGCTCTTTGCCAAGGTCCGGAGGCCTGCGACCAAAGTCGGGGTTTCACCCGAGCCACCGGCAAGGCCATACTCCTTCCGTCTTAGAACGGAGACGGATGCTTGGGCCTTTTGGCGGACGCGATCGCATGGCTGTGCCGCCGCCTGGGTGGGCAGGGCATCCGGCACGCCCACCTGCTGGACAGTTCGCCGGCGGTGATCTATGCCTGCCGGCCGTTCGCGGCCGGGCCGGGGGCCAAGGTCACCTATATCGGCGAGGCGGTGTCCGAACTGATCGGCTGGCCGGCCTCGGCGTTCCTGAACGATCCCATGTTCTGGTGCGGGAACATCCATCCCGACGACCGCGATGCCACCCTGGCGCTGTCGGCCGACCTGCCGCGGCTGGGCCGCACGGTGATGGAGTACCGCTTCCGCCACGCCGACGGCAGCTGGCGGTGGATGCGCGACGAGCTGCGCATGGTCGTCGACGCCGACGGGCGGTCCGAGATCGTCGGCTCGTGGTTCGACATCACCTCGCGCAAGCGCGTCGAGGAGGCCTTGCGGCAGGAACTGCATTTCGAGCAGTCGCTGCTGGATGCGCTGCCCTATCCGGTGTTCCAGCAGGATGTCCACGGCCGTCATTTCGGCTGCAATTCGGCCTTCGCCCAGGCTTTCGGCATCAAGCGCGAGCAGGTTGCCGGGCGCACCGTGTTCGACCTCCTGCCCCACGAGCAGGCCCGCGAGATCGCCCGCTTCAGCGAGGAGACGCTGGGCACCGGCACCGGCGGCGCCGTCGAGACCACCCTGACCTATGGCGACGGCCGCCAGCACCGGGTGGTGGCGGTGCTGGCCCCGTTCGAATACACCAAGGGGGTGGTTGCCGGGCTGATCGGCACCATCATCGACATCACCGGTCAGAAGCGCACCGAGGAACAGCTGGTCCAGGCGGCCAAGCTGGCGACCTTGGGCCAGATCGCGTCCGAGGTCGCCCACGAACTCAACCAGCCGCTGTCGATCATCCGCATGTCGGCCGAGGCCTGCCTGCAGCACAGCCTGGCCGGGACGCTGGAGGCCGAGCGGCTGCAGCGCAAGCTGGGGACCATCGTCCAGCAGGTGTCGCGCATGGCCGAGCGGGTCAACCACCTGCGGGTGTTCAGCCGCCCGTCCACCGGCGAAAAGCGGGCCTTCGCCATCGTCCCGGTGGTCGAGGCCTCGGTCGACCTGTTGCGCATGCAGTTCGAGATCGACGACATCCGGGTCGATCGCCGCATGACCATGGCCTGCCCCGAAGTGCTGGGCCACCCGTCCCAGGTCGAGCAGGTGGTGCTGAACCTGCTGTCCAATGCACGCGATGCCGTGCGCGCCCACTGCCCGGCGGGCAAGCGCCGCGTGCGGGTGTCGGTGGCCGAGACCGGCGACGGCGGCAACGTCGACATCGTCGTCGAGGACAATGGCGGCGGCATTGCCGACGCCATCCTCGACCAGGTGTTCGAGCCCTTCTTCACCACCAAGTCCGAGGGCGCCGGAACCGGCCTGGGGCTGTCGATCAGCGCCAACATCGTCTCGGCCATGGGCGGCTCGATCCGGGCGGCCAACACCGCCGACGGCGCCCGCCTGATCGTCACCCTGCCGGTCCACCGCCACGGCGCCCAGGGGTTGGACCCGGATGCGCCGGTGCCCGCCGACCAGCCCGACGAGCGACCGCACTGGCGGGTGCTGGTGGTCGACGACGAGCCCCTGGCCGTCGAGTGCGTCATGGAATACCTGGCCGAGCGCGGCTATAACGTGGTCGGCGCCACCGGCGGGCGCGAGGCGCTGGCCAAGGCCAGGGCGGCCGCCATCGACGTGGTGGTCACCGACATGCGCATGCCGGGCATGGAAGGCCGCCAGCTGGTCGAGCAGATCCGCCGCGGCCAGCCCGGCGTGGCGGCGGTGATGATGACCGGCCACGTGTCGGCCTCGGCCGAACCCGGCCCCGACCCGGTGGTGCAAAAGCCGGTGGTTCTCGACGAACTCGAACGCTGCATAGCCGGCCTGCTGGAGTCGAGGACCAAGCCATGACCGACGATTCCACCCGCGACGGCGCCATCGGTTGCCTGGACCTGGCCGGCAGCCTGGCCGCCGCCCTGGCCCACGATCTCGGCCAGCCCCTCAACCTGATGCGGCTGGCGGCCGAGTTGGCCTCGGGTCCGTCGCCCGACCCGGCCCGGATAGCGCGCGCGCTCGCCACCGTCATGGACCAGACCGGCCGGGCCCGCGCCATGCTCGACGAGCTTTTGGCGGTGACGGTGCTGCGCCACGCCCGGCCCAAGGTGGCGTTGGCCCCCTTGCCGGTGGTGCGCACGGTCTTGCGCGCGTCCCTGCCCAGGCTCGGCACGGCGGGGGTGCGGCTGCGCTGGCAGGCCGACCCGCGCTGCCCGGCGGTGCTGGGCCAGGCCGAGTGGCTGGCCCGCATCGTCGCCAGCCTGGTCGACAATGCCCGAGACGCCATGTCCGGCGCCGAGACCGAGGGCGGGGTGCTACACGTGTGGTGCCGGCGGGATGGCCCGGGGGTTCGGCTGTCGGTGGTCGACAGCGGACCGGGGCTTCCCCCCGGGGTGGCCGAGGCCCTGGCCGCACCGCGGCCGGGCCGGCTTGGCCTGGGGCTGACGCTGGCCGCCGGGCTGGCGGCCGAGATGGGCGGCCGGATCGAGGCGGTGCCCGTCGGCAGCGGCGCACGGATGGATTTGGTGCTGCCCGCCGCCGCACCGGCAAGTTCAATAATGTAGATACAATTCACCTTATCAATCGGCGAGGCATAGGCCGCTTGAAAAATAAACGCGCCGCTCTATTGTGGTGCAAACCGGAGTTCGAGAAGTATGCGCATCATTCTCGCCGACGACCATGTGATGATCCGGGAAGGATTGCGGCCATTCATCGAACGTCTGGGCGTCGACGTGGCCGTGCACGAAGCCGGGACCATGGCCGAGGTTGCCCAGCTACTGCGCACCGGTCCCTTCGATCTTGCCGTGCTCGACCTGCGCATGCCGGGCATGAACGGCTATCAGGGCCTGCTGACGGTGAAGCAGAACCATCCCGCCATGCGGGTGGTGATCCTGTCGGCCCTGGCCGACCGCGAGCACGTGCTGGAAGCCATCCGCCTGGGCGCCGACGGCTTCATTCCCAAGCACCTGTCGGGCGCGGCCATGATATCGGCACTGCAGCTGGTTCTTTCGGGCGAGCGGTTCATCCCCTCGACCCTGGTCGATTCCGCCGGCGAGCGCCATTCGGTGGTGGTCGGGGAAAGCGGCGGCGGCGAAGTCATCGGCCGCCTGACCCCGCGCGAACGCGATATCCTGCGCCTGCTGCGCGAAGGCCTGCCCAACAAGGTCATCGCCACCCGCCTGGACGTTTCCGAGGTGACGGTGAAAAGCCACCTCGGCAACGTCTTCCGCAAGCTGGGCGTCCAGAACCGCCTGCAGGCCATGCGCCTGGTCGTGGAAAGCGAGCCGTTCTAGGAGAAGTTCTTCCCGATCCAAATTCGTCACCCCCGGGCTTGACCCAGGGGGCCGTGGATGGCCGGGCCCTAGCCCGGCCATGACGAATGGAAGTTGGCTACCCGCGCGCCACCGTGCGCGGGGTGCTGCCGCCGCCGGGAAGGCCGGCGAAGGCGCCGCGTTCCTGGCTTTGGGGCCGGCCCGCCGGCTTGGCTCCGGCGTGGTGGCCGGGACGGCCGCCGGTATGGGGCTTGCCCGCATGGCGCTTGGGCTGCTGACCGGGGCGCGGGGCGCCACCGGCGCGGCCAGCCAGGTGGGCGGCGTGGAAGCGATGGCCGTCGTCGACCGGCACCGGCTGGCGGATGGTCTTCTCGATGGCCTTCAGGTAAGCCAGCTCGTCGCCGTCGCACAAGGACACCGCGATGCCGGTGGCGCCGGCGCGCGCGGTCCGCCCGATGCGGTGGACATAGCTTTCCGGCTCGTTGGGCAGCTCGAAGTTGAAGACGTGGGTGATGCCGTCGATATCGATGCCGCGGGCGGCGATGTCGGTGGCGACCAGCGCCTTGATGCTGCCGTCCTTCAAGGCCGAAAGCGCCTTCTGGCGGGCGTTCTGGCTCTTGTTGCCGTGGATGGCGTCGGCGGCGACGCCGGCCTTGGTCAACAGTTCGGCCACGCGGTTGGCGCCATGCTTGGTGCGGGTGAACACCAGGGCGCGGCCGACGGCGCGGTCGGCCAGCAGTTCGGCCAGCAAGATGCGCTTGTTCTCGCGCTCGACGAACAGCACCTTCTGCTCGACCTTCTCGGCGGTCGACGACACGGGGGCGACCTCGACGCGGACGGGCTGGTGCAGCACGGAATTGGCCAGGCCGACGATGGTCTCGGGCATGGTGGCCGAGAACAGCACCGTCTGGCGCACCTTGGGCACCATGGCGACGATCTTACGGATGGGCTGGATGAAGCCCATGTCCAGCATGCGGTCGGCCTCGTCCAGCACCAGGGCCTCGACCGAGTCCAGGCGGACGGCGTTCTGGCCGATCAGGTCGAGCAGGCGGCCGGGAGTGGCGACCAGGACGTCGACGCCGCCGGCCATGGTCTTGATCTGCGGCACCATGCCGACGCCGCCGAAGATCACGCAATGCTTGAGGCGCAGGTTGCGCCCGTAGGTGCGGAACGACTCGTGGACCTGCACCGCCAGTTCGCGGGTGGGGGTCAGCACCAGCACGCGGCAGCTCTTTCCTTGCGCGCGCTTCTTGGACTGCTCAAGGCGGTGCAGCAGCGGCAGGGCGAAGGCGGCGGTCTTGCCGGTGCCGGTCTGGGCCAGGCCCAGCACGTCGCGGCCGTCCAGCAGGTGCGGAACGGACTGGGCCTGGATGGGGGTAGGAGTGGTGTAGCCTTCGGCGGTCAGCGCGTCGAGGAGCGGCTGGGCCAAGCCGAGGTCGGTGAATTGGGTCATGAATTCTCTTTTCAAACGAAGATCGCGTACGGGCGCCCGCATCGCAAAGCGGGTCCCGGGTGGGTGTCCCCGGCGGGCGCGCGGCCTTCGGGGCTATGGGCGAAAGGAAAGGGGGCTCGGGACGGGGCGGCCGATTGAGGGCCTGCCATGCGCGCGGTCGCGAGACGGCCGGACGCGGATCGTCCGGAGCGGCGCCACCCTGGGCGCATCGGTCGTGCAAGTCAAGCTCTTCCGTTGGCGCGCAATTCGGTACTAGAATGCCGATAAAGGCGGCGACCAACGACCGTCACCACGAGCGGGAGGTTAGTCCATGGCTTGGAAACGTGCGGCCGGCGCGGTGATGGCGCTGGCGATGGGGTTTTCTGCGGGTGCGGCCAAGGCCGCCGACGACATCAAGGTCGGCGCGTTCCTGTCGGTCACCGGCGTGATGTCGCTGATGGGCGACCCCGAGAAGAAGACGCTGGACATGCTGGTCGAGAAGGTCAACGCCGAGGGCGGCGTGCTGGGCCGCAAGGTGAAGCTCGTCGCCTATGACGACGGCTCCGAGCCCGAAAAGGCGGCCACCTTCGTCAAGCGCATGATCGACAACGACCAGGTCGACATCATCATCGGCGGTTCGGGCACGCCGCAGAGCATGGCGGTGCTCAACCTGGTCGAGCGGGCGGAAATGCCCTACGTCTCCATGGGCGGCGGTATCGGCATCGTCGATCCGGTCCGCAAGTGGGTGTTCAAGGTGCCGCCCACCGACCGCATGGCCGCCGAGAAGGTATTCGAGGACTGCAAGAAGCGCGGCCTGACCAAGGTCGCCCTGCTGTCCGAGAACGTGGGCTTCGGCAAGTCGGGCCACGACCAGTCGCTGCTGCTGGCGCCCCGATACGGCATCGAGATCGTCGCCGACGAGGTCTATGGTCCCAAGGACCCCGACGTCACCGCCCAGCTGACCAAGATCCGCGGCGCCGCCGGCGTGCAGGCGCTGTTCGTGTTCGGCACCGGCAACGGTCCGGCGGTGGTCACCCGCAACATTCGGCAGCTGGGCCTGTCCATGCCCATCTACCAGTCGCACGGCGTGGCCTCGAAGGACTTCCTGCGCCTGGTGGGCACCAACGCCGACGGCATGCGCCTGCCGGCCGGTGCGCTCGCGGTGGCCGACCAGGTCAAGGACAGCGACCCGCAGAAGGGGTTGGTGATGGCCTTCAAGAAGGGCTACGAGGACCGCTACAAGAGCGACGTCAACACCCTGGCCGGCCACGGCTATGACGCCTTCATGCTGGCCATCGACGCCATCCGCCGCGCCGGCAGCACCGACAAGGCCAAGGTCCGCGACGCCTTGGAGCAGACCAAGGGTTATGTGGGCACCGCAGGCGTGGTCACCATGTCGGCCACCGACCACATGGGGCTGGGTCCGGATGCCTTCCACATGGTCGAGATCAAGGGCGGCGACTGGCTGCTGGTCGACTGATGAACGGAGCCGACGCCCTGCTGGGGCCGTCGCTCGCCGCCGGCCGGGGCGACGTCCCGGCCGTGGTCTGCGACGGCCAGTCGATCACCTATGCCGGGCTCGACCGGCTGGCCAACCGCTGGGGCAATGCCCTGCTGGCGGCCGGCCTGTCGCGCGGGCAGCCGGTGCTGTTCCTGCTCGACGACGGCCCCGAACTGGTCGCCGGCTATCTGGGGGCGATGCGGGCGGGGCTGGTGCCATGCGCGCTGAACACCCGGCTGGCGGCCAAGGACCTGGCCCATGCGGTGGCCGACAGCGGCGCGCCGCTGCTGGTGGCCGAGCCCGCCCTGGCCTCGCTGGTGGCCGACAGCGGGGCGGCGGTGCGGGTGGTGACCGACTGCGACGGCTTCATCACCGGCGCGTCCGATCTGCTGGCCTCGGCCGAGGTCGGGCCCGAGGACCCGGCCTTGTGGATGTACACCTCGGGTACCACCGGCCAGCCCAAGGCGGCGGTGCACGTCCACGGCTCGATCCCGCTGGGCGAGCGGCACGTGGTCGAGAACCTGGGCGTGCGCCCCGGCGACCGCGTCTTTTCCACCTCCAAGCTGTTCTTCGCCTATCCGCTGGGCCACTGCCTGCTGGGGGGCCTGCGGGCCGGGGCCACCCTGGTGCTGCACCGCGGCTGGCCCGACGCCAAGGCCGCCGCCCAGGTGATCCAGGCCACCCGGCCCCAGGTGGTGCTGTCGGTGCCCTCGCTGTACCGGCTGATGCTGGCCGAGGGGCTGTCGGACGCCTTTGCCCAGGTGCGCACCTACGTCTCGGCCGGCGAACGCCTGCCCGAGGAGCTGTGGCGGCGCTGGCACGAGGCCACGGGCCGCCCCATCCTGGAAGGCATCGGCGCTACCGAGGCCTTGTTCCTGTTCATCGCCAACACCCCCGCCGCCTACAAGCCGGGGGCGTGCGGCCGGCCGCTGCCCTGGGCCGAGGCCCAGCTTCGTGCCCCCGACGGCAGCGTGATCACCGCCCCCGACACCCCCGGCGACCTGTGGGTGCGCATGGATTCGCTGTTCCGCGGCTATCGCAACCGGCCCGAGGTCACCGCCCGCGTGCTGGTCGACGGCTGGTGGAAGACCGGCGACGTCTTCACCGTCGACGTGGACGGCTGGTGGAGCCCGCAGGGGCGCTCGGACGACATGATCAAGGTGTCGGGCCAGTGGGTCAGCCCCGCCGAGGTCGAGGAGGCCGCCCTGGCCGTCCCCGGCGTCTCTGATGCAGCCGCCGTCGGCCAGGCCAACGCCGACGGCCTGATCCGCCTGGTGTTGTTCGCCGTCGCCGCCCCGGGCGAAAGCGAGCCGGCGCTGGAAGCCCGGGTGGTGGAATCCTTGCGGTCGAAGCTGGCCATCTACAAGTGCCCGCGCACCGTGAGGTTCCTCGACGCCATCCCCAGGACCGCAACCGGCAAGGTGCAAAGGTTCAAGCTGCGGGAAGGCGCGGGCTGATGTAAACCGGGCGTCATGACCGCCCTGCCCATCGATACCGTCCTGCCCGACATCCGCCGCGCCCTTGGCCAAGCCAATGCGCTGGTGCTGCAGGCGCCGCCGGGGGCGGGCAAGACGACGGGCGTGCCGCTGGCGCTGCTGGACGAGCCGTGGCTGGCGGGACTGCGCATCGTCATGCTGGAACCCCGGCGGCTGGCGGCGCGCGCCGCGGCGGCGCGGATGGCGCAGACCCTCGGCGAGCAGGTGGGCGAGACGGTGGGCTACCGCATCCGTTTCGACGCCCGCGTCGGCCCCAAGACGCGCATCGAGGTGGTCACCGAGGGCATCCTGACCCGCATGCTGCAGGACGATCCCTCGCTGCCCGGCGTCGGGCTGGTGATTTTCGACGAGTTCCACGAGCGCTCGCTCAACGCCGATCTCGGCCTGGCGCTGGCGGTCGAGGCTCAGGCGGCCTTAAGCGACCACCTGCGCATCCTGGTCATGTCGGCGACGCTGGATGGCGGGCCGGTGGCGCGGCTGCTGAATGGCGCGCCCATCGTCACCAGCGAGGGCCGCGCCTTCCCCGTGGAAACCCGCTTCCTGTCGCGGCCCGAGCCCCGCCGCCTGGCCGAGGCGGTCGCCCAGGCCGCTGGCAGGGCGCTGGACGAAACCGATGGCGACGTGCTGGTGTTCCTGCCCGGCGCCGGCGAAATCCGCCGGGTCGAGGCGCTGCTGGCCGACTGCGGCGCCCTGGTGACCCCCCTTTATGGCGACCTGCCGGCCGAGGCCCAGGACCGCGCCATCCGCCCCGATGCAGGCGGGCGGCGCAAGATCGTGCTGGCCACCGCCATCGCCGAGACCTCGCTGACCATCGACGGGGTGCGTGCGGTGGTCGATGGCGGGCAGATGCGGCTGCCCCGCTTCGACCCCGCCTCGGGGATGACCCGGCTGGTGACGCTGCCGGTGTCGCGGGCCTCGGCCGACCAGCGCCGCGGCCGGGCCGGGCGCCAGGGGCCGGGCCTGTGCTGGCGGCTGTGGTCCGAGGCCGAGGACCGGGCGCTGGCCCCCTATACGCCGCCCGAAATCACCGAGGCCGACCTGGCGCCGCTGGCGCTCGACCTGGCCCAGTGGGGGGTGACGGATGCGGGCGCCCTGGCCTGGCTGGACCCGCCGCCGGCCGCCGCCCTGGCCCAGGCCCGCCAGCTGCTGCGCGAATTGGACGCCGTCGACGCCGAGGGCCGCATCACCGCCCACGGCCGCGAGATGGCGCGCCTGTCCATGCATCCGCGCCTGGCCCACATGGTGCTGCGCGCCCGCTCGCTGGGGCTGGGCGGACTGGCCTGCGAGGTGGCCGCCCTGATCGAGGAGCGCGACATCCTGAAGGCCGAACGCGGCAGCCGCGATTCCGACATCCGCCTGCGCATCGAGACCCTGCGCACCGGCGAAGGCTATGACCCGCGCCACGGCCTGTCGGTCGACCGCGGCGCGCTGGCCCGCGTCCGCCAGGCGGCGAAGGACTGGCGCCGGCGCTTGAACATCAGGGCCGGCGAGCAGGACGGCTGGCCCGCCGACGCCGGCCTGGTGGTCGCCTTCGCCTATCCCGACCGCATCGCAAGGCGCCGTTCGGGGCAGGACGGCCGTTATGGGCTTGCCGGCGGCCGCGGCGCCTACTTCGCCGCCGCCGAGCCGCTGTCGGCCGAGGACTGGCTGGCGGTGGCCGAACTGGACGGCGACAAGCGCGAGGCCCGCATCTTCCTGGCCGCGCCGCTGACCAAGGCCGAGATCGAGGAGCATTTCGCCGGCGACATCGCCTCCGTCGAGACGGTGGCCTGGGACGGGCGCGAAGAGGCGGTGATGGCAAGGCGCCAACGCCGGCTTTGGCAGCTGGTGCTCGACGATCGCCCGCTGGCCCAGGCCGACCCGGCCGCCCTGGCCGCCGCAATGGCGCATGGGGTGCGCGAGATGGGCCTGGCCTGCCTGCCGTGGACCGACGAATTGCAGACCTTCCGCCAGCGCGTCGCCTTCCTGCGCGGCCAAGAGGAAGGCTGGCCCGACCTGTCCGACCAGGCGCTGCTGGACGGGCTGCAGGACTGGCTGGTGCCCTATCTGTCGGGCATCACCCGGCGGGCGCACCTGGCCCGGCTGGACCTGGGCCAGGCGCTGACCGGCATGCTGGACTGGGACGCGCGCCGCCGCCTGGACGAACTGGCGCCCACCCACGTCGCCGTGCCCTCGGGCAGCCGCATCCGTATCGACTATGGGGGCGAGACCCCGGTGCTGGCGGTGCGCCTGCAGGAGATGTTCGGCTGCGCCGACACGCCGCGCATCAATGGTGGGCGGGTGCCGCTGCTGCTCCACCTGCTCAGCCCGGCGCGCCGCCCGGTCCAGGTCACCCGCGATCTCGCCAGCTTCTGGGCCAACGCCTACAAGGCGGTGAAGGCCGACCTCAAGGGCCAGTACCCCAAGCACTGGTGGCCCGACGACCCCATGCAGGCCGAACCTACCGCGCGGGCGAAGCCGAGGAAGTAGACGGCCTGGGGGCGCAGAAGATCACCGTTCCCGCCATGGTGACCAGGAAGACCACGATGGCCACGGCGTTGGCCAGGCCGCCCCATTGGCGAAGGGTCGCATCCTCCAGCAGGTCGCCGGCCAGGCGGGCGGCGAGCGACAGGTGCAGCAGCGCCAGCGGTCCGTAGAAATAAAGCCGGAACGGCACCTGGACCTTGAGAACCGCCGGCAGGATGACGGGGGCGTGGCCGAACACCATGGCGAAGACGAAGCCGACGAACAGGGCGTGCAGGGCTACGTCGTAGCCGAATCCGGCGGCCTCGCCGGGGGCCAGGCCCAAGGCCGCCACTCCGGCCACCGCCAGCCAGGCGTATCCCGACAGCAGGCAGACGGCCACATAGCGGGTCAGGCCCGGCTGGCGGATGGTGCGGCGGACAACGTCGTTTCTCAGCGACCACGCCACCAGCGCCAGCAGCCCCAGCCCGAAGGCCAACCACGAGGCCAGCCCTGTGGCCAGCAGGACAACGATCGGCACCAGGGTGAAACTGCGCCAGCGCCACGGCGGCAGGAAGCGCGACAGTTCGAGGCGTTCGCCGGCGATGGTCAGCACCAGGAAGGCCGCCCACAGGGGCACCACGGCACCGATGGTCATGCCGGCCAGCCAGGCCAGGTTGCCGGCCACCCAGGCGGCCGCGCCCAGGCCGAGGACGGCGGTGAAGGCTTCGGACTGGCGGCGGATCACCGCCAAGGCCATGGCCAGGAATGCGAGGCTGCCGGCGGTCAAGGCCAGGGCGCCGGCCTGGGCGTGGCCCAGCACCAGCAACAGCCCGCCCAGCGCGGTGGCGGCCGGTGCCGCCCAGCCCCAGGGCCGGCCCAGCGCCACGGCGCGTTCCAGCCCGATAACGGTGCCGAAGAAGCCGCACACCATCAGCGGCCCGTGCACCAGAGCAAGGTCGGGCCCGGCGGCGGGCCAGCCCATGCGACCCTCGCCGGCGGCCATGCCGGCCAGCAGGCTCAAGGCTCCGGCCATCAACAGGGGAAGACGGCGCAGGGTGGGCGACATGCCGGTCTCCTTTGCCAGGAAAAGGGTTCCGCCCTCCCCCGCTTGGGGGGTCAGGGGAGGGCGGAAGGGGAAACCGGAGGCGGGCAAGGTGTCGCGGCAGGGGACAGGGGGAAAGCGCCGCTGACAACCTCTTATCGCCACGTCTCCGGCTTCACCGGGGCGGGACCCGTGGGGCAGGTCCCGTCGTTACCCCGGCCAACCCAGGATGGCCTTGGCAGACCCCGACATGCGGTCGGGCTGCCAGAACGGGGCGTCGAGCACGTCGACGCCGATCTCGGTACCCGGTTCGGCCGCCATCAGCAGCATCCGGGTGGCTTCGTCCTGGATGTATCCGGTCTGGGGGCAGGCGGGCGTGGTCATGATCAGACCGACGCGGACCTCGCCGGGGGCGACCGCGACGCTTTCGATCAGGCCCAGGTCGACGACGTTGATGCCGACGTCGGGATCGACGACTTCGCGCAGCGCGTCCAGAACCTGTTGCTCGGTGATCATTGCCAGCTCCAAACCGACATCCTGGAGCCAACATTAGATGCGCCCAGGCGGGCGAACCTTAACAGTCGTCAAGTCTGCGCATCGGGAATGGATTGCGGCAAATTGCCGCGGGCCAAGGGGGCCTCGCCCCGGTCGTCGCCGGGGCGAGGCGGGTGCCGTCAGGCGGCGCCCATGTTCTCGCGGGCCTTGGCGATGGCTTCCTGCATGACCTGTTCCTTGAGCACGATGGTCGGCTCGTTGAACAGGACGTTCTTCAGCCAGTCGGTTGCCAGCAGGATCAAGGCCTCGTCGTCGGTCTTGATGATCTCGACCGCCTCGGGGGCGATGTCGTAGGCCTGCAGGAACCGGCTTTCCAGCACGAAGCGGCGGAAGGCGTCGGTGTCGGTGGTGGCCATGAAGAACATCTTCTTGGTCTGCGGCGCCGGGGCCTTGCCCATGGGGCCTCCCAGGACCTTCCACGAGGCCATCTTCATCAGGATGTCGATCCAGCCGCGGTTGACCCGCTCATAGTCCTCGACGCCCTGCTCGGCGCGGAACTCGCCGACGTTCTGGGTCTTGGTGTCGCAGTGGCCCTGGCAGTGCTCTTCCTTGACCAGGAAGAAGAAGTCCTCCTTGCCCTCCATGTCCTTCATCTTCATGGAGACCATGCCGAGCGGATAGTAGCGGCAGGTGGCGGGGCGGTCGTCGTAGACCGAGCAGCCGTCCGGGGTCGAGAACGGGCAGGGGCCCTTGCCGTCGTCGCCGCCGAACTTGATCTTGGCCACCGGCAGGTCGGCCTTGTCGTGGATGGCGGGCACCGTGTACTGCAGCAGGAAATCGGCCGCCTTCATCCCCAGGCGGCGCGACAGGCGCAGGATGCAATAGGGGGTCAGCGTGATGTCGGCGCCGTGGCAGCAGCGGTTCCAGCACGACACGCCCTTGTGGCAACGGAAGCTGAAGGTGTCGTCGGCGGTCAGGCGGACCGGCTGCACCGGGAAGGCCGAGGACCCCCGAACGGCGTCGAACACCTCCACCTGCAGGTCGCGGTCGTCCAGCGTGGTGCGCTGCGCTTCGATGTCGAGCTCGGCCAGCTCTTCGTCTTCGGAGGTCATGGGGGGATTGCTCATGCGGATTGCGCCTTCAGGTTGGACAAGGGTGGGCAAGGAAAAGGGGCGCCGGTTGCCCGGCGCCCCCATGGTACCACGAAAGTTCGGGCTTAGTGGCCCTGGCCCTCGTAACGCTTGGTCACCATGTCGACGTGCTTGATCTTCTTCATCTCCCACTGGCCGGTGGCCGGGTCGATGCGGCTGTTCACGAAGACCTTCCAGTTCGCATCGTCCAGCTTCGGGAAGTCGGCACGATAGAAGAAGCCCGGGTAGCGGGTCTCTTCGCGGAACAGGATGTGACGGAGGTGGGCTTCCGCCGCGACGATGCGGTGGTAGTTCTCCCAGGCGCGCATCAGCTCGTGCAGGTCCTTCGCACGCATCTTCGCGCTGTCTTCCTTCAGCATGGTCAGCAGGTGCAGACCGGTCTCGAGCATCACCTTGTTGGTGTTGTAGTAGGTCGAGGTGCCCGCCACATACTCGTCCATCAGCTTCTGCAGGCGCTGCTGCAGGGTGCGCGGCAGGATGTAGAAGGGATTGACGTCCTCGGCCGTGGTCTTGTCCTTGTGCTCGAGGTAGTTACGGACCGGCTTGTAGATCTCCTCGGCGATGGCCTTGATGTCGCCCTTGAGCGAGGGCTTGAAGCCCTTGTGGTCGCGGACGAACTTGACCATGGCCTTACCGGCGATACGGCCCTCGGCGTGCGAACCCGACGAGAACTTGTGGCCGGAAGCGCCGACGCCGTCACCAGCGGTGAACAGGCCCTGCACGGTGGTCATGCGGTTGTAGCCCCACTTCCACTCGGCCGGGCTGTTCAGGTCCTCGGGACCCGACACCCAGATGCCGCAGCAGCCGGAGTGCGAACCGAGCAGGTAGGGCTCGGTCGGCATCAGCTCGGACATGTGCTGCTCGGGACGGATGTTCATGCCGGCCCACACACCGGCCTGGCCGATGC
>JBLNBU010000261.1:0-28291 GCA_050260215.1 Actinomycetota bacterium
TGTAGGCTTCCTGGATGCACACCCACGAATCCACCAGGGTGTTGTCCCAGTCGAAGACCAGGGCACGGGGCGCTGTCAGCATCGCAGTCCTTTGTAGAGGGCGCGCAGTTTCAGGGTCACCGGGCCGGGACGGCCGCCGCCGACGGCCTGGCCGTCGATGGCCACCACCGGCATCACCGTCATCGAGGTGCCGGTGAGAAACGCCTCGGCCGCCGCCTTGGCCTCGGGCAGCGTAAAGGGCCGCTCGTCGACGGCGATACCGGCGCTCGCGGCCAGGGCAAGGGTGTTGGCCCGAGTCACGCCGCCCAGGATGCGGCCGTCGGCGGGATGGGTCACCACCCTGCCCGCCTTATCGACGATGAAGGCGTTGGTGGCGGCACCCTCGGTGATTACGCCACGCGCCTCGTCCACCAGCCAGGCCTCGGACACGCCCCGCTCGCGCGCCGCCTGGCGGGCCAGCACGTTGGCCAGCAGGCCGACGCTCTTGATGTCGGGGCGCTTCCAGCGCTGGTCGGCGGCGGTGACGACCGAGTACCCCTTGGCCGCCTGTGCCTCGAAGTCCAGCGACTGGCGCCAGCCGGTGACCACCAGCGACGGCAGCGCATCCGTGGGGAACGGATGGTTGCGGTGCGCCACCCCGCGCGAAACCTGGATGTAGACCAGGCCGTCGCCGATGCGGTTGCGGGCGGTCACCTGGGCGACGATCAGCGGCAGCACCCGGCGCGGCACCGGCCAGTCGATTGCCAGGGCATCCAGCGAACGGCCCAGGCGGTCCAGGTGCTGGTCGGCATGCAGCGGCCGGCCGCCCTGGATGGCCAGCACCTCGTAGACGGCGTCGGCGAACTGGCCGGCGCGGTCCTCGACGTGCAGCGCGGCCTCGGCGTGGCGGACATAGCGCCCGTTGACGTAACTGACCCGCGGCGCGGGCGGAACGGGTGCCATGGGGTCAGAAGTACTCCAGGCGGACCGAGAACATCTTCTCGACCTTCTTCACCGCCTCGGCGGCGGCGAACAGGATCACCCGGTCACCGGCCTGGACGATGGTGTTGCCGCGGGGGCTGATCACCTGGCCGTCGCGCACCACCGCACCCAGCAGCACGCCGCTGGGCAGCTTGACGTCGCGCAGAGGCTTGCCGACCAGGCCCGAGGTTTCCAGCGCGTCAGCCTCGATCAGCTCGCCGAAGCCCTCGTGCAGGGAATGCACCGCGTGGATGCGGCCGCGACGGACGTGCTGGAGGATGTTGGACACGGTGATGGCGCGCGGCGAGATCACCACGTCGATGCCCAGCGGGCCCAGGAGCGCGTTGTAGGTGGTCTTGTTGATCAGGCCCATGGCGCGGCGGGCGCCGAAGCGCTTGGCCAGCAGCGCGGCCAGGATGTTGGTCTCGTCGTCGTTGGTGACCGCCACCACGGTCTCGGCCGCCGATACCGACGCCTCGCCCAGGATCTCGGGGTCCAGCACGTCGCCGTTCAGCACCACGGACCGGTTCAGCGTCTTGGCGACGAACTCGGCGCGTTCCTTGTCGGACTCGATTACCTTGACGCTGGCGCCCGGATGCTCGGCTTCCAGCTGCTGGGCCAGGAACAGGCCGATGTTGCCGCCGCCGAAGATGACGATGCGCCGCGCCTCCTGGTCCTCGCGGCCGAAGGCGGCCAGGGCGCGGTCGACGTGCTGGGTGTCGACGACGAAATAGACCTCGTCGCCGTCCAGCATCTGGTCCTCGGCGGTGGGCACGATGGCGCGGCCGCCGCGGACGATGCCGATAATGACGATGTTGAGCTCGGGAAACAGCACGGTCAGCTGGCGCAAGGGCGTGTTGATCAGCGGGCACTGGTCGGTGCAGCGCACCCCGATCAGCCGCACGCGGTCGCCGGCCAGCGGGATCACGTCGATGGCGCCTGGCACCTGCAGGCGCCGGGTGATGGCGCGCGCCACCTCGATCTCGGGGCTGATGATGACGTCGATGGGCAGGTGATCGCGCGAGAACAGGTTGGCCCAGATGGGCTGCAGATAGCTCTGGCTGCGCACGCGGGCGATCTTGGTGGGCACGTTGAACAGCGAATGCGCCACCTGGCAGGCGACCATGTTGACTTCGTCGGCGTGGGTCACCGCGATCAGCATGTCGGCGTCGGCCGCGCCGGCCTGCTCCAGCACCGGGGGATGCGAGGCATAGCCCAGGATAGCCTGGACGTCGAGCGTGTCGGTGATCTTGCGGATCAGCTCGGGCCGCTGGTCGATCACGGTAACGTCGTTGTTCTCGGAGGCCAGGTAATGGGCAATGTTGAAGCCGACCTGGCCTGCCCCGCATACGATGACTTTCATTTTTGGTCCCTCAGGCGCCGGGCGGGTCGCATCCGCGCCCCTTGGCTCCTCCGCTGTCGCTCCGGGGCGCTCAACGCGCCCGCGCTCGCCTTCGGCTCGCTCATGTCTTGTCCCTCAGGCGACGGAAGCGGTTCACTTCTTTTCGTCCGTATTCACGCCCAGCAGCTTCAGCTTGCGATGCAGCGCCGAGCGTTCCATGCCGACGAAGGCGGCGGTGCGCGAGATGTTGCCGGCGAAACGGTTCAGCTGGGCCAGCAAGTACTCGCGCTCGAACAGCTCGCGCGCCTCGCGCAGCGGCAGGGTCATGATCTCGCCCGACTTCTCCCAGCGCAGCACCGCAGGCGTGATGGCGCCGATCTCCGAGGGCAGCATGTCGGCGCGCACCGGTTCGCGTGCCTCGCCCGGGGCCATGATCAGCAGCCAGTCCATGACGTTGCGCAGCTGGCGCACGTTGCCCGGCCAGTCATAGGCCTGCAGCGCCGCAAGCGCGTCCTCGCCCAAGGGCCTCGGCTGGACGCCGGCGGCCTGGGCGGCCAACTGCATGAAGTGGCGGGCCAGCAGCGGGATGTCTTCCTTGCGGTCGCGCAACGAGACCATCTTCACCGGCACCACGTTGAGCCGGTAGTAGAGGTCCTCGCGGAAGCGACCGGCGCCGATCTCGGACTGGGGGTCGCGGTTGGTGGTGGCGATGACGCGCACGTCCACCTCGACGCGGGTGCCGCCGCCGATGCGCTCGAAGGTCTGGTCCTGCAGCACGCGGACGATCTTGCCCTGGGTCTCCAGCGGCATGTCGGCCACTTCGTCCAGCAGCAGGGTGCCGCCGTGGGCCTGTTCCAGGGTGCCGATCTTGCGGGGGCTGTCGGGGCCGTCGCCGTGCTCGGTGCCGAACAGCTCCATCTCCATGCGGTCGGGATGCATGGCGGCGCAGTTCAGCACCACGAACGGCCCGTCGGCGCGGCGCGAGCGATCATGGATCAGCCGGGCCACCACTTCCTTGCCCGAGCCGGCCGGGCCGGTGATCAGCACGCGGGAATTGGTGGGCGCCACCTTGTCGACCTGCCCGCGCACCTGGGCGATGGGTGCCGAGGCACCGATCAGTTCGCCCACCGGGCCGCTGCGCAGGCGCAGCTCCTCGTTCTCGCGCCTGAGCCTGGCCGCCTCGATGGCGCGCTCGACGATCACCAGCAGGCGGTCGGCCTTGAACGGCTTCTCGATGAAGTCGTAGGCGCCGACTTTGAGCGCCTGCACCGCATGCTCGATGGTGCCGTGGCCCGAGATCATCACCACCGGCACCTCGGGATGGGCGCGCTTGACCGCTTCCAGCACCTCGAGCCCGTCCAGGCGCGAGCCCTGCAGCCAGATGTCCTGGATCACCAGCGAGGGGCGGCGGGCGGTGATGGCTTCGAGCGCGGCATCGGCGTCGCCGGCCTCGCGCGTCTGGTAGCCTTCGTCTTCGAGGATGCCGCCGATGAGGGCACGGATATCGGCCTCGTCGTCGACGATCAGGATGTCATGCGCCATGGGTTGCCGTGTCTTCGGCGGTCAGCTGGGTCGAGGATGGCTCGGTGCGGAACACCAGCGCGACGCGGGCACCGCCGCCGGGCGCGTCCTCGAGGGTAATGTCACCGCCATGGTCTTCCATGATTTTCTTCACGATGGCAAGGCCTAATCCGGTTCCCTTCGCACGGGTGGTGACATAGGGCTCGGTCAGGCGCTCGCGGTTGTCGTGGGGCAGGCCCCTGCCGTTGTCGTCGACCTCGACCACCACCCGGTCGGTCTCGGTGCGCAAGGTCAGCACCACCCGGCCCTGAGCCAGGTCCTCGCCGTCGCGGCCATGGATGGCCTCGACCGCGTTTTTCAGCAGGTTGGTCAGCGCCTGGCCGATCAGCCGGCCGTCGCAGACCAGCTCCAGACGGCCGTCGGGCAGCACGCTCTCGAAGGCGACGTCCGGGTAGCCGGTGCGCTGCAGGAACACCGCCTGGCGGCACAGCTCGACCAGGTTCTCGGGCTTCATCTGCGGCGCCGGCATCCGCGCGAAGGACGAGAACTCGTCGACCATGCGGCCGATGTCGCCGACCTGGCGGACGATGGTCTCGATCAGGGTGACATAGGTGTCGGGATCGCTTTGTATCTCCTTGAGATACTTGCGCTTCAGCCGCTCGGCCGACAACTGGATCGGGGTCAGCGGGTTCTTGATCTCGTGGGCGATGCGCCGGGCCACGTCGGCCCAGGCGGCCTTGCGCTGGGCGCTGACCAGCTCGGTGATGTCGTCGAAGGTGACCACATAGCCGATGGTCTCGCCCTCCAGGCGCTCGGCGGCGGCACGCACCAGCAGGGCGCGGGTCCGCGCCCCCGGCCGCGACAGCCGGACCTCGTGCTGGACCAGCTTGTCGGGCCGGCGGCGTGCCTCGTCCAGGGCGTCGGCCAGTTCGGGCACCACTTCGGCCAGCGGTCGGCCGGCCATGTCCTCGGTCGACAGAGCCAGGAACTCGCAGGCGGAACGATTGGGCAGGTGGACGTTGCCGTCGCGGTCCAGGCCGATGACGCCGGCCGAGACGCCGGCCAGCACGGTCTCGGTGAAGCGGCGGCGCTCGTCCAATTCGCGGTTGGCCTCGACCAGGTCGCGGCGCTGTTCGGCCAGCTGGCTGGTCATGCGGTTGAAGGCGCGCGTCAGGGTGCCGACTTCGTCGGGGGCGTCTTCCTCGACGCTGGCATCCAGATCGCCCGAGCGTACCCGCTCGGCGGCATCCACCAGGCGGGCGATGGGGGTGGCCAGCCGCGTCGCCATGGTCAGGCCCACCCAGATCGAGGCCAGGAGCAACAACAGCGCCACCACGGCGAACACCAGCGAGAACGCCGTCTCCAGCCCCGATCGTCGGCCTTCCAGCCGCTCGTACTCGGCCACCGCGGCCGAGGTCTGCTCCATGTGGCCGATCACCTTGGGATCGACGAAACGGCCGACGAACAGGTAGGCCTCGCCGAACAGGGACTGCAGCTGCACCAGGGCACGGACCCGGTCGTCGTCGCCGGCGGTCAGCACCGCCACCTCGCCCGAGCGGACCTTTTCGTAGGCCCAGAAGGGAATCTGCCCCAGGCTGGCCTCGATGCCGAAGGCGAGCCCGGAGCGCGCCAGCACCCTGCCCTGCCCGTCGAAGATCACCGCTTCCGACAGGCCGCGGATGGCCGACTGGGTGGCGACGAAGGCGTTCAGGTGCTGGGGCGAGCGCAGCAGCATCGGCCCTTCGCGGTTGATGTCGTTGGCCATGGCCAGGGCATCGCCGCCGATGATCTGCTTGTGCTCCTCCAGATAGGCGTGGGCGACCTTCAACGAGGCCTGCAGCGCCGTGCGCACCCGGTCCGAGAACCAGCTTTCCACGCCAAAGCGGAAGAACACGGTGGAGCCGACGCTCATCAGCACCGCCGGGGTCACCGCCACCAGGCCGAACAGCAGGATGAAGCGCAGGTGCAGCTTCGAGCCCGAGGCGCCGCGCCGGCGCGCCCGCCAGACGTCGAGGATACGCACGCCCACCACCGCGCCCAGCAGCATCAGAAGGATGCAGTCCAAGAGCAGCAGCGACAGCACGACGCGCGGGTCGGGACCGGCCGGCCCCGAAACGGTCATCGCCACCACGGTGGCGATCACCGAAGGCACCACGGCAAAGGTCAGGCCATAGGCCAGCCGGCGCGCCAGCTCGACGCGCCTGGCCCACAGCATGACCTTCACTCCCAGTCGGCGGCGCTCGGGCCCGGCCATGGCGCTACTTCAGGCCGCGAGCGACCTGGATATCCAGGTCCCGGATCTTCTTGCGAAGGGTATTGCGGTTCAGCCCCAGCACGTGGGCGGCCTTGATCTGGTTGCCCCGCGTCGCTTCCAGCGCCAGGGTGATCAGGGGCTTCTCGACCTCGCGCAGGACGCGGTCGTAGACGCCGGCCGGCGGCAGCCCGTCGGTGTGGTTGCCGAAATACTCGCGCAGGTGCCGCTCCACGGTGGCCGACAGGCCCTCGCCCTCGACGGCGCTGATGGCGTCCAAGGGCGGGGTGCCGCCGGCCAGCTCGGCCTCGATGACGTCGATGCCGATCACTTCCTGCGAATAGAGTGCGGCCAGGCGGCGGACCAGGTTTTCCAGCTCGCGCACGTTGCCCGGCCAGCGGTGGCGCTTCAGGCGGTCCATGGCCTGGGCGTCGATGGTCTTGGCCGGCAGCCCCTCGGAAGTGGCGATGGCGAGGAAGTGGCGCACCAGCTCGGGGATGTCCTCGGCCCGCTCACGCAAGGGAGGCAGGCGGATGGGCACCACGTTGAGGCGGTAGAACAGATCCTCGCGGAACAGGCCCTGGCGGATCAGCTGGGTCAGGTCGCGGTGGGTGGCGGCGACGATGCGCACGTTGGCGCGGATGGGCGTACGGCCGCCGACGGTGGTGTACTCGCCCTCCTGCAGCACGCGCAGCAGGCGGGTCTGCGCCTCGGGCGGCATGTCGCCGATCTCGTCCAGGAACAGCGTGCCGCCCTCGGCCTGCTCGAAGCGGCCGGCGGCCCGCTGGGTGGCGCCGGTGAAGGCGCCTTTCTCGTGGCCGAACAGCTCGCTTTCGATCAGCTCGCGCGGGATGGCGGCCATGTTGATGGCGACGAACGGGCCGTTGCGGCGCTTGCCGTAGTTGTGCAGCGCGCGCGCCACCAGCTCCTTGCCCGTGCCCGATTCGCCGGTGATCATCACCGTGAGGTCGGTGCCCATCAGGCGCGCCAGCGTGCGGTAGATCTCCTGCATGGCCGGCGAGCGACCGATCAGCGGCAGCTTTTCCTCCTCGTCGGAGGGCACCGCTTCGGGGGCGCAACGGGGCGTCGACAGGGCGCGGGCCACCACGTTGACCAGTTCCTTCAGGTCGAAGGGCTTGGGCAGGTATTCGAAGGCACCGCGCTGGGTGGCCTTGACCGCGGTCAGCAGGGTGTTCTGCGCGCTCATCACGATGATGCGCAGGTCGGGGCGGATCTTCTTGATGCGCGGCAGCAGGTCCAGCCCGCTTTCGTCGGGCATGACCACGTCGGTGATCACCAGGTCGCCCTCGCCGTCCGAGACCCAGCGCCACAAGGTGGCGGCGTTGCCGGTGGTGCGCACCTCGTAGCCGGCGCGCGCCAAGGCCTGCGACAGCACGGTGCGGATGCCGCGGTCGTCGTCGGCGACCAGGATGGTGGAGGTGCCGGCAGTGGCGGGCATCGCCGTCATGAATCGTCCCCGTTCTGAACCATGGGCAGCATGACCCGGAACACCGTGCGCCGCGGGATGCTGTCGAACTCGATGATACCGCCGTGGTCCCCGACGATCTTGGCCACCAGTGCCAGCCCCAGGCCGGTGCCCGAGGGCTTGGTGGTGACGAAGGCGTCGAACAGGTGCGGCCGAAGGTCCTCGGGGATGCCGGGACCGTTGTCCTGGATGCTGACCGCCAGCGGCAGGTGGCGCCGCGAGTCCGAGCCCAGCGCCAGGCGGATGCCGTGCTGGTAGGCGGTCGAAATGACGATCTCGCCGCCGTCGGCGGGCGCGGCCTCGGCGGCGTTCTTGACCAGGTTGAGGAACACCTGGATCAGCTGGTCGCGGTCGCCCAGCACCGGCGGCAGCGACGGGTCGTAGGCCTCGACGATGCGCAGGTGGCGGGCGAAGCCGGCCTCGGCGATGCGGCGGACGTGTTCCAGCACCCGGTGGATGTTGATCGGTCCGCGCTCGACGCCGGGCTTGTCCGAGAACACCTCCATGCGGTCGACCAGGGCGACGATGCGGTCGGCCTCGTCGCAGATCAGCCGGGTCAGGATCCGGTCGTCCTCGCTGGCGTTCTGCTCCAGGAGCTGGGCGGCGCCGCGAATGCCCGACAGCGGGTTCTTGACCTCGTGCGCCAGGATGGCGGCCATGGCGCTGACCGAGCGCGCCGCGCTACGGCTGTTGAGCTGGGCGCCGATCTTCAGCGCCATGGACTGTTCCAGCAGCGACACCACCACGACGCCTGGCACTTCGGCCACCGGCGCGGCCTGGACGGTGACGGTGCGGTGCCCGGTGCGCGGGGTGTCCAGCGTCACTCCGTATTCCGACACCGAGATGCCGCCGTCGCGCGCCTGGGCGATCAGCGACTGGACGGGGCTGTCGGGCGGCAGGAAATCGGTGAAGGGCTGGCCGACCAGGTGGCTGGCGCCGCAGGCGAACAGCTGCTCGGCCGCGCCGTTGACGTAGTGGATGGCCCCCGCCTCGTCGACCAGCACCACGGCGGCGGCCAGGGCCCCCAGCACCAGGTTGGCGTCGAGCGCGGGCGTGGCGCGCGGGCGGAGCGCGGCAGAGGTGCGGGTCATCACGCCGCCGCCCGGTCGAGCAGCGGGCCGTAGAAGCCCAGGATGGCCCGGCGCACGCCCTCGACATCGGCGGTGCGGTTGACCTCCGAGCGGAACTCGGCCGAGCCGGGCAGGCCCTTCGAGTACCAGGCGACGTGCTTGCGCGCCATGCGCACGCCCGTGTCGGTGCCGTAATGGACCAGCATGTCGTCGAAGTGCTCCAGCATGATGGCCAGCTGGGCGTCCAGAGTCGGGTCGGGCAGCCGCTCGCCGGTGGCCAGGTAATGGGCCACCTGGCCCGGCAGCCAGGGCCGGCCATAGGTGCCGCGCCCGATCATCACCGCGTCGGCGCCCGACTGTTCCAGGGCCTTTATCGCATCGTCGATGGTCTCGATGTCGCCGTTGACCACCACCGGGATCGATACCGCCTCCTTGACCTGGCGCACGAAGCTCCAGTCGGCGGTGCCGGAATAGAACTGCTGGCGGGTGCGGCCGTGGACGGTGACCATGCGGATGCCGCTGGACTGGGCGATCTCGGCCAGCCGCGGCGCGTTCAGGCGGTTGTGGTCCCAGCCCATGCGCATCTTCAGGGTCACCGGCACGTCGACGGCCCGGACCGTGGCCTCCATGATGCGGCCAGCCAGGACCTCGTCCTTCATCAGGGCCGAACCGGCCTCGCCCTTGACCGCGATCTTCTTGACCGGGCAGCCCATGTTGATGTCGACGATGGCGGCGCCGCCGTCCTGGTTCATGCGCGCCGCCTCGGCCATCACCTCGGGCTCGCAGCCGGCCAGCTGCACCGCCATGGGAAATTCCTCGGCGCTGGCGGCGGCCATCTTCAGGGTCTGGCGGTTCGAGCGGATCATAGCCGCCGAGGCGATCATCTCGGAGACGACCAGGCCGGCGCCCATGCGCCTGACCAGGCGGCGGAACGGCATGTCGGTCACCCCCGACATGGGAGCCAGGATCACCGGGTTGGCAAGCGCCACCGGTCCGACGTGAAGAGGTCCGCCAACCAGATTGGATTGAAGGGGGGTGTTCTGCATCTGCGTATTTATTATGCAGTCCGCTGCCCAAGGCAACGTCAAAACTGCACGCCGGACAGGCAATCAGGCGTTACGCCGGATTCTGCAGCACCTGGGTGACGAACTTGACCCCCGGATAGGCCAGCGTCAGCAGCAGATAGGCCACCAGCACCACCCGGGCGGCGATGCGGCCGCGCACTCCGCAGACGCGGTGCCCGACCAGCAGCAGGCCGATCAGGCCGAAGGCCAGCAGCGACAGCAGGGTCTTGTGGTCGACCTTGAACAGGGAGCCGGTCTCGAAATAGAGCGTGCCCATGCCGGTGGCCAGGCCCAGGCCCAGCACGATCTCGCAGGCCAGCAGCAACCGGCCCGACAGCCGCTCGCTGTCGGCGACCGAGGGCAGTTGCCGGGTCAGGGCATTGGGGCTTTTGCGCTTCAGGGCCCGCTCCTGCAGGAAGGTGGCCAGCGAGGCCACCGCCGCCAGCGTCAGCAGGGCATAGGTCATGACGCCGACCAGGATGTGCAGGTCCAGCCACGCCGGAGGCGCGGTGCCCGACAGCGGTCGCGCCACCTCGAGCCGGTGGGCCACCGAGGCGACGACGCCGAGGACGACCAGATAGGGCATCAGCAGCGGTGCCAGCCGCCAGCCCTGCCCCGAGCCCGCCGCCACCAGGGCGAACAGGCCGGCACTGGCGGCGATGCTGACCCACAGGGTGGCCGACAGGCTGGTCTGCCAGGCGCCGCTCAGCAGCGCCGCGGCCGCGGCGGCAGGCCCCAGCACGGCCACCAGGGCGGCGATCCAGAAGGGCGCGCCGCGCGACGGGCTTTTGAGCGGGATCACCGCGGCGGGAACCAATGCCACCAGGGCAAGCAGATTGTAGGCGAGGCTCGACATGGCGCGAACTATACCATCCTTTGCCGCGAGACAAAGGGGAAGCAGTTCGGTCTCTTGGCAGAGGGACCAATCCCTTTTAGGCTGCCACCCGGTTTCGCCTTAAGGAGGCTTCGATGGGCAAGGTGGTGGCATTGGTGGTGGCTGCGGGGCGTGGCCGGCGGTTCGGCGGCGACCTGCCCAAGCAGTATCTGGACCTGGCCGGCCGGCCGGTGCTGCGCCACACCCTGGCCGCCCTGGCCGCCAACCCCGAGATCGACGCCGTGCGCGCCGTCATCCACCCCGACGACCGCCAGCTCTATGACCTGGCCGCCGCCGGGCTGGGCATCCTCGAGCCCGTCCACGGCGGCGAGACCCGCCAGGACAGCGTGCGGCTGGGCATCGAAAGCCTGGCCGGGCTGGACCCGACGGCGGTGCTGATCCACGACGGGGCGCGGCCCTTCGTCGACGCCGGCACCATCGGCCGCGTCATCGCCGCGCTTGCCACCCATCCCGGCGCCGTGCCGGCCATTCCGGTGGCCGACACCCTGAAGCGCGGCGCCGACGGGCTGGTGTCCACCACGGTTGACAGGAGCGGACTGTTCCGCGCCCAGACCCCGCAGGGCTTCCGTTACGCCGACATCGTCGCCGCCCACCGCGCCGTGATCGGCGAGGAGCTGACCGACGACGCGGCGGTGGCCGAACGCGCCGGCCTGCCGGTCGCCCTGGTGATGGGCTCGGAAGACAACGTCAAGATCACTACCGTCGCCGATCTCGATCGCGCCCGGCGCCTGTTCGAGGGTCCGGGCGAGGTGCGCACCGGCAGCGGCTACGACGTCCACCGCTTCACCGAGGGTGATGGCGTGTGGCTGTGCGGGGTCCGCGTGCCCCACGACGAGGCGCTGCTCGGCCATTCCGACGCCGACGTCGCCCTGCACGCGCTGACCGACGCCATCCTGGGTGCGGTCGCCGCCGGCGACATCGGGCGCCACTTCCCGCCCAGCGATCCCAAGTGGAAGGGCGCGCCCTCCGACCAGTTCCTGGCCCATGCCGGCGGCCTGGTGACCGCGCTCGGCGGGCGCATCGTCAACGTCGACGTCACCATCATCTGCGAGCGCCCCAAGGTCGGCCCGCACCGGGCGGCCATGGCGGCCCGCGTGGCCGAAATCCTGAAGGTCCGTCAGGATCGGGTGGCGGTCAAGGCCACCACCACCGAAGGCCTGGGCTTCACCGGCCGGCGCGAAGGCATCGCCGCCCAGGCGGTCGCCAACGTCTGGCTGCCGCGCAGCGTCTAGCGCGTCTCCGCCTCGATCCACTGCAGGAAGCCCGGATTGCCCGCCTTGATGGGCACGGCCACCACGCAGGGACAGGTATAGCTGTGGAGTTCCTTGACCCGGGCGATCACCGCCTCGACCTTTTCGGCCGCGGTCTTGGCGATCAGCACCGCCTCGCGCTCCTCCTGCACGGCGCCTTCCCACCAGTACAGCGAGGTGGCGCCGTCAAGGACGTTGGCGCAGGCGACCAGCCGCGATTCGACCAGGCCGCGGGCGATCTTGACGGCTTCTTCGCGTGACCCTGCGGTGACGTAGACCAGGACAGTGCTCATCGGTCAGGCTCCTCTCGGCTGCCCGGAAACCTTGGCGTGTGGCTTGTCTCGGGTCAAGAAGACGGGGCGGCCCGAGGGGGAACCGCCCCGCAAGTCGACGAAGGCCCGCCTCTGGAGAGGAGTTCAAGCAGAGGCCGCCATGCGATGGTCCGCAGACGCCGCCCCTCTCGCGCCGCCAGCGGAAACCGCTGTCATGGGACATGGGGTGCGCACGGCGGGATTTCGATGCCACCGCGTGACAAATCCCAGTGGCTTCAACTGCGTGCGCAGGCCGCCCCGGTGCCGTCCAGCATGGACTCGAGCACGCAGACCGCCTCGTCCACCCCCGTGGGCTCGGCAACCCCCGGATCCGGCAGCGAAAACAACCTCTGCAGTTGCGCGGCGAGCCCCCCGTCCAGCAGCGCCTCCATATCGGTCGGAAGGGCCCTTGTATGGGCCATCAGCCAGTTATCCAGATGGGGACTTTCCGGCCAGTCGGGCCGCGGCTGGAACAGCACCGGCCGGCCAGCCAGCGCCGCCTCGGTGAAGGTGCCGTAGCCGGGCTTGGTCACCACCACGTCACACGACGCCAGCAGGTCGACAAAGGCCATCCTGGCCGCTTCCCAAGGGCGCAGGTCGTCCCGCGCGGGCACCGGCAAGGTGGACAGCCAGGTCCAGCCCGCCAGCATCGGCCAGCGGTCCAGCGGCAGCGCGTGGTCGATGCCGCCGAAGGCGATCAGGCCGACCTTGGCGTCGGCTGTCAGCCCCAGCCCCGCCCGAAGTTCCGCCCCACGCCCGGCGCCGCGCCGCCCCACCGGGCCGATGGTGCGCATCTTGGAAAACCGCGGCATGTCCATGGCCGGGGTGACGCGCAGGAACACATCGCCCGCCTCGTAGGCGGCCAGCATTTCGCCCCCGATGCGCGACGCCTCGGGGCGGTCGCCCAGGTAGTGCCGGTACATGTCGGCCCAGTTCAGCGAACTGAACCCGGCAACCGGGATCTTCGCCCGCGCCGCCGCGGCAATGGTCACGTACGGGACGTTGGCAAGAACGACGTCGGGGGCGGCAGCGGCCAGCCTGGCCGCCTCGGCGGCGACCACGGCGTCGAAATTGGCGTGCAGGGTCAGATAGCCCGTGGCCGAGGCCTCGCGGTCGATCTCGGTGGCAGAAAGCATGCGAAAGCCGAAATCGGGAATGTCGCCCACCAAGGTGACGTCCTCGCCATAGCGGGTGGCGAGGAAATGGCGCGGCAGGCTGGTCTGGACGGTGACCCGCAGTCGAGGCCTGCGCCGGCGCAACTCGGCCACCACCGGCGCCGTCATGGCCGCGTGACCGTATCCGTGGGGGCTCAGCGCGACCCAGAGGTGGGCGGACTCGATCCGGGGCATGCTGGTACTTCCTGACTTTACTGGGGGAACCATAGCACAGGGACAGCCAACCGACGGCAACCGCGTCAGATGTTTCGGGAAGGCAACCGCCCTGCGTCAAAAGTCACACACAGGAGTCCCACACGGGGCAAAAAGAAAGCCGCCCGAAGGCGGCTAACTCTTTGAGAAAATTGGTCGGAGCGGCGGGATTCGAACCCACGACCCCCAGTCCCCCAGACTGATGCGCTACCGGGCTGCGCTACGCTCCGACCGTGTCCGAAAGGCCTTGGAAACCGGCCCCGGACGGGGGTTCCCGGCGGAAGCCCGTCGGGAAGAGGGGCGCACTATACTCAGGCACCCCGGGCTTTGCAACCCTCACCTTTCGCGTGGCTGCAACAGGCCGCGCAGCTGCTCGAGCTCGGCCAAAAGCTCTTCGAGTTCGTGGCGCAGGGCGGCCGACAGCGGCCCCTGCGGGACCTCGTCCGGGCGCTCGGCGATGGCGAAATCCAGGGTATCTCGCTCTTCCTCGGTCTCGCCGTCGTCGACGGCGGGAAGGCCCGGGGTGGGCAGGCCGGGAAGGGTCACGTCCATGGGCAGCGTCGGCTCGGCTTCGGTGCGCAGCGCGGACGCCGGCTTGGCCCCTGCCCCGCCGTCCTTCAACAGCTTCTGCACACCCTTGATGGTGTAGCCTTCTGAATAGAGCAGGTCGCGGATGCGCTTGAGCAGCGCAACGTCCTCGGGGCGATAGTACCGCCGCCCGCCGCCGCGCTTGAGCGGCTTGACCTGGGGAAACTTGCTTTCCCAGAACCGAAGCACGTGCTGGGGCACGTCGAGGTCGTCGGCGACCTCGGAAATGGTGCGGAACGCCGCCTCGGACTTGCCGCCCCGCCGGGGCGGCGCGTCGGTGTCGTCCTCGTCGCCACTCATTTCTTGGCTGCCCGTCCGTCGTTGATGCGCTTCTTCAACAGCTGCGACGGCCTGAACACCAGCACCCGGCGCGGCAGGATCGGCACTTCCTCGCCGGTCTTGGGATTGCGCCCGACGCGCTGGCCCTTGGCGCGGACCGAGAAGCTGCCGAAGGACGAGATCTTGACCGCCTCGCCGCGCGACAGCGCGCCCGAAATCTCGCTCAGGACCGCTTCCAGCAGGTCGGCCGATTCGTTGCGCGACAGCCCAACCTCCTGGTAGACCGCTTCGCTCAACTGTGCGCGGGTAATGGTGTTCTCGGCCATGCCGTGCGACGCCCGATTGCTGTTGGACTATAGGATCAGCCGACCCTAGCCCCTTCCCATAAAGGCGTCAATATCAAAGGGATGCGGCAAGGCGTTGCAGCAGGCAGGCAACGCCGCAACCGGCCGTCACATGCGGACCAGGCCGGCGCCCCAGGTGAAACCGCCGCCCATGGCCTCAAGCAGGACCAGCTGGCCGGACTTGATGCGGCCGTCGTCCACCGCCTCGGTCAGCGCCAGCGGCACCGAGGCCGCGGACGTGTTGGCGTGCCGCTCGACCGTCATCACCATGCGCTCAAGCGGGAAGCCCAGCTTGCGGGCGGTGCCCTCGATGATGCGGCGGTTGGCCTGGTGCGGCACCACCCAGTCGATGTCGGCCGCCTTGAGGTCGTTGGCAGCCAGCGCCTCGCCCACCACCGAGGCCAGGTTGGTGACCGCGTGGCGGAACACCTCGCGGCCTTCCATGCGCACATGGCCGACCGTCCGGGTGCTGCTGGGGCCGCCGTCCACGAACAACAGGTCGTGGTACTGGCCATCGGAATGGATGTGGGTCGACAAGATGCCGGTGTCGCCGCTGCTGCCCTTGCCGCGCCCGGCGCGCAGGACCACGGCGCCGGCGCCGTCGCCGAACAGCACGCAGGTGGTGCGGTCGTTCCAGTCGAGGATGCGCGAGAACGTTTCGGCCCCGATCACCAGCGCGGTGCGGGCCTGACCGGCCTTGATGAAGTTGTCGGCCACGGCCAGGGCGTAGACGAAGCCCGAGCACACCGCCTGGACGTCGAAGGCGGCGCCGCCGGTCATGCCGATGCGGTGCTGCACCCGGGTGGCGGTGGCGGGAAAGGTGTTGTCGGGAGTGGCGGTGGCCAGCACCAGCAGGTCGACCTCGGATCCGCTGATACCGGCGGCCTTGAGCGCCCGCTGGGCGGCGTGGGTGGCCAGGTCGGCGGTGGTCTCGCCCTCGGCGGCGACGTGGCGCTGGCGGATGCCCGAGCGCTCGACGATCCATTCGTCCGAGGTGTCGACGGTGCGCGCCAGTTCGTCGTTGGTGACCACGCGGGCCGGCAGGTACGAACCGCAGCCGACGATCTGGGAGCGGATGATCATGGCGCTAGCGGTTCCCGGCGGCGACTTGGGTGGGGGCCTCGACGGCGTTCAGGCGCTCGAATTCGCGCCGGATGCGTTCGTTGTAGCCGTGGCCGACCAGGTCGATGGCGACGCCGACCGCGTTGGCGAAGCCGAAGGCATCGGTGCCGCCGTGGCTTTTGACCGCGATGCCGTTCAGCCCCAGGAACATGGCGCCGTTATAGCGGCGCGGATCGATGCGCATCTTGACCTTGTCCAGCGCGTGCTTGGCCAGCAGATAGCCCAGTTTGGCCAGCCACGAGTGGCGGAACCCCTCGCGCAGGTGGGTCGAATAGAGCCGTACCGTGCCCTCGGCGGTCTTCAGGGCGATGTTGCCGGTGAAGCCGTCGGTGACCACGACGTCCACCGTACCGGCGGCAATGTCGTTGCCCTCGATGAAACCGTGGAACTTGATGGGCAGATGGCTTTCGCGCAGCGTGTTGGCCGCGGCCTTGACTGCGTCGTTGCCCTTCAGCTCTTCCGCCCCGACGTTCAGGATGCCGATGGTCGGCTGCTGCAGGCCCAGCACGGCGCGGGCGAACACCTCGCCCATCACGGCGAACTGCACTAGGTTGTTGGCGTCGCAGTCGACGTTGGCGCCCAGGTCCAGCATGACCGTCTCGCCGCGGATGGTCGGGAACAGCCCGGCGATGGCGGGCCGGTCGATACCGGGCAGCGTGCGCAGCACGAACTTGGACACCGCCATCAGCGCGCCGGTGTTGCCGGCCGAGACCACGCCGGCGGCCTCGCCCTTGGCGACGGCGTCCACCGCCAGCCACATGGACGAGCCACGGCCCTGGCGCAGCACCTGGCTGGGCTTGTCCTCGTTGGCGACGGACTGGTCGGTGTGACGCAGCGTCACCACCGGCTTCAGCGCAGGCGCAGCGTCGAGCAGCGGCTGGACGCGCGCCTGGTCGCCGAACAGCAGATAGCGGACCTGGGGATGGCGTTCGTGGGCCAGGCGCAGGCCATCGACCACGACATCAGGGGCGTTGTCACCGCCCATGGCGTCGATGGAGATGGTCATCGGGCTGCTCACGGGCCGAGGCTCCGCCGGCTGTTGAACGCGTCGTTACGCCGAAGCTTCGGCCTGGGCCACGACCTCACGGCCGTCATAATGGCCGCAGGCGCCGCAAACGTGGTGCGGCAGCTTCATCTCGCCGCAGTTCGGGCATTCCATGCTCGAGGTGTTGGTCAGCGCGTCATGGGCGCGGCGCATGTTGCGGCGGGACTTGGAGGTCTTTTTCTTGGGGACAGCCATATCGGTTACTCACTTCTAGGCCCTTGCGGGAAAGGGGCCTTTATTAGCCAAAAAGACCGTGGGGAGCAAGGGGATGCTTGCACCTCACTCCTTTTTTTGCCGAAAGGCAGCCAGGGCGGCGAACGGGCTGGGCCGTCGCTCCGGTTCGGGCTCGGCCTCTTCGGCAGGCTGGTCGAATTGGGCGCCCTCGGCCCGGGGGAACGGATCGAGCGCCAAAGCCAGCTGCTCGGCCACCACCTCGCCGATGTCGATGGCGCCGCCGACGATGGGATCGGGCGGGTCCTCGTCGTGGAAGGACACCTCGACGTCGTCGCCCTCGCCCTCCGCGCTCTCGGGCCCGAAGGTGACCTCGAAGGCCTCGCACAGGCTGGCGGGCACCGGGGCCAGGGTGACCACGCAGGCCTGGACCACCTCGGCCGAGAAATTGCCCTGCACCCGGACCAGGCCGTCGCGGCCGATCGGCTTGAGGCGCACCCGCGCGCTCAGCGCCGGCAGGTCGACCAGGCCGAAACGCCTGGCCAGGGCGGCGCGTTCGGCCGCATCGGCCTCGATGTCGACGTCGGTGCCCTTGACGCTGATCTGGTCGACGCGGATGGGCCGCGAGAATTCGGGGGTGATGTCCATCGCTTCAGGGTTCCGCGGCAAAGGTGATCCGGCCTTCCAGCAGCTCTGCGGCCGGTTGGGCATCCACGTGGGCGGCCTCGCGGCGCAGCCAGTCGGTTACGGCGGCCAGCTGGTCGGCGGCCGGGGCGGCGGTACCGAACAGGTTGCGGGCCAGCGCCGCCTGCAGCGCGGCGTCGCCCTCGGCCAGGCCCTGGTCATAGGCGGCCACCCGGCCATAGAAGGCCTTGGCCATCTGCTTGACCTTCTTGCCCACTGACAGGTCGCTGACGCCCATCTCGCGCAGGTTCTGGTCCATGTCGGCGAACATGAGGTCGAACAGCGCCTGCGACAAGTCGCGCCCTTGCTCGCCCAGGCCGTTGAGGCGGCGGATGGTCAGCCACGCATGGACCACCAGCAGGTCGAAGCGCCCGTCCAGGGTATCGGGCACACCCCGCCCGGCATAGAAGGCCGGACGCCGTGCCGCGTCGACGGCGGCAAGGTACAGGGAATGGGCGGCGGCCTCGCGGCGGCGGCGGCTTCGCAGGCGATCGAACAGCATTCCTGGCGTCCCGGGTCCTAGGGCCAGCGCGTCGTTGACAAGCCGACGCACGGGCGTGCAATGTTGCCCGAACTTTGGATGCGGAGCCCCTGCTCCGTCAATGCTCCGGCTCCATTTCGAATGAAGAACATGTTCCGACCCTCGTCGTTCGTGGCCGCTGCCGTTCTGGCGCTGGCCCTGCCCGCCTGCAGCCCCACCGTCGACCTGCGCGGCAACCTGCCCGATCCCGACAAGGTGGCCGAGATCAAGATCGGCAAGAGCACCCGCGACGACATCCAGGCGGCGCTGGGCACGCCCTCGACCGTCAACACCTTCGGCGAGGAAACCTGGAACTACATCTGGCAGCGCACTGAGCGCGTCGCCTTCTTCGCGCCCGAAATCAAGGACCGCAAGGTGCTGACGCTCACCTTCGACCGCAAGGGCGTGCTCAAGGACCTGAACGTCAAGGGCCTCCAGGACGGCAAGGAAGTCTCGCTGGTCGACCGCGAGACCCCGAGCGCCGGCAAGGAAATGACCGTGCTCCAGCAGATGATCGGCAACGTCGGCCGCTTCTCGAAGGATCCGTCGCCGCGCTGACGGCGTCCATCTCCGGCAGCAAGCCCAGAACGAAAAAGCCCCGGCCTCGCGGCCGGGGCTTCCCGTTTGTACCGATGGCTGGCCTTAGTGGCCGGCCACCATCGCCAGCAGCAGGATGGCGACGATGTTGATGATCTTGATCATCGGGTTGATGGCGGGACCAGCGGTGTCCTTGTAGGGATCGCCGACGGTGTCGCCGGTCACCGCGGCCTTGTGGGCGTCAGAGCCCTTGCCGCCGTGGTGGCCGTCCTCGATGTACTTCTTCGCGTTGTCCCACGCGCCGCCGCCCGAGGTCATCGAGATGGCGACGAACAGGCCGGTCACGATGGTGCCCAACAGCATGGCGCCGAGCGCGGTGAACGCCGCCTTCTGGCCGGCGGCGAAACCGATCACCAGGTACAGCACCACCGGCGACAGCACCGGAAGCATCGACGGGATGATCATTTCCTTGATGGCAGCCTTGGTCAGCATGTCGACTGCACGGCCGTAGTCGGGCTTGCCAGTGCCCTCCATGATGCCGGGAATCTCCTTGAACTGACGGCGGACTTCCAGCACCACCGAACCGGCGGCGCGGCCGACCGCCTGCATGCCCATGGCACCGAACAGGTACGGCAGCAGGCCGCCGATGAACAGGCCGATGACCACGAACGGGTCTTCCAGGCTGAACTGGACGTTCAGCTGCGGGAAGAAGTGCTTGAGGTCCTCGGTGTAGGCGGCGAACAGCACCAGCGCGGCCAGGCCGGCCGAACCGATGGCGTAGCCCTTGGTGACCGCCTTGGTGGTGTTGCCGACGGCGTCGAGCGCGTCGGTGACCTTGCGGACGTCCTTGGGCAGGTCGGCCATTTCGGCGATGCCGCCGGCGTTGTCGGTGACCGGGCCATAGGCGTCGAGAGCCACGATCATGCCGGCCAGGGCCAGCATGGTGGTCGCGGCGACCGCGGTGCCGAACAGGCCAGCGACCTTGAAGGCCACGATGATGGCGACGCAGATGACCAGGACGGGAAGCGCGGTGGCTTCCATCGACACGGCCAGACCCTGGATCACGTTGGTGCCGTGGCCGGTCACCGAGGCCTGGGCCACCGACTTGACCGGACGGTAGTCGGTGCCGGTGTAGTACTCGGTGATCCACACCATGGCGCCGGTGACCACCAGGCCGATGACGGCGCAGACGAACAGGTCCATGCCGGTAATCGCGCGGCCCGCCATGTCGAAGGTGGCCGAGAAGCCGCCCAGGAACATGACGATGACGCCGGCCACCAGGGCCGCCGACAGGATGCCGGTGACGATCAGGCCCTTGTACAGCGCCTTCATGATCTTGCCCGAGTCGTCGAGCTTGACGAAGAAGGTGCCGGCGATCGAGGCGATGATGCACACGCCGCCGATCAGCAGCGGCAGGGTCATCATGGCTTCGCGGGCGCCGCCGACGAAGTAGATGGAGGCGAGCACCATGGTGGCGACCAGGGTCACCGCATAGGTCTCGAACAGGTCGGCGGCCATGCCGGCGCAGTCGCCGACGTTGTCGCCCACGTTGTCGGCGATCACCGCCGGGTTGCGCGGATCATCCTCGGGGATGCCGGCCTCGACCTTGCCGACCAGGTCGGCGCCGACGTCCGCACCCTTGGTGAAGATGCCGCCGCCGAGACGGGCGAAGATCGAGATCAGCGAGGCGCCGAAGGACAGCGCGACCATGGAGTCGAGCAGCACGCGCCCCTCGACGCCCAGCTGCTTCAGCAGGACGTAATAGAGCGTCACGCCGAGCAGGCCCAGGCCGACCACCAGCATGCCGGTGATGGCACCCGACTTGAACGCGACATCCAGCGCGGCCTGCATGCCGGTGGAGCGCGCCGCCTCGGCGGTGCGGACGTTGGCGCGCACCGACACGTTCATGCCGATGTAGCCGGCCAGGCCCGAGCACACCGCGCCCAGAACGAAGCCGACGGCCGGGTAGACGCCAAGACGGGCCGCCAGAATGACGGCCACGACAACGCCCACCAGACCGATGGTGGTGTACTGGCGGTTCAGATAGGCGCGCGCGCCTTCCTGCACCGCGGCAGCGATTTCTTGCATTCTGGACGTGCCGGCCGAAGTGGCCATGACGGACTTGATGGCGAAAGCTCCGTAGAGCAATGCCAGCACCCCGCACGCGATTACGATGAGGTATGCCATATGATTCGAGTCCCCTGATGCAGCTTTATCTGCGTCGAACCTCGCATACCGTCCGGCGAGGATTGCTTGGGCGACAGGAGGACGACGGAAACGGGGAGAACGTGCCAGAAGAACACAGACGATGCAATAAAATGCTCGCCTGTTCCAACCTGCATTCGTAATTATGAGGACATTCTAATACACAAGGCCGGAGACAATTGAGAACCATCCCAACCTGCCAGGTGACTGGCCCATGTCCAAGGGGGGATTGGTTTTACCCTACCCGACCAATGGTGCAGTGCAGTATCCCGGGGGGACTACTTCAAAGTCGGGTTCTCGATGACCACCGACTTGATCATTCCCGGCACCAATACCCGATCGCCCACGGACTGCAGCCGCCGGCGCACCGCAGGAACGTCGAGCGGCTGGTTGTCGCGCACGATCAGCGGCAGGAAGCCGATCATGTCCTCGAGGAAGGCCGCCTGCAGCCGCGGCAGGTTGTTGGCCACCAGTTCCTTCTTGCCGGGATCGACCTCGAGGCGGACGACCATGTCGGCCTGCTTCTTGACCTCGCGGTCCTGGATGACCGGCACGGTCAGGATGCCGAAATCCACGTACGAGGCTGCCGGCGGCGGCGGCGGCGCGTCGGACGGCGGCGTCTTGGTGGCGATCATGGAATGCAGGGGGGCCAGCGGATCGATGCCCCAGAAATAAAGCCCGCCGATCACCGCGCCGATGAGCAGCAGGAAGGCGACGACGATGAAGATGACGCGGATCATCCGCCTTCCCCGGTGAAGTGTCGCCAGCCCCCGTGCGCCAGCGTCAAAGGCTTGCCGTCCGGCCCGCGCACGTCCACCTCTTGACCGGCGACCATGCGGCCGATGGCGGTGACGGCGACCCCGGCCTGGGCTGCGGCGGCCTGGATGGCGGCCGTGGCCTCTGCGGGCGCGGTGAACAGCAGTTCGTAATCATCGCCGCCGGCCAGGATGGACGCAAGCAGTGTCTGGTCGGCGGCCAGGGCGGCAGCAGCCGCGTCGGACAGTGGGACCAGGGTGGCGTCGACCTCGGCGCCCAGGCCAGAGGCGCGGCACAGGTGCCCCAGGTCCTGGACCAGGCCGTCGGACACGTCCATGGCCGCGCTGGCCAGCCCCACCAGCCGCGGGCCCAGCCCGACGCGGGGCTGCGGCAGGCGGTAGCGGCCGGCCAGGTGGTCCGAGGCCGGCAGATGCCCCTGCAGGACCTTGAGGCCCAGGGCGGCATCGCCCACGGTGCCGCTGACCCAGATGTGGTCGCCTTGGCGTGCGCCGGAGCGCAGCAGGCCCCTGCCCTGCGCCACCCGGCCCATGGCGGTGAGCGACAGGGTCAGCGGCCCGGGCGTCGCCACGGTGTCGCCGCCGATCAGTGCGACGCCGAAACCATTTACGTCCTCGGCCAGTCCGGCGGCGAAGGCGCGCAGCCAGGCGGCGTCGGTGCCGGCGGGAAAGGCCGCGGCCAGCAGGACGGCAAACGGCGTGGCCCCCTTGGCCGCCAGGTCGGACAGGTTGACGCGGACCAGCTTGCGGGCGACCAGGGCGGGCGGGTCGTCGGGCAGGAAGTGGACGCCGGCGACCATGGCGTCGACGGTGACCACCGTCTCGGCGCCGTCAACGGGCGGGATGAAGGCGGCGTCGTCGGTCAACCCCAGCGCGCCGGGGAAACCGGCCGACAGCGGCGCGAACAACTCGGCGATCAGGGCGAATTCGTCGAGCCGCCCGCCGGTCATGTCAGCGTGTCCCGAGTTCGTCCGGGCGCAGCACGTGGGCGATGCGGTCGAGCACCGCATTGACCAGCCCCGGCTCGGGGCCGGCATAGAAGGCGTGACAGACGTCGACGTATTCCGAGATGGCGACGCGGGCCGGGGTCTGGGCGCGGGCCTTCAGTTCCCAGGCGCCACAGCGCAGGATGGCGCGCAGCACCGCTTCCAGGCGTTCGACCGTCCAGTCGCCGGTCAGCGCGTGGCCGATCATCTCGTCGAGCAGGGCGCGCTCGGCGCCCACCCCGCGCACGATCTGGCCGAGCAGCGAGGTGTCGGGCTCGGCCATGCGGCCGCGCGGTTCCTCGGAGGCGCGCGCCCGGCAGTCGGTCAGCGCCTCTTCGACGGCGACGCCGGTCATGTCCATCTGGTACAGGGTCTGGACCGCGGCCAGCCGGGCGGCACTGCGCCGGGCCGCCGACGGATTGATCTTGCCGTTGCTCATCGCGCCAGCTTCAACTCGCGTTTGATTTCCAACATGCGCAGGCAGGCCCGGGCGGCCAGGCCGCCGATGTTCTTGCGCTTCGGGTCCGAACGGTTCAGCGCCTGCGCCTCGTCCTCGACGGTCAGCACGCCGTTGCCCAGGGCCAGGCGACGCGACATGGCCAATTGGGCCAGGCCGTGCATGCACTCGGTGCAGACGTGGTCGAAATGGCTGCTTTCGCCGCGGATGGCGCAGCCCAGGGTGACGTAGCCGTCATAGCGCACGCCGCCACGGGCAGGGTCGTCCGAGGAAAGGACCATTTCCAGCGCCGTCGGCAGTTCGTAGACGCCGGGGACGGTCATCACGTCGAAGCTGGCGCCCGCGGCCTCCAACGCCGCCTTGGCGCCGGCCAGCAGGCCATCGGCAATGTGGTCGTAGAAACGGGCTTCGATGATCAGGATGCGGGCACTCGCCATGTCGCGGTTCTCCGTCAGGCCTTAAGGGATGGGCCGCTGCTCGACCACCTTGAGGCCGTAGCCGTCCAGGCCGACGATGGTCTTCCTGGTGTTGGACAGCAGGATCATGTCATGGACGCCCAGGTCCAGCAGGATCTGCGCGCCGACACCGTAATCGCGCAGCGCCGGGGCCACCGGGCGGGCTTCCAGCTGGGCGCGGACGCGGTCGGACAGGCTGGTGGCGCTGGGCTCGCGCACCAGCACCACGACGCCCTGGCCGTGGGCGGCGATCGTTTCCATGGCGGAATGCAGCTGGCCGGCCTTGCCCGAGCCCTGGTCGCCCAGGACGTCGTCGAGCACGTTGACCGCGTGCACGCGCACCATCACCGGCTTGTCGGCCGAGAAGTCGCCCTTGACCAGGGCGATGTGCTCGGCATAGGCGACGGTGTTGACGTAGACCACCATGCGCCAGTCCCCGCCCCACTTGGAGTGGAACGGCGCCTCGAGCTCGCGGCGGACCAGCTTGTCGTGGCGGCGGCGATAGGCGATCAGGTCGGCGATGGTGGCAATCTTCAGGCCGTGGTGCTGGGCGAACTTCACCAGGTCGGGCATGCGCGCCATGGTGCCGTCGTCGTTCATGATCTCGCAGATCACGCCCGACGGGTTCAGACCGGCCAGGCGGGACAGGTCGACCGCGGCCTCGGTGTGGCCGGCGCGCACCAGCACGCCGCCGTCGCGGGCCTGCAGCGGAAAGACGTGGCCGGGGGTGACGATGTCGTGGCGGGTCTTGGTCGGGTCGATGGCGACCTGGACGGTGCGCGCCCGGTCGGCGGCCGAGATGCCGGTGGTCACCCCCTCGCGCGCCTCGATGGAGACGGTGAACGCGGTCTCCATGCGGGTGCCGTTGTTGGTGCTCATGGGCTTCAGGCCAAGCTCGGCGCAACGGTCACGGGTCAGCGACAGGCAGATCAGGTCGCGGCCGTACTTGGCCATGAAGTTGATGGCATCCGGTGTCGCCATCTGCGCCGGGATCACCAGGTCGCCTTCGTTCTCGCGGTCCTCGTCGTCGACCAGGATGAACATGCGGCCCTGGCGGGCCTCTTCGATGATCTCCTCGATCGAGGACAGATACTGGTGGTATTCGGACACGGCCGCGTCATTCCCTTTCCAAGAGGCGGGCAACATAGCGCGCGAGCATGTCGATTTCCATATTAACCGCGTCACCCTCGGCCAAGGTTCCGAAGGTGGTTACGGCTTGCGTATGGGGGATGACGTTGATGCCGAAGTGCCGTCCGTCAACCTCGTTGACGGTCAGCGACACGCCGTCCAGCGCCACCGAGCCCTTGGGCGCGACGAACTTCGCCAGATTGTCCGGCGACTCGAAGGTGAAGCGAAGCGACTGGTTGTCGGGGCGGATCGAGACGACGCGGGCAATACCGTCCACGTGGCCCGACACGATGTGGCCGCCCAGTTCGTCGCCCACCTTCATCGCCCGCTCCAGGTTGACCTTGCGGCCCTCGGCCCACTCGCCCAGCGTGGTCTTGGACAGGGTCTCGGCCGACGCCTCGATGGCGTACCAGCCCGGCCCGGTCTCGATCACCGTCAGGCACACGCCGTTGTGGGCGATGGACGCGCCGATGTCGACGGTGGCGGTGTCGTAGTGGGTGGCGATCTCGAAGCGGGTCTCGCGGCCGGCGCCGCGGACGACGCGGCGCACTTCCCCGAGATCGGTGACGATGCCGGTGAACATGTCAGGAAGTCCTTCTAGATGCGGATATAGGTTTCCATCACGTCGTCGCCGACGGGGCGGATGTCGACGCGCTCGAAACGGGGCGTCTGCGACAGGTGGTCGACGCCGAACGACACCGCCGCCGGCAGGCCGTCGCCGCCCATCATCCGCGGCGCCCGGAACCACACCAGGCGGTCGACCAGGCCGGCGCGCAGCAGCGCTGCGGCCAGGTGGGCGCCGCCCTCGGCCAGCACGCGGGTGACGCCGCTGTCAGCCAGGGCGCGCATGGCGGCCCGCAAGTCGACGGCGCCGTCGTCGCCGGCGGGCACCTGGATCACCTCGACCCCGGCTTCCTCGTAGACCTCGCGCCTCGCGGCGTCGCCATGGTCCAGGGTCACCACCCAGGTGGGGATGTCGGACGCGCCGGCCACCAGCCGGCTGGTCAGCGGCAGGCGCAGGCGGCCGTCGACCACCACGCGCACCGGCGAGCGCTCGACCAGTCCGGGCAGCCGGCAGGTCAGTTCGGGGTCGTCGGCCAGGGCGGTTCCACTGCCGATCATGATCACGTCGTGCTCGGCGCGCATCATGTGGGCGGCGGCACGGGCCGCATCGCCGGTAATCCAGCGGCTTTCGCCGGAATGGGTGGCGATGCGCCCGTCGAGGGTGCTGGCCAGCTTCAGCGTCACCAGCGGCCGTTTCTCGCGCACCCGCAGGAAGAAGCCGGCATTGATCTCAGCCGCCTCGGCTTCCAGCACGCCTTCGACCACCTCGATGCCGGCGCGCACCAGGATCTCGACCCCGCGGCCGGAGACGCGCGGATCGGGATCGCCGGCGGCGATCACCACCCGGGCGACGCCGGCGGCCACCAGGGCCTCGGCGCAAGGCGGCGTCTTGCCGTGGTGGGCGCAGGGCTCCAGGGTGACGTAGACGGTGGCGCCGCGCGCCGCCTCGCCGGCCATGGCCAGGGCCTCGGTCTCGGCGTGGGGGCGTCCGCCCGGCTGGGTCCAGCCGCGGCCGATCACCCGGCCGTCACGCACGACGACGCAGCCGACGGCCGGGTTGGGCCACACGGTTCCCAGGCCACGCCGGGCCAGGGCCAGCGCGGCGCGCATGTGCAGACGATCGGCTTCAGTCGTGGTCGACACCCAGATTACCCAGGAAATCCTCGAAGTCCTTGGCTTCGCGGAAGTTGCGGTAGACCGAGGCGTAGCGGACATACGCGACCTTGTCGAGGTCCATCAGCACGTCCATCACCAGCTCGCCGATGTACTTGGACGGCACCTCGTTCTCGCCCATGCTTTCCAGCCGGCGGTGGATGCCGTTGACGATGCGCTCGATCTGCTCCTCGTCGACGGGGCGCTTCTTCAGCGCGATGCGCAAGGACCGGAGCAGCTTGTCGCGATCGAACGGCATGCGCGCGCCGTCCTTCTTGATCACCACCAGGTCGCGGATCTGCACCCGCTCGAAGGTGGTGAAGCGCGAGCCGCAGGCCGGGCACGACCGGCGGCGGCGAATGGCCGCGTTGTCGTCGGTGGGACGCGAGTCCTTCACCTGCGTGTCATCATGGCCGCAGAACGGGCACCTCATGGGTTTCTCCCCCCGCATTCTGGCGGGGAGCCCCCCGGCCCCCCGCTTCCAGGTAAATCTTAGATCGCCGGCGTCACTGGTAGATGGGGAACCGCCGGCACAGTTCGGCAACCTCGGCCCGCGCGGCCTTTTCCGCCGCCGAGTTGTCGTCCGGATGGGTGGCCAAGCCGTCGAGCACGTCGCCGATCAACTCGCCCACCTTCTTGAACTCCTCGACGCCGAAACCGCGAGTGGTCGCTGCCGGCGTGCCCAGGCGCACGCCCGAGGTCACCGTCGGCTTCTCGGGGTCGAAGGGGATGCCGTTCTTGTTGCAGGTCATGCCGGCGTGCTCCAGGCTCGCCTCGGCCGCCTTGCCGGTCAGCTTCTTCGGCCGCAGGTCCACCAGCATGAGGTGCGAATCGGTGCCGCCCGAGACGATGTCGAGGCCGCGGCGCACCAGGGTATCGGCCAGGGCGCGGGCGTTGTCCACCACCTGGCAGGCATAGGCCTTGAACTCAGGGGTCAGCGCCTCGCCGAACGCCACCGCCTTGCCGGCGATCACGTGCATCAGCGGGCCGCCCTGGATGCCGGGGAAGATGGCCGAGTTGATCTTCTTGCCGATCTCGGCGTCGTTGGACAGGATCATGCCGCCGCGCGGACCGCGCAGGGTCTTGTGGGTGGTGGTGGTCACCACATGGGCGTGCGGCAGCGGGTTGGGATAGACCCCGCCGGCCACCAGGCCGGCGAAGTGGGCCATGTCGACCATGAACAGGGCGCCGACCTCGTCGCAGATCTTGCGGAAGCGGGCGAAGTCGATGACGCGCGGATAGGCCGAGCCGCCGGCGATGATCAGCTTAGGTCTGTTGGCGCGCGCCAGTTCCTCGACCTCGTCGAAGTCGATCTGGGCGTCCTGCTTGCGCACGCCGTATTGCACCGCCTTGAACCACTTGCCCGACTGGTTGGGCGGGGCGCCGTGGGTCAGGTGGCCGCCGGCGGCCAGGCTCATGCCCATGATGGTGTCGCCGGGCTGCAGCAGCGCCATGTAGACGCCCTGGTTGGCCTGCGAGCCCGAGGACGGCTGCACGTTGGCATAGGAGCAGCCGAACAGCTGGCTGGCGCGCTCGATGGCCAGCGATTCGACCACGTCGACATATTCGCAGCCGCCGTAGTAGCGCTTGCCGGGATAGCCCTCGGCGTACTTGTTGGTCAGTACCGAGCCGACGGCGCGCATCACTGCCGGTGACGTGAAGTTCTCGCTGGCGATCAGCTGCAGGCCGGTGACCTGACGCTCCATCTCGGCATCGATCAGATCGAACAGCTCGGTGTCCGGGGTGTTGTCGGAAGGGAACGGC
>JBLNBU010000262.1:0-6894 GCA_050260215.1 Actinomycetota bacterium
ATAGTGGGGCGCCTCGAAGCCGAACGAGCCGGCCATGCCGCAGCAGCCCGACTGCGGCTGCTCCACATCCAGTCCCATGTCGGCCAGCATGGTTTCCAGCGCTCCGGTGCCCAGATGGGCGCGCTCGTAGCAGTGGGGGTGGAGCAGTGCGCTGCCGTGCAGCCTGGGCGGCTTCCAGCCCGGCTGCGACGCCAGGAAGTCGGCCAGCATGGCAGTCTGGCGGGCCAACGCCTCGGCGCGGGCGTCGCCTGGGAACAGGCGCGGCAGTTCGTCCTTGAAGGTCGACGCGCAGGCCGGTTCGACCATCACCACCGGGGTGCCGGCGCGGATGTCGCCGGCCAGGGTGTCGAGAACCTCGCCCAGCCAGTCCTTGGCCCGGTCCAGCCAGCCCCAGGCGAACAGGGGGCGGCCGCAGCACAGCCGGCGCCCGGGGATGGCGACCGCACAGCCGGCCCGGCGCAGCACCGCCGCTGCGGCGTCGCCCACATGGGGGTGGAAATGCTCGGTAAAGGTGTCGGGGAACAGCAGCACGCGGCGGCCGTCGCCGCCGGGCGTGAAGCCGGCCGAGAATGTGCGCTCGGCGAAGGCGGGGAAGCGCCGCTCGGGCGCAATGTTGGCCAGCCGCTTGATCGCCGGCGACAAGATCGGCGCCGACAGCACCGCGTTGGCAAGTTTCGGCGCCCGCGAGGCGGCGCGCGCCCACCAGGTGACCAGGCCCAGGCTGTAGGCCTCGCGCGGGCGCAGCCGGCCCTCGAACCAGTGGCTGGCGAACTCGGCCTTGTAGGAGGCCATGTCGACGTTGACCGGGCAGTCGCCCTTGCAGCCCTTGCAGCACAGGCACAGGTCCAGCGCGTCCCACACCGCCGGGCTCTGCCACGAGGTGCCGATGGCGCCGCCGTGGACCATCTCGAACAGCAGCCGGGCACGGCCGCGGGTCGAGTGCTTTTCCTCGTGGGTGGCCATGAAGCTGGGACACATCACCCCGTTGCCGCCGGTGCGCCGGCAGGTGCCGACGCCGACGCAGCGCATGGCGGCGCGGTTGAAGTCGCCGCCGTCCTCGGGGAAGGCCAGCCGGGTCTGGCGTGCGGCGGGGCGAAAATTCGCACCCAGGCGCAGGTTCTCGTCGCGGGCGTAAGGCAGGATCACCTTGCCCGGGTTCATGGCCCACTGCGGGTCCCAGATGGACTTGAACTCGCGCATGGCTTCGAGCAGCCGCGCACCGAACATCTTTTCCAGCAGCGGCCCGCGGGCCTGGCCGTCGCCGTGCTCTCCCGACAGCGAGCCGCCGTGGCGGATCACCAGGTCGGCGGCGGCGTCGGTGAAGGCGAGGTAGCGGTCGATGCCGGCCCGGGACAGCATGTCGAAGTCGATGCGGCAATGGATGCAGCCGTCGCCGAAATGGCCATAGAGCGAACAGTCGTAGCCGAAGCGGTCGAGCAGGGCGCGGAACTCGCGCAGGTAGGCGCCGGCCTTGGCGGGGGCAACCGCCGCATCCTCCCAGCCCGGCCAGGTCAGCGGCTGGCCGGGGACGTTGGCGGTGGCGCCCAGGCCCGATTCGCGGATCTCCCAGATGCGGGCCTGGCGGCCCTTGTCGGTGTAAAGCGCCATGGACGGCGGATGGTCGAGCCGGCCCAGCCGGTCCATGGCGGCGCGGGCCTGGTCGGCGGCGGCCTCAGTGGTATCGGCGCCGTACTCGGCGATCAGCCAGCCCTTGCCCTCGGGCAGCGACTGGGCGTCCTCGGCGTGCAGGTTCTTGATCTTCATGTAGTCGATCAGCTTGTCGTCGATGCCTTCCAGGCCGATGACACCGGTCTCGCGCACCTCGACCACGTGGTCGGCGGCCTCGAACACCGACGGATAGCCCAGGATCAGCAGCACCCGGCACGGTGGCGACGGGATGAGCCTGAGCTCTGCCTCGAGGATGGCGACCAGGGTGCCCTCCGAGCCGACCAGCGCCTTGGCGACGTCGAAGCCGTTCTCGGGCAGAAGGGCGTCCAGGTTGTAGCCCGACACCCGCCGCGGGATGTGCGGATAGCGGGCGCGGATGTCGTCGGCGTAGCGGTCGCGCACCTCGCGCATGCGTCGGTAGATCTCGGCCTTGCGCCCGCCCGCCGCCTGGATGGCGGCATAGTCCTGGTCCGAGGTGGCGCCGACCCACAGGCGCAGGCCGTCATAGGTCAGCACCTCGAGCTTGAGGGTGTTGTCGACTGTGCGTCCGGCCATGATCGAGTGCACGCCGCACGAATTGTTGCCCAGCATGCCCCCCAGGGTGTTGTGGTCGTGGGTGGCGGGATCGGGGCCGAAGGTCAGGTGATGGCGCTCGGCCTCGGCGCGCAGGTGGTCCAGGACGCAGCCGGGTTCGACCAGGGCGGTGCGGGCCGCCGGGTCGATGGACACCACCCGGCGCAGGTATTTGGAATGGTCGATGACCACGGCGACGTTGCAGCATTGCCCGGCCAGCGAGGTGCCGCCGCCGCGGGACAGCACCGGCGCCCCGTGCCGGCGGCAGGCGTCCATGGTGGCGACCACGTCGTCCTTGGTGCGCGGCAGCACCACGCCGATGGGCACCTGGCGGTAGTTGGAGGCGTCGGTGGCGTAAAGTGCCCGGCTGCCCGAGTCGAAGCGCACCTCTCCCTCGATGCGGGACCTGAGCGCGGCGGCCAGGGCGGCATGGGTCTCGTCGGGGAAGGCGGGCATGGCGGCGAGACCTCCTTCAGACTGCGTAGCGGGCGGCGTCCTGCTCCTTCAGCGTGATCCCCAGCCCGGGGCGCGAGCGGTCGGGGGCCAGCCGCCCGCCTTGGGGTGCTGCGACGCCGTCGAACAGCAGGGATTCCAGGCGGACATGGTCGTGGAACCATTCCAGGTGGACCACGGGGGCGGAGGCGCAACACAGGTGCAGGTGCAGTGACGGCGCGCAGTGGGACGACAGGCGCGCGTGGAAGCCCTCGGCCAGCGCCGCCGCCTTGAGGAAGCCGGTCGGCCCGCCGCAGCGGGTGGCGTCGGCCTGCAGCACGTCGACCCCACCCGCGGCCAGCATGGCGCGGAAATACGAGGCATCGTGGCCGTACTCGCCAGCGGCAACGTCCATGGGCGTGCGCCCGCGCACGAAGGCCAGGCCCGCCAGGTCGTCGGACGACACCGGCTCTTCGAACCAGTCGACGCCCAGGCGGGCGAACAGGTCGGCCTTGGCGATGGCTTGCTTGGCCGAATAGGCGCCGTTGGCGTCGACCATCAGCGCCACCGCGTCACCGACCGCGTCGCGCACGTCGGCGACACGGCCCACGTCCTCGGACGGCCGGGTGCCGACCTTGATCTTGACCATGCCGATGCCCGCATCGGCCCAGCCGGCCGCCTGCGCCGCCAGGGTGCGCTTGTCGTAGCTGGTGAAGCCGCCCGATCCGTAGACCGGCACCGACGCCCGCGCCGCGCCCAACAGGTCGACCAGGGCGACCCCCAGCAGCTTGGCCTTCAGGTCCCACAGCGCCGCGTCCACCGCCGACACCGCGCAAGACGCGATGCCCGGCCGGCCCAGGTTGCGGATGGCCTGGCCCATGCGCGCCGCGGCCGCCTGCACGGCCATGGCGTCGATGCCCTCGACAATGGGGGCCAGGACGTCGCGCACCACATGGGCGGCGCCGGTGTGGGTATAGCTGTATCCCAGCCCCTCGGCGCCGCCGCCCAGGGCGCGCACCACCACCGCGGTGGTTGCCTCCCAGCAAGCGGTGCCATCCGACTCGGGGGCCTCGGTCGGCACCCGGAAGGCCTCGGCCGTCACGCGGTCGACGGGGGGCATCAGATCATCTCGCGCACGCGGTCGGACAGGGCGGTGAGCGCGATGCGCCCGCGGTTGGGGGTGCCGCGGGCCAGGGCCTCGGCGAAATGGAGCGCCTGCGAGGCGGTGACCCGCGGCGGCATGGGCGCCTCGTCGGGGTCGGTGACCGCCTGGATCACGCACGGTCCGGGCTCGGCCAAAGCCTGGTCGAGGATGTCGCCGCAGGTCGCCGGATCGTCGATGGTATAGCCGGCCGCACCGAAGGCGCGGGCCAGCAGGGCGAAGTCGATGGGCTGCAGCGCGCAGCCGAACTCCGGGTTGCCCAGGAACACCATCTGCTCCCACTTGATCTGGCCCAACGTGTTGTTCTTGTTGATGACGATCTTGACCGGCAGGCCGTATTTGACGCAGGTCGCCAGCTCGCCCATCAGCATGGTGAAGCCGCCGTCGCCGACGAAGGCCACCACCTGGCGGGTGGGGAACGCCACCTGCGCCGCCACCGCGTAGGGGAAACCGTTGGCCATGGTCGCCAGGTTCCCGGACAGCGTGCACATCTGGCCGCGGCGATAGGGGATCTGGCGGGCGTACCAGGTGGCGATGGTCCCTGAGTCGCAGGTGAAGATGGCGTCGGATTTCAGCCGCTTGCCCAGTTCCCAGGCCACCACCTGGGGCTTCATGGGCTTGTCGGGGCGGCTGGCGCGCTCCTCCATCAGGTGGCGCCACTTGGCCATGCCCTCCTGGGCCCGGCGCAGGAACGACTTGTCGGGCTTTTCGGTCAGCAGCGGCAGCAGGCTGGTCAGGGTGCGCCGGCAGTCGCCCACCAGGCCGACATCGGCGGGATAGCGCAGGCCGATGCGCTGCGGGTCGATGTCGATCTGCACGCACGGCACCTGGCCGGGCTTGGGGTAATACTCGATGTAGGGGAAAGTCGAGCCGGCGATCAGCAGGCAGTCGCAGCCCTCCATCGCCTCGATGCTGGGGGTCGAGCCCAGAAGGCCGGTGGGCCCGGTGGTGAACGGGCTGTCGTCTGGCACCGCCATCTTTCCCAGCAGCGCCTTGACGATGGGCGCTCCCAGCAGTCCCGCCATGCGTTCCAGCTCGTCGCCGGCGCCGATGGCGCCGCGGCCGGCCAGGATGCACACCCGGCTCGCCCGGTTGAGGATGGCGGCGGCGCGCTCGAGCCCCGCCGGCTCGGGCAGCCCGACCGAGCGGGCATAGACGTGCGAGGTGTGCCCCGGCACGTTGCGCTTTGAAAACAGCTTGCGCTCGACCTTGGCGTCCTGGAAGTCGACGGGGATGGTGACGTGGGCGACGCCGCGATAGGCCAGCGCGGTGCGACAGGCCAGGTCGGTGACGTTCTCGACGTGCTCGGGGCCCATCACCCGGCTGCTGTAGAGGGCGACGTCCATGAACAGCTTGTCCAGCTCCACGTCCTGCTGGGTGTGGGTGTGCAGCAGATCGTGGTACTGCATGCCGGTGATCGCCAGCACCGGAACCTGGTCCAGCTTGGCGTCGTACAGGCCGTTGAGCAGGTGGATGCCGCCGGGGCCCGAAGTGGCCAGGCAGCAGCCCAGCCGGCCGGTGAACTTGGCCCAGCCCACCGCCATGAAAGCGGCTGCCTCCTCGTGGCGGACCTGGATGAAGCGGACCTTGTCCTGGCGGGTGCGCAGGGCTTCCATGATGCCGTTGATGCCGTCGCCGGGCAGGCCGAACACCACGTCGACGCCCCAGTCGTGGATGGTCTCGATCAGCACGTCGGCGGCGGTCTCGGCCATGGGGCACCTCGCAGGTCAACAACGACGGGGCTAACCCGGAAGCCGCCGCCCATGTTCCCGCAGGGATCCCGAATGGCCCATTGAGCCGCGCGGCGGCGGGTCCGATATGGCCCGCCATGCAGACCTTCCCGCCCAGCGCCGACACCTGGCTGCGTTTGGTCGTGCTTGCCGCCCTGCTGGCTTTGGTGCTGGGGGGCGCCGCGGTGGCGGGGCTGATCCATTCCGACTGGCTGGACGACACCACCTTGCCGCCGCCGCAGCCGGTTCCCTTCAGTCACCGGCACCATGCCGGCGCCCTGGGGCTGGACTGCCGCTACTGCCACACCTCGGTCGAGACCAGCAGCGAGGCGGGGCTGCCGCCCACCCACATCTGCATGACCTGCCATTCCCAGCTGTTCACCGGCCAGGAGATGCTGGCCCCGGTCCGCCACAGCCTGGCCAGCGGCATTCCCATCCCGTGGCGGCGGGTGGCCAAGCTGCCCGGCTACGTCTACTTCAACCATTCCATCCACGTCGCCAAGGGGGTGGGCTGCGCCGACTGCCACGGCCGCATCGACCGCATGGCCGCCACCTTCAAGGCCCACGCCTTCAAGATGCAGTGGTGCCTGGGCTGCCACCGCGACCCCGGGCCGCACCTGCGGCCGTTGGACAAGGTCACTGACATGGACTGGCAGCCGCCGCCCGACCAGGACCAGGAGGGCCGCCGCCTGGTCGCCGAGCGGCACATCGAGCCGCACCGGATCACCGACTGCTACACCTGTCATCGGTAACGCCATGGCAAGCCGCCGCGACGTGCTCAAGCTGATGGCCGCCTCGCTGGCCCTGGCCGGCTGCGACGGCCCTCAGCGCGACGCCAGGACCTATGTGGAGCGGCCCGAGGGCGTGGTCCCCGGCCGCCCCCAGCACTACGCCACCGCCTGGCCGCTGGCCGGCGTCGCCCAGCCGGTGATCGCCACCTGCCGCGAGGGCCGCCCGGTGAAGCTGGAGGGCAATCCCGACCACCCGGCCAGCGGCGGGGTGACCGACGCCTTCACCCAGGCAGCCATCCTGCAGCTCTACGATCCCGACCGCTCGTCGCTGGTGCTGCGGCGGGGCCAGATCGCGGGCTGGGGCGCGCTTTCGGCCGAATTGGCGGCTCGCGCCCAGCAGTGGGGACGCAGCCGGGGCAGGGGGCTGGCGCTCCTGACCGGTGCGGTGACCTCGCCGACGCTGCTGCGCCTGCTGACCGAGCTGGGCCGCCGCTGGCCCGAGGCGCGCTGGTACGCCTTCGAGCCGGGGGTGGGCAACCGCGCCGCCGGCCTGCGCCTGGCGTTCCGCCGCCGGGTCGAGGCCCATCCGCTGCTGGAC
>JBLNBU010000263.1:0-3707 GCA_050260215.1 Actinomycetota bacterium
CCGCCCTGCCCGGCCTTGCGCTTCACCGCCGCCGCCAACTGCGTCGGCTGGATGTTGCCGGCCACTGTCGCCTGCTGGGAGTTGTTCATAGCGTCCTCGATGACCTTGAGGTTTGAGTAACGCCGGTCAAGCACCTTCCAGACTTCCGCCTGATCCTTTTCAAGGCCGCGGCGCATTGCGTCATCGAGCGATCCCTTGATGTCGCCGAGTTTCAATCCACGCCCCCGCGTGAGGGGCGACGCCGGACAGCCCTACCAGTGGTTCGCCGATGGCCAGAAGTTTCAATCCACGCCCCCGCGTGAGGGGCGACGGCAGTGTCGCCGTCGGTGGTCTCGTTCGCCGCGTCGTTTCAATCCACGCCCCCGCGTGAGGGGCGACTCCCGCATGTGCGCGCTCATACATGGTGGCCTCTGGTTTCAATCCACGCCCCCGCGTGAGGGGCGACCCAGTTGCCGGCGGCGTCCTGGGCGCGGTCAACGCGGTTTCAATCCACGCCCCCGCGTGAGGGGCGACTCCCAACAACGAGGAACTTTACGAGTTCTATCTTGTTTCAATCCACGCCCCCGCGTGAGGGGCGACCCCTCGTATCCTAACATTTTGATCCAAAATGAGTACTGGAGGCGTTTTCGCGGAGGATGGGCGTGGGGGGCGTGCGGGGTTGATGTTGCACGGCAGACTGGCGGATCCGCGAGCAAAGAATGCCTGTACGTCAATGGATTGACGGGTATCGCGGAACTCCCGGGGTTTTCGCGGGGCATTGGGGTTCGCGGTCAGAAGATCAAGGGACCGTCCAGGTCGAGGGGCTGGCGCGAACCGATGTGTTCGACGCGGCGCCTGCCGTCGGCGCCCAGGTTGTAGAAACGCAAGGAATCGGCCTTGGGGTCCAGGGCGGCCAGCAGACGGGCCTTCAGTTCGACCCAGCGCGCCGGAGTGACCTCGCATTCGAACACCGAGAACTGCACGCGCTGGCCATAGTCCTGGCAAATCCTGGCGATGCGGCGCAGGCGGCGGCGGCCGGCCTGGTCCTCGGTGTTGACGTCGTAGCTGACCACCACCAGCACGGCCACCGCCCGCTCTCAGGACCACAGCAGGGCGGGATAGCCGTCCAGGTCGCCGCGGACGTGGCGGGCCAGCAGCAGGGCCTGCAGGTGGGGCAGCAGGCCGATCTCCACCGTCTCGCCCAGAAACGGGTGCCGGATGGTGTCCCGCTTGCGCTTCTGCCAGGCGGTCAGCACGTCCTTGCGGGTGTCGTCGTCCATGACCACACCGCCGCCGTCCAGGGTGCGGAAGCCGGTCTCGGCCACCTGGCCGCGGTTGACCAGCGACAGGACCACGCGGTCGGCCAGCACCGGGCGCAATTCCTCCATCATGTCGAAGGCCAGTGCGGTGCGGCCGGGCCGTTCGCGGTGGAGGAAGCCCACATAGGGATCCAGTCCCACCCCTTCCAGCGCGGCGCGGACGTCGTGGGCAAGCAGGGTGTAGACGAAGGACAGCAGGCAGTTGACCGGGTCCAGCGGCGGGCGGCGGTTGCGCCCGGCAAAGCGGAAGGCAGGCGACTGCGCCAGGACCAGCGCCGGGAAGGCCGACCAATAGGTTCGGCCGGCGTCGCCCTCGACCCCGCGCAGGCCGTCCAGGCTGCGTTCACGGTCCAGGCGCTGCAGGGCAGCGGTGTGGGCGTCGGCGGCCGCGGTCAGGCGGGCGGCTGCCTCGGCGTCCGACGTCTCGCGGGCGCCGCGGCGCAGCACGCCGCGGGCATTGCCCAGCTTGGCCTTCAGCATGAAGCGGGCCAGGGTGGCACAGCGTTCGGGGTCGTCGGCCCAGCGGTACTGCTGGCGGCGCAGCAGCACGTTGCCGCGGATGGCGCCGTGCATGGCGGCGAGGTAGCGTCCGTTTTCGGTCAGCCAGGTGACGGCGACGCCGTTCTCGGCGCAATGGGCCATCACCTGCGGGCTCAAGGATACCCGTCCCAGGCAGACGATGCCTTCCAGCCCCTGTACCGGAATCTTGCGCGGCGGCAGGCCCTCGACCTTGACCACCACGCACTCGCCCTCCTTGTGCAGCCAGCTGTCGGCGGTCTGGACGTAAAGGACGTTGAGCAGCGGCTTCATGGCCGGCCAAGCTCGCGGCGAAAATAGTCCTCGACCCGCCGCCCCGGCCGCAGGGCGGCCGGCAGGCAGAGATGGGCGAGCGAGCAACCCTTGCAGGCTGGCACCTCGACCGGCGGCGGGGTGCGGCCCGAAGCCATCAGGGCGCGGACCGCCGCCGCCGCCGCCTCGGTGCGCCGGCGCAGGGCCGGGTCGAAGGCGACCGGCGTGCGACGGTGGACGGCGTAATAGAACAGCGCCCCTTCCGGCACCTCGACCCCCAGCATTTCCTCCAGGCACAGCGCCTGGGCGCACAACTGCACGCGGTCGCGGTCGTCCTCCTTGGGCTTGCCGCGCTTGTGCTCCACCGGATAGGGCTGTTCGGTTCCACCGGGGTCACGATGGAATTCGATCAGGTCGGCCTTGCCGGACAACCCCAGCCGCGAGGACCGCAGCGGCAGCGCCCAGGCGCTGCGCACCAGCCCACGGGTCTCGCCGCCGCCGGCGTCGACACGGGCGTGCAGCACCTTGCCCTCGGCGGTGGCGGCGTTCTCCGACCACTGCTGTTCGAGGTGGATCAGCGCGCACTGGCGGGGACAGACCAGCCAGTGCTGAAGCGCCGACAGGGGGATGAGGTCTTCGTCTTCCTCGTTCAGAGCAGCACCTCCGCGGTCACTCCGGCGGGCACGCCGGCTTCCTCGAAGGCGATAGTGTAATCGGCGAAGGCACGCGCCGGCTGCCGGTCGTCGGGCGAGGCCCGCCGCGTGGTGACCAGATCGAACAGCTTGTGCGCCGGGGCGTTGCCGATATCCGAATCGTGGCGGAAGGTGATCAGGCGGCGCGCCGTCATCTCGCCGCGGGCAGCCGAATGGTCGTGGTCGAACATGTTGATCAGCGCCTGCCACAGCAGGGTCAGATCGGCCTCGGAGAAGCCGGTGCGGCGGGCGAAGTGCGGCGAGATGAAGCCGTGGCAGCGGTACAGCCCATAGGGCACCAGCATCTTCTCGCCCATGGTGCGGTTGTCGCCGTGCTGCTTCTCGGCCTCGGCCTCGGTGGCCACCGCCATGCGGGTGATGGCGACGGGCAGCACCTGGATCGGCTCGACCGACTGGGCGAAGGCAATCTGGACGGGACCACGCACCTGGCCGCAATTGACCTCGGTGGTCATTACCGCGCCGAAGGCGCGGATGTCGAAGAAGATGTCGCACATCCACTTGGTCACGTTGCGGGCGTCATCCTCGCCCTTAGGCAATCGCTTCGCCTCCGACTTGAGGCCGAGGGCGTCGTAAGCCAGCTTGTGCTGGTTGTTCAGGATCGCCTTCTCGCGCACATAGATATCGTGACCGGCCTGACCTTCCTTGGTGAGGGCCACGAAGTTGCGGATCTTGCGCTTCAGGGCAACATCGGTGACCAGCCCGCGCTGGGTGGCGGGATCGGTGCGCGGCATGTTGCCCATGTCGGGGTCGCCGTTGGGATTGCCGTTGGTGACGTCGAAGAAATAGACGAACTCGATGCGGTTGGTCAGAACGGTCATGGTCGCTTTCCCCTATCTCAGACGGTTTCGGCGGCGGGCTGGGGCCGCCTGGCGGTGAAGAAGTCCTGGCGCTGCTGGTAGTAGCCGAG
>JBLNBU010000264.1:0-3691 GCA_050260215.1 Actinomycetota bacterium
CGCGCCTTCTCGTCGGGCTGTTCGGCCATGACCGGGGTCGAGGCCATCTCCAACGGGGTGCCCGCCTTCCGCCGCCCGGCCCGGCGCAACGCCAGCGCCACCCTGGTGTCCATGAGCCTGCTGCTGGGCACCATGTTCCTGGGCATCACCGCCCTGGCCCAGGCGCTGGGCGTCGTCCCCCGCGAGGAAGAAAGCGTGCTGTCGCAAGTGGCGCGCGGGGTGTTCGGCGAAGGGGCGTTCTACTACCTGCTGCAGGCCGCCACCGCGGCCATCCTGCTGCTGGCCGCCAACACCTCGTTCACCGGCTTTCCCATGCTGGCCTCGATCCTGGCCCGCGACGGCTACCTGCCGCGCCAGCTGGCCAACCTGGGCGACCGGCTGGCCTTCACCAACGGCATCATCGCCCTGGCCGCCCTGGCCGCCATGCTGGTGGTGATCTTCGACGGCAGCCCGCACGCGCTGGTGCCGCTGTACGCCATCGGGGTGTTCCTGTCCTTCACCCTGTCGCAGGTGGGCATGGTGCGGCGCTGGCAGCGGGTGCAAGGCCCCGGCTGGGGCTGGAAGGCCGCCGTCAACGGGCTGGGCGCCGCCGCCACCGCCCTGGCCCTGGCCGTCATCGTCGAGAGCAAGTTCGCCGAGGGCGCCTGGATCACCCTGCTGTTGATCCCGGCCATCCTGATGCTGTTCCGCACCATCCGCCGCCAGTACCTGCGCATCGGCCGCGAGCTCAGCCCGCGCACCGGCGGCATCGGACTGTGGCTGCGCCGGCTGGACCGGGCCACGCCCAAGGTGGTGGTGCCGGTGGCCAAGATCCACCGCGGCACCCTGGCAGCGCTGCATTTCGCCCGCACGCTGTCCGACGACGTTACCGCGGTGACCGTCGACGTCGACCGCGAGGGCACCGCAACGCTGCGCCTGGCCTGGCGGGCACTGGGCATTCGCGAGGAGCTGGTAGTGCTGCCCAGCCCCTATCGCTCGATCATCGCGCCGTTGACCGCGTTCCTGGACACGGTCGACCGGCGCGAGCCCGAACGCGGCCCGGCGGTGGTGGTGCTGCCGCTGTTCGTGCCCGGGCGCTGGTGGCACCACCTGCTGCACAACCAGACCGCCCTCTTGCTGAAGGCCGCCCTGCTGTTCCGCAAGCGCGGCGCCGCCGAGGGCCGGGTCATTGTGGACGTGCCCTACCGGCTGGGCGACTGAGCCCGCCAACCCACCCCGTGGCAGCGATAGAAGGCAAGGTCGCGGCCCAGCCGGGCCAGGCGGCCGCCGGCGACGGGACTGGCTGCACGCAGCCGGGCGATCTCGCCCCTGGCCTCGGCGGCCAGGCGGTCGTACAGGCGCGCACGCCCTGCCGCCGAGCCCGGTACGGCGGCGGGATCGGCAGGCGGAACGGGGCCGTCATAGCGGCGTTCGAGGGCGTCGCGGTCCATTGCGAACATATAGCGAACATTTGTGGCAAGATCAAGCCTGTGGCACAGACGCCACACCCGGCAAATGTTGCCGGGTCGTTAACCATCTCTTTATCCGGTCGGCGATAGGCTCTCACCCTAGGGAAGTGGCCGGCCGCCGGCATGCCGACCGCGGTTCGAGGTGGAGACGACGTGAACGCATTCCTTCAGATGCTGCGCGGCCTGGGGCCCATGCGCCTGGCCGCCATCGCTGGCGTCGGCGTCAGCATCCTCGGCTTCTTCATCTACTTGATGAGCCGCGTCGCGGCGCCGCAGATGGAACTGCTGTACGGCGACCTGGACTTGGCCGATTCCAAGGCCATCATCGAGAAGCTGACCACCGACAAGGTTCCCTACGAGTTGAGGAAGGACGGCACCGAAGTGTGGGTGCCCAAGGACCGCAAGCTGGACCTGCGCGTGCGCATGGCCGAGCAGGCGCTGCCCACCGGCGGGCGTATGGCGGGCTACGAGCTGTTCGACAAGCAGGACGCGCTGGGCACCACCAGCTTCCAGCAGAACGTCAACCTGGTCCGCGCCCTGGAAGGCGAGCTGGCGCGCACCATCCGCTCCATCGACAAGGTCCGTTCCGCCCGCGTCCATCTGGTGCTGCCCAAGCGCGAGGCGTTCTCGCGCGAGACCACCGAGCCGTCGGCCTCGGTGATCTTGAAGATGCAGGGCAACCAGCGCCTGGAAAAGAGCCAGGCCATGGCCATCCAGCACCTGATCGCCGCCGCCGTGCCCAAGATGAAGCCGTCGCGCATCTCCATCGTCGACGACAAGGGCACCCTGGTGGCGCGCGGCTTCGACAACGACAAGGAGTTCCTGTCGCAGACCGCCGAGGAAAACCGGCTGGCCTACGAACAGAAGCTGACGCGCACCGTCGAGGAACTGCTCGAGCGCACGCTGGGCCCGGGCCGCGTCCGCGCCGAGGTTTCGGTCGACATGGACATGAGCCGGGCCGTCACCACCGAGGAGACCTACGACCCGGAAAGCAAGGTGGTGCGCTCGCAGGTCACGGTCTCGGAGAACGAGCAGAGCCAGGACGCCGAACCCCAGCCGGTCACCGTCCAGCAGAACCTGCCCGACCCCAACGCCTCGTCGTCCTCCAACGTCAAGAGCTCGTCGCGCGCCAACAAGAGTCAGGAGACCATCAACTACGAGATCTCCCGCAAGACCAGGAACATCGTTCGCGAGAACGGCGAGGTGCGCAAGGTCTCGGCCGCGGTGCTGGTCGACGGCGTGCGCGAGAAGGGCGCCGACGGCAAGCAGACCTATCGCGACCGCACGCCCGAGGAGATCGCCCAGCTGGAAGCCCTGGTGAAGTCGGCCATCGGCTTCACCAAGGACCGTGACGACCAGGTCAAGGTCGTGTCCATGTCCTTCTACAAGGGCGAGGAGCTGGCCGAGGCCGAGGAGCCGGGCGAGTTCATCTTCGGCATGCGCCGCGACTTCGTCGAGAAGATCGCCTCGAACCTGGGCCTGTCCATCGTCGCCATCTTGTTCCTGCTGCTGGTGCTGCGCCCGCTGATCAGCCGCGCGGTGGAATCCATGCAGACCCAGGTCGGCCCCGACGGCCGCCCGCGCCTGCCCGGCGAGATGCCCGGCGCCGTGCCGCAGCTGACCGGCCCCGCTGTGCCGGCCCTGGGTGGCGAGGAAGAGGTCATCGCCGACGAACTGATCGACATCGACAAGGTCGAAGGCCGCGTCAAGGCGTCCTCGATCCGCAAGATCGGCGAAATCGTCGACAAGCACCCCGAAGAGGCGCTCTCCATCATCCGCAATTGGCTCTATCAGGAAAGCTGACCGGAACCCGTGATCCATGGCACGCCTCAAGGAGGACTACCGCAGTCTGACCGGTCCGCAGAAGGCCGGGATCATGATGCTGAGCCTTGGCGAGGAGCACTCGTCCAAGCTGTTCGGCATGATGGCCGACGACGAGATCAAGGAACTGTCCCAGGTGATGGCCAACCTGGGCACGGTGTCGGCCGGCCTGGTCGAGCGCCTGTTCGTCGAGTTCGCCGACCAGCTGTCGTCGACCGGCTCGCTGGTGGGTTCGTTCGAGAGCACCGAGCGGCTGCTGACCAAGAGCCTGCCCAAGGACCGCGTCTCCACCATCATGGAGGAAATCCGCGGTCCTGCCGGCCGCACCATGTGGGACAAGCTGGGCAACGTTTCCGAGCAGGTGCTGGCCAACTACCTGAAGAACGAGTACCCGCAGACGGTCGCCATCATCCTGGCCAAGA
>JBLNBU010000265.1:0-63497 GCA_050260215.1 Actinomycetota bacterium
CTGATGGCGTGGATCGGCCTGGTGCCCCTGGTCCGCCGGGTCGAGGAGCGCATCCGCACCCTGCCCCCGCTGTGGGCGGCGGCGGCGTTCGTGCTGCCGGCGGCCGTGCTGCTGCCGTTCAAGCTGGCGGCGGTGTGGGCCATCGGCACGGGCCACGTGCTGTTGGGCTTGGTGGTGCTGCTGTCGGCCAAGGTGACCGGCACCGCCCTGCTCGCCCGGCTCTACGTCCTGTGCGAACCGGCGCTGATGACGGTGGCGTGGTTCGTCAAGCTCCATGGCTGGGCGATGGCGGCCAAGGCCTGGGCGCGCGGCCATATGGAGTCTTGGCCGGCCTGGCGGCTGGCCCGGCGCATGGTCGGCCGGGCGCGCAGCACGCTCAAGGAGGCCGGCACCGTGGTGCGGCGCTGGCGCAGCATCCGCCGGCGGGTCGGCCAGCCCGAATAGTCAGCGGCCCTCGGCCAGCCAGGCCTGCAGGTCGTCGACGATGCGCCCCTCGGCGCCCGGGTCCAGCAGGTTGACCTCGGGGATGGCGCCGGGACACGAGACGTTGATCTCGGTCAGGGTGTCCCCCAGGAAATCCAGCCCGGCCATGAAGATGCCGTCACGGCGCATGGCCTCCATGGCGGCCCCGGCCAGGCGCCGCTGTTCGGGCGTCAGCTCGATGGGGCGCGGCCAGCCCTTCTTGGTCTCGGTCTCGAACGGGCGCTCGAACACGCCCACCACCCGGCGGGCGGTCATCAACACGCGCACCTCGGCCGCCGCCGACAGGAACGGCTCGACCAGCACGTGGCCGAACAGCGGCAGCAGCTCGGCGAAGCTGGCGCGGATGGCGTCGCGCTCGGCCAGGTCAAGGATGGTGACGCCGCGGCCGCCGAACAGCGACGGCGGCTTGAGCACCACCCGGCGGATGCCGGCGCGGTCCAGCTCGTCGACGGCCAGTTCGAGCTGCGGGGCCGAGAACACCCCATAGGACGGACGCGGCGACAGCGCCAGTGCGGCCCGTTTGTCGTGCACGGTCAACACCGCCGCCGGCGGATTGACCAGGCGGGCGTCCACATGGCACAGCGCCCGCAACGATTCGCTCCAGCGCAGCTCGGTGGACGGGTCGAGGCGCAGCCACACCACGTCCTCGGGCTTCACCGCGACGCCGCCCAGCAGCAGGGTGCGGCCGCGCACCAGGACGTCGTCCAGGGTGACCCAATGGGCCTGGGCGCCGCGGCGGCCGTGTTCGGCCATCAGCCGCAGGCTGGAATCCCATTCCTTGTCCAGCTTGTCCTGGGGATCGCCCAGGAAGAAGGCGGTGCCCAGTCCGGTCCAGGCAGGGGTATGCGGCTGCTCTGCACCGCCGGTGGCGGACAGGCGGTCGATGGAGGCCTCGATGGTCATGGAATTCCCGCCCGCTCGGGGCTGCTGGAGACGATATATAAGTGAACCACGAAATAATTACAAAAACCACCCCCCCTGCCTTAGGGATTCGGGTCCCCACCCGATTGTGTCGGGCCGGCAGGTGGCGCTAAGATTCGTCCATGCCGTTATCCGAGGATCGCGCCATGTCGTCCAACCCTTTCGATGGCCGGGTGTGCATGACCGAACGCATGGCGATTGCCGTGCGCTATATCGCCACGGGCGAATGGACGGCTGGCCACGACATTGCGCGTCGCGCGCTCAACTGCGCCCGCACCGGCGGGTGCGGCGAACGCAGCCACTGCGCCTGCGCCGCGGAATCGCTGATCGGCCGTTTGCGGACCACCCTGGCCGCCTGACGTCGTCTTTTCCCTTTGTTGTCACGCGACGCCCGGATGGGGGCGCGGCTACCTTGTTTTCGGCATCGGACAAGCAAGGGAACCGCCCCATGAAGACATTGATCGACCGCAGCATCCTGCGTCACCTGGCCGTCGACTTCGCCTGCGCCGCGATCGGAGTGGCAATCGTCGCCCTGCCCATGGCCTTCGTCCACGCAGTCCTTTCGGCATAGAACATCCACCATAGGGCAATACTGGCGAATGGTCCCACCAACGTAGGGGATCACGCTCGAAAACGGCCGTCCTATACTCGTTCCAGACAATCTGGGGGGTCGGACGCTGGTGGGGCAGCCATTGGAATACTGGCCGAAGGATGCGGCGTCGAGGACATTGGTCCTGGGCGCCGCAGCGCTTGCCGCCACGGCAGCAGCCGCGGCGGCCGGCCTGGTGCCGGGCGGCAGCGGCGCGGCGGCAGCGGCCCTGGCCGTGGCCCTGGCGCTGACGGTTGCGACGCTGCTCCGCTCATGGGCCGGCGGCGACATGGACGGCGGGCTGCGCCGTGCCGAACTGGACCGCGCCGCCGACGCCTGGCGCATGCTGAAGGACGAGTCGGTCATCGACGGCTTCGCCCTGTGGGACGCCGAGGAGCGGCTGGCCTCGTATTCCGGCTTCCTCGCCCGCTATCTGCCCGATCTGGCCGGATTCCACCGCCCCACCACCCGCGAGGTCATCGCCGCCCTCATCGACGGCGGCCACGTCGCCGTACCCGAGGGCTCTTCCCGCGACGCCGTGATCGAGCGGATGGCCCAGATGCGCACCCGCATTCCCGGCCTGCGCGAGATGCACATGAGCGACGGCGAGGTGTTCCTGGCCCGCACCGTCGACCTGGGCGAGGGCCGCACCTCGTGCATCTTCCACAACATCACCTCGCTCAAGCAGCGCGAGGCGGCGCAGCGCGAGACCGAGAACCGCAACCGGCTGCAGGCGTCGCTGCTGGACCAGGTGGCCAACGCGGTGCTGGCCGTCGACGGGCGGCGGCGGGTCACCTATGCCAACCGGGCGGCGCTGGCCCTGTTCCATGTGGACGCCGACGCCATGCGCGGACTTTCGGCCGAGACCCTGGTCGGCCATGAACCCTTCGCCGCCGCCATCGGCGGTGCCGCCGAGGTGGAGGTCGAGGCCAACACCCAGGCCGGATCGCGCTTCCCCGCCCAGGTGGCGGTCAGCCCCTTGCGCGACGGCATCGGCGGCGACGGGGCCGCGGTGCTGGTGGTCACCGACCTGACGGCGCGCAAGTCGCTGGACCTGCAGCTGATGCACTCCGCCCGCCTGGCCACCCTGGGCGAGATGGCCGCCAGCATCGCCCACGAGTTCAACCAGTGCCTGCACGTCATCCGCCTGTCGGCCGAATCCATCGAACTGGACGCCGCCGAGGGGACCGCATCCACCGACGGGCTGGCCCGGCGCAGCGCCAACATCCTGGCCCAGGTCGACCGCCTGACCGAGATGGTCGGGCAGATGCGCAGCACCAGCCGGCGCGACCCCGGCGAAGCCAAGGCGTTCCGCCTGGCCGACGCGCTCGAGGGGGCGGCCCGCATGGTCGCCCATACCTTCCGGGTCGAGGGCGTCCGCCTGGTGCGCGCCTGGCCGCAGGGCATGCCGTTTGCCGTCCGCGGCCACCGCGTCCGCCTGGAACAGGTGCTGATCAACCTGCTCAACAACGCCCGCGACGCCATCCGCGAGCGCGCCGCAAACGACCGTGACGGCGACGGCAGCGGCACCGTGACCCTGGACGCCCGCTGGCAGGCCGAGACCGGGCGGGTGGTGATCTCGGTGCGCGATGACGGCACCGGCATTCCCGACGAACTGGCGGACCAGATCTTCGACCCCTTCGTCACCACCAAGAGCGAGGAACACGGCTGCGGGCTGGGACTGTCCATCTGCCGGGGCATCGTCCGCGACATGGGCGGCGCCTTGAGCTTCCGCAACCTGATGCAGGGCGCCGAGTTCGTGGTCGAGTTGCCGGCCGAGGACGCGGGCGGGCCGGCCACCCCCGAAAACGACGACGAGCCCTTGGCGGCCGGCCCCGGCCGCAACGCCGGCGGCCGGCGCATCCTGGTGGTCGATGACGAGGCCCTGTCGGCGATGATGGCCGCCGAGTTCCTGGAACGCCAGGGCTATCGCGTCGATACCGCCCACGACGGCGAGCAGGCCATGGTGCGCTGCCACGCCACCGTCTACGACGCCGTGGTCACCGACATCCGCATGCCGCGCATGGACGGGCGCGAGTTCATCCGCCGGCTGGCCGACCTGCAGCCCGGCACGCCGGTGATCGTCGTCACCGGGCATTTGCGCGAACGCGACGCCCAGCTGGGGCCGACAGTAACCGCGGTGCTGGAAAAGCCGTTCCAGATGACCGACCTGCTGCGCCGCCTGGGCGAGATCGAGGCCGGCCATCGGCATATAGAAGCGATCGCATTGGGGGGATAGAAAGATGGAAATCCTGCTCGCCGACGACCATGCCATGGTCCGTGACGGATTGGTGCCGTTCCTGGAACGCATCCAGCCCGACACCCGGGTGATCGAAGCGTCGACCTTCGCCGAGGCGGTGGCCGCGGCCAAGGGCTGCACCCAGCTGGGGCTGATCATCCTCGACCTCTACATGCCGGGCAACAACGGCCTCGAGGGCCTGGCCGAAATGAAGCGGCTGTTTCCCGACACCCCGGTGGTGATCCTGTCGGGCTCGACCAAGGCCGAGGACGCGTTCAAGGCTATTGAGCACGGCGCCAGCGGCTATGTGCCCAAGACCATGCGCGGCCAGAACATCATCGGGGTGCTGCGCCTGGTCCTGTCGGGCGAGCGCTACGTGCCGCCCTTCCTGTTCGAGCATCGCGACGAGATGGCCGAGGGGGCGCCCGCCACGCCCGCTCCGCTGGGTAACCTGACCCCGCGCGAACGCGACATCGTCGAGATGATCGTCGACGGCGCCCCCAACAAGGTGATCGCCCGCGCGCTCGACCTCCAGGAGGTCACCGTCAAGGCGCACCTGCGCAACATCTTCCGCAAGCTCGACGTCGCCAACCGCACCGAGGCGGCGCGGGTCGCCATGATGGCCGGGATCAGCGGGCGCAAGCAGCAGCTGGCGCGGGCCTGACCTCGACCGGGGTGTCCAGGGGAAAGCGCACCACCACGGTGGTGCCGCCGGCCCCGTCGAAGGCGACGGTGCCGCGCAACTGCTGGACCAAGGCCTCGACCATGCGCATCCCCAACCCGCCCTCGGCCGCCGCCGGATCGAAGCCGCGGCCGTTGTCGGCGACGATCAGCTCGACCAGGCCTTCGCCGATGTGCAAGGTGATTCCCAGCCGCCCGCCGGGCCGGTCGAAGGCGTGCTTGATGGCGTTGGACGCCAGCTCGTGGACCACCAGGCCCAGCGGCACCGCCTTGTCCATGGCCAGCGGGATGCGGTCGGCGTCGATTTCCACCGCCATCCAGTCGTGGGCGACCCCGTACATGCGCATCAGGTCGTCGCACATGGCGCGGACATAGCGGGCGAATTCCACGTCGGCGACGCTGTCTTGCTGGCAGGCCATCTCATGGACCTTGGCCAGGGCGAGAATGCGGCCGCCGGCTTCGTCGAAATGATGGCGCAGCCGTGAGTCCGACATCCGCCAGCCCTGCATCTGCAGCATGCTGAAGACGATGTGCAGGTTGTTGCGCACACGGTGATGGACCTCGACCAGCAGGGCGCGGTTCTCGTCCAGCGACGCCTGCAGGTCCTCTTCCATGGCCTTGCGCACGGTGATGTCGCGCCCGACCACCGCCACCGAGGCCGGGCGGCCACCCTTGGTGACCGGCGACAGGCGGCATTCGATCCAACGCCCACCGCCCTTGAACTCCACCGTATCCTCCTGCCCGGTGGCCAGCACGTGGGCGCAGGCGTCGGCCAGCGCGGCGGCGGCGACTTCGCCCAGCCTGCCGTCGTGCCACGAGCCCAGCCGCTCGGACCCGATGCCGAACAGGGTCTCGGCCGCCCGGCTGACGAACAGCAGCCGCCCGTCGCCGCCGACCAGGACGACGCCGTCGGCACTGGCGCCCAGCACCGCGTCCATCATGGCCGCCTGGCGTTCCAGCTGCTCGGTCAGCATGCGCTCGCGCCGGACCGAGCCGAAGATCATGGTCTGCGGGCGAACCAGGCCGTTCTCGACCACGGCGCGCAGGAAGAACACGTAGGACGCCACCTTGGCGATGTGGCCGACATAGTTGGCGGCATCAAAGGCGTCGGCGTAGAGGGTGAACAGCAGCTCGTCGATGGCCTTGGCCAGCACCGCCAGCGCCAGCAGGCGGAACACCCGGCGGTCGAAGCGCGGGGCTTGCAGATGCAGCAGCGCCAATGTTGCCAGGAACATGCCCGACAGCACGTATTCCGACCCGATCTTGAACGGCGTCAGCCCACGCCCGTCGACGAAACAGGTGGGAAACCAGCCGGCGGCCACCGCCGAGATCAGGCCCAAGGTGATCACGGCGAAGCCCAGCCACACCGCCCGCATGGGCAGGCGCCGGGCCAAGGGCGACAGGGCGACCAGGAAGGCGGTGGCTTCGATGAAGCGGCCGACCAGCCACAGCTGCGAGCTTAGATTGGGGCCGGCGCGGGGAAAGATCGGCAGCCCCTTGTACGCCACCGTGTGGGCCACGTCGGCCAGGGCGACGAACAGGTGGCCGACGCCCAGCATCAACAGCGGGCCCGGCCCGATCCAGCGGCGCGAGAACCAGGCGATCAGAAAGGCCGAGAACGCCACCAGGATGGCGAACCCCTCGGCCAGGGTGTGGAACACCACGAAGGTGTGGTCGGACAGTTCGTAGAACAGTCCCGCCACCGCCGCCACGCCGCCGGCGGCAAAGGCCCAGTCGACCCGGTGGGACGGGCTGTCGCCGTTCCCGTCTTCGCCCTGCATGCCCACCTTCGACACCCTGTGGATTCGCGCACGGCCGACAGGGCCTCGCGGTTGGACAGAGGATAAGGCAAGCGGTGGGGTGGGCCCAATTTATCGGGCGAACGACAGGAATCGTTCGTTCGAACTACTCGATCAGGCCGCGGCGGATGGCATAGGTGGCCAACTCGGCCGAGTTGTGCAGGTCGAGCTTCTGCATGATCTTGGTGCGATGGGTCTCGACCGTCTTGATGGCGATCGACAAGGTGTCGGCGATCTCGCGGTTCTTGAGGCCCTGGGCGATCAGGCGCAGCACCTCGCGCTCGCGGGCGGTCAGCGAACCGCCGCCGTTGACCACCTCGCCGTCCATGTATTCGCGCACCATCTCCTCGGACAGGCCGGGGCCCAGATAGGCCTTGCCCGACCGGACCGCGGCGATGGCGGCCATCAGTTCCTCGTGGCCCAGCTTCTTCAGGGCATAGCCGTCGGCACCGGCGGCCATGGCTTCGGCCACCCGGCGCTCGCAATTGGCGACGGTCAGGATCAGCACCTTGATGTCGGGGTCGGAGCGCTTGATGCGCCGGGTGGCGTCGACGCCGTCGAGCACCGGCATCGACAGGTCCATCAGCACGATGTCCGGGCGCAGGCGGTGGACCATCTCGACCGCCGCTTCGCCGTCCTCGGCTTCGCCAACGATCTCGACTTCCTCGGTCCGCAGCAGTGCCACCAATCCCTGGCGCACCAGTTGCTGATCTTCCGCTATCAGGATGCGTACGGTCACGGTTGTCGTCCCCTCTCGACCCATTGGGATAATCGCCGAGGCATCGCCGTTTATCAAGACATCAGGTTACAAGAATACTTAAATCCTGGCGAGCAGGGGTTTAGGAGAAGCTTGCTCGCTCAACCTTCGTGGTAAGGATTCTTCCCGCCCCGCAAATACAACCTTATGGGGACCCCCGGCATGCGGAAGGTATCGCGCAGGCCGTTGACCAGATAGCGCACATAGGCCTCGGGCAGGTCGTCCGGCTTGCTGGCGAAGACGATGAAGGTCGGCGGCCGCGCCTTGGCCTGGGTCATGTAGCGGATCTTGAGGCGGCGCCCGCCCGCCAGGGCCGGCGGCGGATGGTGGGAAACCATCTCTTCCAGCCAGCGGTTGAGCTGCGAGGTGGGGATGCGGCGGTTCCACACCGCATGGGTCTCGACCACGGCTTCCATCAGGCGGTCCACGCCCTTGCCGGTCAGGGCCGACAGGGTGACGGTGGCCACGCCCTTGACCTGGGGCAGCGAAGTTTCGAGACGGTCGCGCAAGCGCTGCAGGGCCGCCTGCGGGTTCTCGACGGCGTCCCACTTGTTGATGGCGACGACCAGGGCGCGGCCTTCGTCGGCGACCATGCGGGCGATGGTCAGGTCCTGCTTGTCGAGGATGGCGGCGGCGTCCATCACCAGCACCACCACCTCGGCGCGGCGGATGGCTTCCAGCGAGTTGCCGACGCTCATCTTCTCCAGCGGATCCTCGACCTGGGCGCGCTTGCGCATGCCGGCGGTGTCGACCAGGCGCATGGGCCGGTCGCGCCAGGTCCAGTCGACCGAGATGGCGTCGCGGGTCAGCCCCGCCTCGGGGCCGGTCAGCAGGCGGTCCTCGCCCAGCAGGCGGTTGGCCAGGGTGGACTTGCCGACGTTGGGGCGGCCGACCACCGCCATCAGCAGCGGCCGGGGCGGGCCGGCCTCTTCCTCGGCGGCGGCGACCTCGTCCTCGGGCGGCGCCTCGAACTCGTCTTCCTCGTCGTCGTCCAGGATGCCGGCGGCTTCGGCATAGGGACGCAGCGCATCGAACAGGTCGGCCAGGCCCTCGCCGTGCTCGGCCGAGAACGGCACCGGCTCGCCCAGGCCCAGGCCGTAGGCCTCGTAGAGGCCCGGCTCGCCCGCCCGGCCCTCGCACTTGTTGGCCACCAGGATCACCGGCGTCTTCTGGCGGCGCAGGTAGTCGGCAAAATGGCGGTCCAGCGGCGTCACCCCGGCGCGGGCGTCGATCAGGAGCAAGGCCACGTCGGCGTCGCCGACGGCGGTGTCGGTCTGCTTGCGCATCCGCGCCTCGACGCTGTCGCCGCCGGCGTCCTCGAACCCGGCGGTGTCGACGACGGTGAACTCCATCCCCAGCAGGGTGGCAGCGCCCTCGCGGCGGTCGCGGGTGACGCCGGGGGTGTCGTGGACGATCGCCACCCGCCGTCCGACCAGCCGGTTGAACAGGGTGGATTTGCCGACATTGGGCCGGCCGACGATGGCGACGGTGAATGCCATGGCGCTAGCGATACGCGATCAGATCGGCGTCGTCGGTCAGGAAGTAAAGGCTTCCCCCCGCCACCGCCGGAGGAATGGTGACCCCGTCGGGGGCCTCGTCGATGCCGAGCACGGTGCCGGTATAGGGCGACAGCGCCACCAGCTTGCCGGTCGAGCTGCTGACGATCAGGCGGTCGGAGACCAGCACCGGGCCCGCCCACATGAGGCGCCCCTTGCGATCCTCCTCGTCCTCCCAGACCTGCATCTGGGTGACCCAGACGATGCGGCCGCTCTTGGCCTCCAGCGCCACCACCTCACTGTTGTTGGTGACCAGGAACAAGTAGTCGCCGGCGATCCACGGGCTTTGCAGGCCGCCGATCTCCTTTTCCCACAGGCGCCGGCCGGTGCGCAGGTCGATGCAGACCAGCTGGTCGGCGTTGCCGATGGCATAGACCCGGCCGCGGTCGATCACCGGGCGGCCGCGGATGTCGGTCATCGACGCCACCGTCTGGGTGCGGCGGATGGTCGACAGCGAGTCCTGCCACAGCACCGAGCCGTTCTCGACGCGCAGGGCGAACAACTCGCCCGACGAATAAGGCACCACCACGATGTTGCCGTCCACCGCCGGGCTGTTGCCGGCCAGCAGGCTGGCGGCCTCCGAGATGCCCGAATGGGTCCACAGGACCGAGCCGTCCTCGGCGGACAGGGCGTGGGTTTGGTTGTCGACGGTGATGGTGAACACGCGCCCGCCGCGCACGGTGGGGGCGCCGCGCACCGGGCCGGACACGGTCTGGCGCCACAGGATCTTGCCGCTGCCGGCGTCCAGCGCGACAACCTGGGCGAAGCCGGTGCCGACGAACAGCACCCCGTCTTCGTAGGCGATGCCGCCGCTGGTGTAGATCTCGTCCTCGTCGCTGGGGGTCAGCTCGGTGTCCCAGATCTCGTCGCCGTCGCGGGCGGCGACGGCGGTGACCTTGGACGAGGCGTCGACGGTGAATACCTTGCCCTCGGCGACGATGGGCTGGCCCAAAAGCTTGCGCCGCGACCCCGATCCGGTGCCGACGCCGGTCTTCCAGGCGCGGGCGATGTGGTCGCCGACCACCATGTGGTGCATGGCGTGGTTGGAAAAGCCGCCGGCCTGCGGCCAGTCGTCGTTGGCCTCGGGCGGCGGCAGCACGATCTCGGCCACCGGGCCGCTGATCTCGGGCTCGACCTGCCGCTCGCGCGACAGCACCGAGATCCGCTTTCCGGGAAGCGGCGGCGCCTTCCTGCCGCCGAGCCAGGAGTCACCGCAGGCCGACAGGGCCAGCGTGGCCACCATTACGAGCGCGAGCCGACGCCACATGCTTGAAACCCCTTCCCGTTCAGCCCTTGGGCCGCTGGCCGATGGCGGCCAGCATCTCGGCCGCACGGGCGCGCAGCCCCTGCGGCGCCGCCGCGTCCTCGGCCAGCTTGCGGAACAGGTCCGCGGCCTTGGCGGTGTCGCCGCGCTTGGCGGCGGCAAGGGCAATGATCTCGCGGGCCGAATGGCGCCACGCACTGGTCTCGGCCGCCAGCGGCTCGACCTGCTTCTCGATGGCGGCAGCGTCGCCGCCGTCCAGGGTCAGATAGGCCGCCTTGACCGCGGCCATGTCGCGATAGGCCTTGTCCACGCCAGAATCGGCGGCGACGGCGCCATAGATCTCGGCGGCGCCGGCGGTGTCACCGGCCTGCTGGCGCAGCTCGGCGCGCTTGAGCTGGGCCAGCACCCGGTAACCCTTGGTGCCGTCGGCGGCCAGGGACTGCAGCTGCTGGCCGGCGTCGTCGCGCTTGCCCTGTTCGGCCAGCTTGACCGCCTCGGCGTAGCGCTGGGACGAAGCCACCCGCTGCTTGACCTCCCACGACCGCCAGCCCTGCCAGCCGGCGACCGCCAGCACCAGGGCCACGGCGACGGCGATGATGGCGCCGCCATGGCGCTTCCACAGCTTTTCCAGCTGCTCCTGGCGCAGGTCCTCGTCGACCTCCCGGATCAGGAGGTCGGCCTGGGCGTCGTCTGGCTTCTCGGTCAACGGGGGGCTCCCTGAAAACAATGGGCGGTAAGATAGTGCGCGTCGCCGGGCTTGGCAAACGCGGCGTTGCCCCCCTGCCGCCCGGTCACTCGCCCTTCCACTTGATCGAGCACCCCATGGACGGGATCTGGTCGGCCGGTCCGCGGCCGGTCTCGGCCACCGCCTTCATCGCCTCGAACAGCTCGCGCCTTGCGTCGGCCGGGCCCGCCTCCTTGCGCGAGGCGTCGAGGCGGCCCCGGTACTGCAGCCCCAGTCCGGCATCGAAGCCGAAGAAGTCCGGGGTGCACACCGCGTCGTAGGCCCTGGCCACCTGCTGGCTTTCGTCGTGCAGGTAGGGAAAGGTGAAGCCGTGGGCGCGGGCGAACTCGACCATGTTGGCAAACGAGTCCTCGGGGTACTGGCTGGCGTCGTTGGAATTGATCGCCACCACGCCGATGCCCAATCCCTGCAACTCGCGCGCGTCGCGGACCAGGCGGTCGACCACCGCCTTGACGTAGGGGCAGTGGTTGCAGATGAACATGACCAGGGTGCCGCTGGGCCCGCGCGCCTGCTCAAGCGTCCAGGAGCGGCCCTCCACGCCCGGCAGGGCGAACGGCGGAGCCTTCCAGCCGAAGTCGCAGATCGGGGTCTCGACCGCCATGGCAAACCTCCCGCTTGTCGTCGTGGCGCGCGAAAGGGGTAGAATCCCATTGATTCCCCCAGCGCGGGGGAGGACAATACCATCCGAACGGCAAGAGGGGATCAAGAAATGATCTGGCGCCTCGCCCCCCTGGCAGGAATTCTGCTACTGGCCGCCTGCGGCATGGTTGGTCGCAACGGTCTCGAAACTGAGCTGCAGCGGACGGGCGATCCGTTCGTGTTCGGCAATCTGGAAGTGCTCTCCCTGGTCAACACCCACAAGACCATGGGCGATCACCTGATTTCGTTCGTGGTCGGCAAGGACTGCTCGACACCGCGTGCCGAGCGCGAGGGTGTCTATTGCACCGACTGGCCGTCGCCGCCTCCGCCGCCGCAGCAGGTCTACTGCTACCGTTCGCTCGGCAAGGCCAGCTGCTATTCGCAGCCCTACAACGAAGGCAACGACCACCTGATCGGCTTCGTCCCGGCCTCGGCGCCCATGCGCTGACCTGGGAACCTGGCCTTTTCGGTTCCCCCGACCTATCCCTTCGACGCGGTTCGCGCCACGCCGTGACGCTGGATTCGGCGACGGTTCTGGTCGACAATGGCCGCCCAAGTGCCGGCAAGGGAACCGTCGAGGCGAGGCCGATGGCCAAACTCATCCAAATGGCGGACCACCGGGCGAGGGCCAACCTCGTCCACTTCAACCGTACCGAACTGACGCTGCTGCTGAACCTGTACGCCCGGCGCGTCGCGGGCGGCGACTGGCGCGACTATGCCATCGACCACGGGCCCGACAAGGCTGTGTTCGCCGTCTATCGCCACACCCTGGACCGCCCGCTTTATACGGTGACCAAGCTGCCTGCCGGGCGCTTCGTCGTCGCCGCGCCCGAGCGCGAACTGGCCCGCTCGGCCAGCCTGTCCGAGGCGCTGAACGCCCTCGAGCGGGGCCCCCGACTGGTGGCCCCTTAAGCAGGCCTTCCTCCCTACCCCGTTCGTTTGCGCATCTACTCCCCTTGAATTCGCCACAAAGCTGGGGGATAAACAGCTCGATCGCGCCTTTTTCACCCCATGAGTTATCGGGAGAGAGAAATGACCAAGAAGTTTGGCCTCCTCGTCGGGGCCGCCCTGCTCGCCGCCCCGTTCGCCGCTTCCGCCGCCGACGCTCCGGCCGCCTTCAACCAGTGCAAGGCCTGCCACAAGGTCGAGGCCGGCAAGAACGGCGTCGGCCCCAGCCTGTTCGGCGTCTTCGGCCGCAAGGCGGGCACCGCCGAGGGCTTCAAGTACTCCGACGCCATGCACGCCGCGGGCAAGACCTGGGACGAAGCCTCGCTGAGCGCCTATCTGGCCGACCCCAAGGGCGCCGTTCCCGGCAACAAGATGGCCTTCGCCGGCCTGAAGAAGCCCGAGGACGTCAAGGCCGTCGTCGACTACCTCAAGACCGTGAAGTAAGCAGCCGCTGCTTCCAGCGTCTTTTCGGCGCCGTCGCCCCACCGGGCGGCGGCGTCGTCGTTTTTCAGGCCAGGCGGGCCAGGTCGGCCCGCAGGTCGACCGACCGGCGCGAGGTGACCTCGAGCCGCGGATCGTCCAGGGCATCGGCCCCGGGATGGGCAAGGGCCCAGTCGGCCACCGCCGCGTCCCGCTCGGCCGCCAGTTCGGCCAGAACTTTCGCGTAGAACGCCACCAGGGCTTCCAGGTAGAGGCCAACCGGCAACAGCTCGCCCGCCGCACTGAGGCGGAACCGCGGCAGCATGGCGGCGACGGCGGCGGCCGCGTACCAGGCCTCGCCGGTCACCCAGCGATTGGTGGTGAACAACTCGGTGGGCAGGCCGTCGCCGTCCAGCGCGACGGCGCCCAGGTGGCAGGGCGAGTCGGGCTGCGGCGCCGGCAGCAGCGGCGCCACCCCGGCCGGCATGCCCTTGGGCCGCAGGAACAGGTGGACATGCCCCCCGCCCCCGGCCCGGTGGCAGTGGTAATAGGCCTGGGCGTGGCTGGCGAAGTCGTAGAGATCGCCTTCGGGGTAATGGACCAGCGGCGTCGGCTGGACGCCGCCGGTCAACAGGCTCACCGGCGAGACGCCGTCGCCGGCCATGGCCTGGACCAGGGCCAGGGCGCGCCGGCCGGCGGCGGCATCGGTCATCGCGGCGCCGCCTCGGCGTAGAAGCGCGCCGCCCCCTCGTGCAGGGGCAGCGGGATGCCGTCATGGGCGGCCTCGGCCTTCTGCAGGGTGCGCAACGCCGGGTGCAGGTGGGTGAAGGCGGCGAAGTTGGTCCACACCGCCTTGACCAGGTCGTGGGCTTCCTCGGCGCTCATGCGGGTGGTGGCCACCAGCACGGCGCGGACACCGACCGAGGCGATGTCCTCCTTCTGGCCGTCGTAGGTGCCGCCCTTGATGGTCAGCCGCGCCAGCCACGGCATGCGCTTCAGATAGGTGTCGAGCGTCTTGGCGCGCAACGGCACCAGCACGGCGCCGCATTCCTCCATGGCCTGGGCGACCTCGGGGATGGGATGGACGCCGGTGAACACGGCGGCGTCGATGTTGCCCTGGCACAATTCGTGGCCCTGCTCGGCGAAATCCAGCTCGACCAGCGGCGACAGGTCGCCCTGGGACAGCCCGGCGGCGTCGATGACCACCTCGGCCATGGCGCGCTGGAACGACCCCGGCCGCCCCAGGTTGACGCGCTTGCCCTTGACGTCGGCCACCGAGCCGATGCCGGCATCGGGCCGCACCAGCACCGCGGCGGCCTCGCCGTGCAGCGACATCAGGGCGCGCAGTTCGGGAAACGGCCCGGCCTCCTTGAAGCCTTCCTCGCCGCCCGCCGCCAGCTGGGCGGCCTTGGACTGCACCACCGCCATGTCGGCGTCGCCGGCCTTCAGCGCCGCGAGGTTTGCGGCCGAGCCGGCGGTGGGCATCACCGCGCAGCCCAGGCCCTGGGGGCGTTCCTTGTTGACCACCCGGCACACCGAACCGGCAGCCGGATAGTAATAGCCGGTGACTTCGCCGCCCGCGACCACAAGGGTGCGCCGCTCGGCCGCCTCCGCCAGGCCGGCGGCCGCAACCGCCACGCCGACCACCGCCCACATCGCCAACCGTCTCAAGCCCGGTCCTCCGTCGTCTCGGAAAGGGGGCCGATGATACCCGCCCCCGGCCCCAGCCGGAAGAGGGGCACCGATATAGCCGCCCATACCCACAAAGTTTGTAAAATTCGACATAAGAGTACATGAATCAGGTTGCCATCGGCTTTGTTCATGGACACAATCGGAACCGTTGATGACCGGTGGGAGGGAAAGCGGTGAAGAGGGTCCTGATCCTGCTCACGGCCGTACTTATTCTGGCGGCCCCGTTCCAAGCGAAGGCGGCCCTGCAGTGCGTGACCTACGCGCGCCAGGTTTCCGGTCTCAACCTCAAGGGTGATGCCTGGCAGTGGTGGTCGGCGGCGAACGGCGTCTACGAGCGCGGCCGTGCCCCTCGCGAAGGCGGCGTCCTGGTGTTCGCCCGCCAGGGCAGCATGCGCCACGGCCACGTTTCGGTGGTCACCCGCATCGTCAACAACCGCGTCGTCCTGGTCGACCATGCCAACTGGGCTCCGTCGCGCAGCGCCGGCCGCGGCAAGGTCACCCACGCCGTGCCGGTGATCGACGTGTCGCCCCGCAACGACTGGAGCGAAGTGCGCGTCTGGCACGAGCCGGCCAGCGACTACGGCACCCGCGTCTATCGCACCGAAGGTTTCGTCTTCCGTCCCGGCCCGCCGGTGCAGCGCGCGTCGCTGACCGCCAGCGCCCCGGCCAAGGAAGAGCATCACGCCAAGGCCGAGCCCGTCGTCGCCCACCCCGCCCCCAAGGCGGAAGCGCACAAGGCCGAGCCGGCCAAGGTCGAGGCCGCCACCAAGGCCGAGCCCGTGCCGGCCAGCGCCCCGGTGGCCACCCCGGCCTCCGCCCCGGCGCGCGCCTTCAATCCTGCCGATTGGGCTGAACAGTCCTGATTTCGATTGGCGGTTCCGACTTCCTATCCTTTCGGTTAAGCTGAACCGGTACTCCGAGCGGAGCACAGGAAGGGCGCCTTGAAGGAAGTCACCGCCGACGCGGGCCACCACTTGGCCGAGCTGGTCCCCGATCTGTTGTGCGTCTGTATCGACGGCGACATAGCCTCGATCAACCAGGCGGGCATCCGCCTGCTGGGGGCGTCCTCGTACGGCGAGGTCGCCGGCCGTCCCTTCACCGCCTTCGTCCATGCCGAAGACCACCCCATGCTCGCCGACGGGCTGGCGGCCCTGGCCGAGCGTCCCGGCCCCCATCGGCTGCGACTGGTGCGCCTGGACGGCAGCAGCCTTCATGCCCGGGTGCTGTTCGCCGGCATCGACGGCCCGCGCACCGTGGCCATCCACGCCTGCGAGGGCCGCGCCCACGACGCCCTGGCCGCCCAGGTATTCGACACCACCTCGGACGGGATCATGGTGCTGGACGCCGAGCTTAAGGTCACCGCCGTCAACCCCGCCGCCTGCGAAATCACCGGCTGGGCCGCCGCCGAACTGGTGGGCGCGCCCGCCCCTTGCCTGGCCGACGGCGTCGCCGAGGCCGAACCGCTGCTGCAGATGTGGGAGGAGGTACGCCTGCACCGCCGCTGGCAGGGCGAGATGTGGACCAAGCGCCGTGACGGCCAGTCCATCGCCGCTCGCCTGGGGGTGTCGACGGTGGTCGACGATGCCGGCCGTCCCAGCCGCTATGTGGTCGCCTTTTCCGACATCACCCAGCGCAAGCTGGACGAGGAGCGCATCCGCCGCCAAGCGACCTACGACCAGCTGACCGGCCTGCCCAACCGCTCGCTGTTCCTGGACCGGCTGGGCCAGTCGGTGCACCAGGCCAGCCGCTACCAGCAGATGGTCGGTCTGATGTTCATCGACCTGGACGGCTTCAAGCTGGTCAACGACACGCTCGGCCACGACCTGGGCGACCTCTTGCTGCAGGAGGCGGGGCGACGGCTGTCGGCCTGCATCCGCGCCGGCGACACGGTCGCCCGCCTGGGCGGCGACGAGTTCACCGTGCTGATGCCCAACCTGGGCAACTACCAGAACGCGCCCCGCGTCGCCCAACGCATCCTGGACGCGCTGCGCCGGCCCTTCGACCTGGCCGGCAAGGAGGCGTTCGTCTCGGCGTCCATCGGCATCACCATCTATCCCGACGATGCGCCCGACGCCAGCGCCATGCTGAAGAACGCCGACGCGGCCATGTACCGCGCCAAGGAGCAGGGCAAGGCGCACTACCAGTTCTACACCTCGGACATGAACGCCGCCGTCGAGGAACGGCTGCACATCAAGACCGGCCTGGCCAATGCGCTGGAGCGCGACGAGCTGATGCTGACCTTCCAGCCCAAGGCCGACCTGAAGACCGGGCGGGTCACCGGGGTCGAGGCCTTGCTGCGCTGGACCGCGCCGTCCCTGGGCCAGGTATCGCCGGCCAAGTTCATCCCCGTCATGGAAGAAACCGGCCTGATCCGCCAAGTGGGCGAATGGGTGATGGCCGCCGCCTGCCGCCAGCACCGCGCCTGGGTCGAGCAGGGCCTGGGACACTTGCGGGTGGCGGTCAACCTGTCGACACGCCAATTGCGCCAGCCGGGCTTCGTCGACCTGGTCCGCCGCCTGGTCGACGAGGCCGGCATCACGCCGTCGGGACTCGAGTTCGAGATCACCGAGGGCATGATCATGAAGGACACCGAGAACGCCGTCGCCATCCTCGAACAGCTGTCCGCCATGGGCATCTCGCTGGCCATGGACGACTTCGGCACCGGCTATTCGTCGCTGTCCTACCTGCGCCGCTTCCCCGTCCACACCATCAAGATCGACCGCACCTTCATCGCCGACCTGGCCACCGACCAGGACGCCCACGAGATCGTGCGCACCATCATCACCATGGGCCATTCCATGCACCGGCGCATCGTCGCCGAGGGCGTCGAGACCCTCGAACAGGCCCACATGCTGGCCAAGATGCACTGCGACGAGGTGCAGGGCTACCTGCTGTCGCCGCCGGTTCCGGCCACCGCCATCCCCGCCCTGGCCGAGCACGAACTGCGGCTTTAAGTCGCAGGGACCCTGCCCGAAAACCTACCCAATTCCGGCAACGGGCGAGTTGCATCCCGCGCTTGCGAGTGGGAAAAGTGTGGGACCAATCATCAATCGTAATTGCGATTTTTCTTATAAGCACCTATGATATCCAACCAACGGGTAGGAAGCCCGAGGGGGAGGACAGGGATATGGCCGTTCAGCAGACCCGCCCGATCGACATCGTGATCGCGGAGAAGAACCCGCTGCTGCAGAGCAGCCTGATCAAGCTGTTCGCGGGCGACGAGCGCTTCTGCCTGGTCGCGGTGACCAGCGACGGCGAGCGCTTTCTCGAGGCGGTCGAGCGGCTGCCCTTCGACGTCGGCATCATCGGCTGGGAAATGCCCTATCTTGACGGCCGCGGCGTGCTGCAGGCCCTGCGCGGCCGCGCCGACGCGCCACGCATCATCGTCTACACCGGCAGCCCCAACCCCGACGTGCCGCGCCAGGCGATGACCCTGGGCGCCGCCGGCTTCTGCTCGAAGCGCGAGGCGCCCGAACAGCTGCTCGAGACCATCCAGGCGGTGGCCTCGGGGCGCATGGTGTTCCCGTTCATCGACGTGTCCAGCCTGGCGAGCGACCCGCTGGCCGGCCTGACGCCCCGCGAGCGCGAGCTGCTGGCTGCCCTGGCCGGCGGTCTGACCAACCAGCAGATGGCGGGCCAGCTGGACATCTCGCTCAACACCGTGAAGTTCCACCTGAAGAACCTGTACGACAAGCTGGGCGTCGGCAACCGCGCCCAGGCGGTGGCCTTCTACCTCAAGGGCCGCGAGGCGCGCTAAAGCACCGCCAGCGCCCCGGCGCCGGCGGCCACGACCAGCGTCATCACCGCCGCCACCTGGCGGGCCATGGTGCCGCCGCAGATGCCGCCGACGATGGCGCCCTTGACCGCGGTATTGACGAAGGCGGCGATCACCACCGCCGATGTCGCCACCGTTAACGGCACGTCGCGCCCGCCCATCTGCGACATGGACAGCGCCATGGCGTCGACGTCGGCAAGCCCCGCCACCGCCGCCAGCAGGTACAGGCCGGCATGGCCTACCCAGCCCTGCAGCAGCTTGGACGCCACGATCACCGCAGCCAGCAGGGTGGCGAACTTGATCGCCATGCCCAGTTCGAAGGGATTGGCCAGGGTCATGGCCCCGGGACGGCCTTCCTCGTCGCGGCGGCGCCACAGCGCCCAGGCGCCGACCAGCCCGGCCGCCGCCATGGTCCCCAGCACCGGCGCCAGCCCGTGGCCCAAGCGCGGATTGATGATGGTGACGATCGCCCACAGCCGCACATACATGGTGGCGTTGGCCACCACCACGCCGGCGGCCAGCAGCGGCTGCATGCCGGGGCCTTCCTTGCCCATGCGGGCGAAGCTGACGGTCAGCGCCGTCGACGAGGCCAGCCCGCCGAACACCCCGGTCAGCAGGCTGCCGATGCGCGGCCCGGCGATCTTGATGGCGAAATAGCCCAGGAACGAGATGGCCGCCACCATCACCACCAGCAGCCACAGGGTATAGGGATTGAGCGCCTCGCCCGGCCCGTAGCCGTGGTTGGGCAGCACCGGCAGCAACACCACCGAGATCAGCAGCAGCTTGATCGCCGCCAGCAGTTCAAGGCGTTCCAGGCGCTGCAGCCACTGGTGCAAAACGTCCTTGGTGCCAAGAAGCGCGGTGGCGACCACCCCGCCGGCGGCGGCCGCGGCCATCTCGCCCATCACCGCCATGGCGCCCAGCGCGAAGGCCACCAACTCGGCCACCTCGGTGGTGATGCCGACGTCGTGGTCGCCCAGGCGCGAGCGGGCCAGGTGGGCGGTGACCACCACCGCGCCGATGACGGCGAAGCCCGCGGCCAGGGCCAGTGCACCCACGGTCAGGCCCAGCCAGCCCGACACGCCGCCCAAGAGCCCCAGCAGGGCGAAGGTGCGAATGCCAGCGACGCGGCCGCCCACCGGCAGGTCGCGCGCCTGCCAGCCGCGTTCGGCCCCCATCAAGAGGCCTATGGCCAGCGCCAGTCCCAATCGCTCGAACAGGACGATCTGTTCCATGGGCCCATTTTCGCACGCCGGCCGGCTGAACGGTAGGGGTTGGAGGAAAGGAGGGGATTGGCCCCGCCGTTCGGGTTGGTGCATACTCACCCCAACGAACAGCAGGAGGTTGTCCCATGCCCTCGACCAAGGTCGCCACCTTCCTTGCCCACGCCATCGCCATGGAAACCGAGGCGGCCGAACGCTACGACGAACTGGCCGACGTCATGGAGGTCCACAACAACCCCGAGGTCGCCGCCCTGTTCCGCCAGATGGCCGAATATTCCCGCCTGCACGGCGCCTCGGTGGTCAAGCGCGCCGAAGGCCACGACCTGCCGCGGCTGAAGTCGTGGGAATACCGCTGGAACACCCCCGAGCCGCCGGAAGTCGGCGGCGGCGAATGCGCCCACTACCTGATGACGTCCTATCATGCGCTGGAATTCGCGCTCGAGAACGAGCGCCGCGGCCAGGAATTCTATGCCGGCTGCGCGTCGACGACCTCGGACGCCGAAATCCGCCGCATGGCCACCGAGATGGCCGCCGAAGAGGCCGAGCACGTCGAGGAACTGGAACGCTGGCTGGCCCGCACGCCCAAGCCCGCCACCAGTTGGGCCGAAGACCCCGATCCGGCCCTGGTGGCGGATTGAACCGTCGCCGTCACTCCCGCGACAGCGGGAGTCCAGGGGCGGAGCGGCGACTGGAACGCTTCGGGGGATCTATCCCCTGTCGCGCTGGCGGTTGGCCAGCTTGATCCCCAGCACGATGCCGGCCAGCACCAGGGTCAGCAGGTTGGCGGCGATCAGGGGCCAGGCGACCAGGATCAGGCCATAGACCAGCCACAGCGCCACGCCCAGCCAGAACAGCAGCCACATGGACAGGGATATGTCGCGCGTCTGGCGGGTGCGCAGGGTCTTGACCACCTGCGGCACGAAGGCGACGGTGGTGAGCGCGCCGGCGACGGCGCCGATGACATCGGCGTAGGGAACCAGTTCCATGGGGCTTTCCTATATCACGCTTCTGCTCGTCTGCCAGCTTGCCGGAGAGGTAGCGGTGCGCCTTCTTGGGCTGCCCATACCAGGCCCGGTGGTGGGCATGCTGATCCTGCTGGCCGGGCTGGTCGTCCGCGGCGGCGTGCCCGAGGGCCTGGACGCGATCACCCGCGGCCTGCTCGGCAACATGGGCGTGCTGTTCGTGCCCGCGGCGGTGGGCGTCATGCTGCACTTCCGGCTGATCGCCGAGGAATGGCTGCCCATCGGCGTCGCCATCCTGGTCAGCACGGTGGCGACCATCGCGGTGACCGGCGTAGTGATGACCCGGCTGGAGCGCCGGCGGTGAAGCCCGACCTGCAAAGCATCTGGGTCTATCTGGCCGCCACGCCGCTGTTGGGGCTGACCAGCACCCTGGTCGCCTACCAAGCGGCCGTGGCGCTCTATGAACGCATGGGCCGGCGCGCCCTTCTCAATCCGGTGATGGTGGCCATCATCGCCGTGGTCTCGCTGCTCGAGGCCACCGGCACCGACTACCACACCTATTTCGACGGCGCCCAGTTCGTCCACTTCCTGCTGGGGCCGGCCACGGTGGCGCTGGCGGTGCCGCTGTACCGGCAACTGGCGGCGGTGCGCCGCTCGGCGCGTACGGTGGCGGCGGCGCTGATCGCCGGCTCGGCCACCGCGGTGGTCAGCGCCGTCGGCATCGCCTGGGCCCTGGGGGCGTCGCGGCAGGTCTGGGTGTCGCTGGCGCCCAAGTCGGTCACCACGCCCATCGCCATGGGCATCGCCGAGCGCATCGGCGGCCTGCCCAGCCTGACCGCGGTGCTGGTCATGCTGACCGGCATCTCGGGGGCGGCGGTGGGGCCATGGCTGCTGGAGCGCCTCAAGGTGGCCGACCCGCGCGCCCAAGGCCTGGCGCTGGGCACCGCCTCGCACGGGATGGGGGTGGCGCGCTCGCTGCAGATGTCCGAGGTCGCCGGCGCCTTCGCCGGCCTGGCCATGGGTCTGAACGGCATCGCCACCGCGGTGCTGGTGCCGCTGCTGGCATCGCTGGTGCGAGGCTAGATGCCCACCAGCTTCCTGATGCCGGCGATGTTCCAGCCCTTGGCGGCGTCCAGCAGGGTCTCGCTCTGGGCCAGGTTGTCACCCTCGATCTGCAGCAGCACGCGGCCGCCCAGCACCATGGTGACCTCGCCGGCCTTGTTGGCGGGATCCCAGCGAAGCAGCGCATCCTCGCCGCCGATCTTGACCGGGCGCAGGTTGGGCTGGGCCGCGGCGGCGGCGGGGTTGGTGAACAGGGCGGCGGCCGCGGCCACCGCCGGGCTGTCCAGGATCAGCGAGGCGTTGAGCGAGGCGTCGTTGCGCAGGAAGGCGCGGCTGACCGACAGGCCGCCGCCGACCTCGTTCAGGCCTTGGATCTCGGGGGCCTCGGCCTGCCAGCCGGCCAGGGCCGGCGGCAGGTAGTCGGCCAGGCCCTTGCCCAGGCGGTCCTGCAGCTCGGCCAGGGCGGCCTGCAGTTCGCGGGCGGTGCGGGCCGAGTCGCCCTTCTGATAAGCCTGACGGGCGGCCTCGATATGGCCGGGAACCCCATCGGCGGCGATCGACGGCGCGGCTGCGGCCAGCGCCACCAGAACCATCAGCAACAGCGCGGACCTGCGCATTCCAGCAACCATCCACAAGCACCCCAGGGAGGGTGGACCTTAGCAACCGGGCCGGCGCCGGGCAAGGGTGCGCAAGACCGCTCTTTCTGCTAGCCTTGCGGCAACTGCCTTTGGTCGTGCGCGCCCCGTGAACCTGGTCTTCTTCGCCCTGATCGCCGCCGCCTTCGCCGTCGCCGCCGCCGCCGAGCTGGGCGGCCGGGCCGGCGCCATGGAGGCTTTGTCGGTGGCCACCATCAAGGCGGCCGAAGGCGCGGTGCCGCTGGCCCTGGGCCTGGTCGGCATCATGGCGCTGTTCCTGGGGCTGATGAAGGTGGCCGAGGCGGGCGGGCTGATCGCGTCGGTGGCCCGGGCGCTGTCGCCCCTGCTGGGCCGCCTGTTCCCGTCGGTTCCCGCCGGCCATCCGGCGCTGGGTGCCATGGCCATGAACGTCTCGGCCAATCTGCTGGGACTGGGCAATGCAGCCACCCCGTTCGGCATCCGTGCCATGGAGCAGCTCGACGGGCTGAACCCGCGCCGCCACGTGGCCAGCAACGCCCAGGTGATGTTCCTGGCCATCAACACCGCCGGCGTCACCCTGTTTCCCACCAAGGTGGTGGCGCTTCGGGCGTCGCTGGGCTCGGCCGATCCGGCGGCGGTGGTGGCGCCGACCCTGTTCGCCACCCTGGTCGCCGCGGTGGCGGCGGTGGCGGCGGCGCGCTGGCTGGGCGGCCGGCCGGATGCTGGCGACGCCGAAGCCGCCCTGCCCGCCCCCATCGGCCTGGCCGGCTGGGCGCCGCTGTTGGCGGTGGCGGCGGCGGTGCCGCTGATGGTGTGGCAGGGCAAGGTGCTGGGCCCGTGGCTGATCCCGGCGCTGGTGGTCGGGCTGCTGGGCTTCGGCATCGCCCGGCGGGTGCCGGTCTACGAGACCTTCGTCGAAGGCGCCAAGGAAGGATTTGCCGTCGCGGTACGCATCATCCCCTATCTGGTGGCGATCCTGGTGGCGGTGGGCATGCTGCGCGCGTCGGGTGCGCTGGACATGGCGCTGGCGCCGCTGGGGCGGCTGACCGCGGTGGCCGGACTGCCGGCCGAGGCGCTGATGATGGCGCTGATGCGCACCCTGTCGGGATCGGGGGCCTATGGGCTGCTGGCGTCCTACCTGCAGGACCCGGCCATCGGGCCCGACAGCTACACAGGCCTGCTGCTCGGCACCATCTACGGGTCGACCGAGACCACCTTCTACGTGATCGCAGTCTATTTCGGCGCCGTCGGCATCCGCCGCATCCGCCATGCCCTGGCGGCCGGCCTGATCGCCGATGCCGCCGCGCTGGTGGCCGCGGCGGCGGTCTGCCGCCTGCTCGTCTAGGAGGTGGGATGTTCGAGGCGCTGACCGCACTGCTTTCGGTGGTCGTCATCGATGTGGCCCTGGCCGGCGACAACGCCATCGTCGTCGGCATGGCCGCCGCCGGCCTGGATCCGTCGGTGCGCCGGCGCGCCATCCTGGCCGGCATCGCCGCCGCCGCGGTGCTGCGCATCGTCTTCGCCCTGTTCACGGTCCAGCTGCTGCAGATCATCGGGCTGATGTTCGCCGGCGGCCTGCTGCTGCTGTGGGTGGCGTGGAAGCTGTGGCGCGAGCTGCGCACCGGCCACGGTGACGACAACGCCGCCGCTTCCGCCGCCCCGCGCAAGAGCTTCCGCGAGGCGGTCACCCAGATCGTCGTCGCCGACGTATCCATGTCGCTCGACAACGTGCTGGCGGTGGCGGGCGCGGCCCGCGACCACACCTGGGTGCTGGTGGCCGGACTGGGGCTGTCGGTCGCGCTGATGGGCCTGGCCGCAGAGCTGGTCGCCCGCCTGCTGCAGCACCACCGCTGGATCGCCTATGTGGGGCTGGGCATCATCGTAGTGGTAGCGCTGCGCATGATCCACGACGGCGCCAAGCCGCTGGCCGACATGGCGGCGCTGCTCTAGATCCCGGCGGTACCGGCGCGGATCTGCTCCGCCATGGCCGCGCGGGCGCCGTCGGCGCGACCCTCGACGACCGCGGCGACCACGGCGGCACCGGGAACCAGCACCGCGGCCAGCGCCGCCGCGTCGCGCCCGAGCACCTGGGCGGTGGTCAGCAGCCGGTCCAGGGTCAGCCGCGACAGCTGGGACAGGAACAGATTGCCGGTCTGCGCCAGGATAAGGGAGGCCACCTCCCAGTTGGCCTGCACCGGCAGGCCTTTCAGCCACGCCGACAGCCGGGCTCGCGGCCCCTCGGCCATGGCCTCGGCGGCCAGGGCCACGCAGTGGCCGTGAACCAGGACATAGGCATCGACCAGCTCGGCCAGGCCGGCCTGCGGCAGCACCGTGGCGCCGTGGTTGCGCCGGTGGGACAAAAGGCCCAGCGCGTCGAGCCTGATCAGCGCCTCACGCACCGGGGTGCGCGAGCGCACCCCTTCGGCAGTCAGTTCCTCTTCTCGGATGTGCATGCCGGCGGGACGGCGGCCGGCCAGGATGTCCTGGGTGAGGATGGCGCACAGTTCGCCGGCCTTGCCTTTGTCCGACGTATCTTCGCCGATGAACATGGACATTCCCGACCAACTCCCGGCTCACCGATGTTACAACTTGGGATTGCGCACAAACATCTGCACTCGCAGAGGTCGTATCACATGCGACAATGCATACACCTGCCCGCATCTGCAGGCAACATGCATGCATAAATTGTATACAGCAAGGGGGTGCGCTTCAGGCCTGAGCGTGTGCCTCGGCTTTCTCGCGCAGAAGGCCGGCCAGCCGGGCCAGGACCGGTTCCCAGCTCCCGTCGAAGGCCTTGCGGAACAGGCGCAGCGACGGATACCACGGGGTGGTATCGCCGCTCATCAACCAGCGGAAATCGGGCACCGGCGGCAGCAGCAGCCACACCGGCTTGCCCATGGCCCCGGCCATGTGGACGACCGCGGTGTCGACCGAGATGACCAGGTCGAGGGCGTCGACCACCGCGGCGGTATCGGCGAAGTCGGCGCAACTGTCGGCGACCTCGATCAGGCGGCGCCCGGCGGGGCGGCCCAGGCGCTCGGCGACGGCGCCGCGCTGCAGGCTGTAGAAGGTCACCCCCGGCACCGCCAGCAGCGGTTCCAGCAGGCGCGCCGGAATCGACCGGTTCCAGTCGTCGCCGTGGGTCGGCCGCCCGGCCCAGGCGATGCCCACCTTCAGGCCCTTGCCCGGCGGCAGCCTGACCCCGGCGCCCGGCGGCGGCGACAGGTATGGCACACCGCCCGGGATGTTGCCGAGATCGGTACCGAAGATACCGGCCACCGACATCAGGGTGATGGCGGCGTCGAACTCGGCCGGCGGGCGGGTTTCGGGCACCACCGCGTCGAGGCCGGCCACCGTGCCCATCAGCCGCAGCAGTTCGGGCTGGCAGGCCAGCACCAGCCGGCCGACCTTGCGCCGCAGCAGGGGCACATAGCGGATGAACTGGATGGTGTCGCCATAGCCCTGCTCGGCCTGCAGCAGCAAGGTGCCGTCGGGCATGTCCTCGCCCCGCCACGGCTTGTCGCGCAGGTAGGCCGGCACGCCGGGATGGTCGCGCCAGCGCCACTCGTATTCGTGCCAGCCCTCGGCGAACTTGCCTTCCAGCAGCAGGGTCAGCGCCAGGTTGGTGCGGAACTTGGCATTGCTGGGGGCCAGCTGGATGGCGCGGCGATAGGCAGCCTCGGACTCCTCCAGCCGGCCCTGGCGGTGCAGCGCGTTGCCCAGGTTGCTCCAGCTGTTGGCGCTGGTCGACCCCAGCGCCAGGGCGCGGCGATGGCAGGCCTCGGCCTCGCGCGACTGGCCGGTGGACAGCAGGGCGTTGCCCAGGTTGTCCTGCACCGAGGCCGATTCGGGAGCCAGCAGCGCCGCAGACTTCAGGGCGCACACCGCCTCGTCGCGGCGCCCCAGCGCGTCCAGCGACACGCCGATGCTGTTCAAGGTCTCGACCAGGGTCGGGTCGGCGGCGGCGGCGGCACGGAAGGCGGCCACCGATTCCTCGTGCTGGCCCAGCCGCGCCAGTGCCGCCCCCAGGGCGCGGGCCGGCCGGGGATCGCGGGGGGAAAGGGCGGCGGCGCGGCGATAGGCCTCGACCGCTTCGGCGACCTTGCCGGCCAGCAGCAACAGGTCGCCCATGCCGGCCCAGCCTTCGACCCGGTCGGGCGCCAGGGCGGTGGCGGCACGCAGCGCCCGCAACGCATCGTCGCCGCGGCCCAGGCGCCGGCAGCATTCGGCCAGCACCAGCTGGGCAGCCGCATCGGCGGGCGCCAGCTGGGCGGCGCGGGTTGCCGCCGCCAAGGCGGGGTCCAGCCGGTTGGTGGCCAGGCGCACCCGCGCCAGGTGAAGGTGCAGCGCGGCATCGTCGGGACGCTGGGCCAACGCCTGCTCCAGGCGGCGCTCGTCGGCACCGGGCGGCGGAGGCGCGGCGCCTTGGGCCGGCGGCGAAATTTGTGGTTGCGGCATCCCGTCCCCCTAGGACAGCTCGATCTCCGTCATAGCCGAGAGCCGCCGCAGCGCGCAAGAAGGCAGCCTGTTGACACTGGCGACCCACCAACATTCGGTGTATATCAGGCGATCCAACTGGGGGGAGGGGGCCGTGCGCCGCAAAGGGGGGACTTCCTGGCAGGTCATCGGAGGATGCGCCGCAGCGGCGGCATGCGTCCTGGCTTTGCTGCCGCCCGTTCCTGCCGCCTGGGCGGAAACCCTCGACGACGAGTTGCAGACCATCGTCGAGACCCACCCCAACATCAAGTCCAAGACCAAGGCGGTCAAGTCCAACGAGGAGGACGTCCGCGCCTCGTCGGCGGGGTATCTGCCCACGGTGACCGCCGCCGGCGACACCGGCTCGGAATACGTCGACAGCCCCGACCGCCGCAGCGTCCAGGGCAAGCCCTTCTTCAAGGGCCGCGAGACCTCGTCGCTGACTGTGACCCAGAAGCTGTTCGACGGCTTCGCCACCGCCGCCGCGGTCGAAACCTCCGAGGCCCAGAAGAAGGTGGCCGAATCCGACCTGCGCTTCGCCCGCCAGGCCGCCCTGCTGGAAGGCGTGTCGGCCTATATCGACGTGATGAAGCAGACCCGCCTGATCTCGCTGGCCCGTGAGAACGAGCGCAAGGTCCAGGAACAGCTGAGCCTTGAGGACGAGCGCGTCCGCAAGGGCTCGGGCATGGCATCCGACGTGCTGGCCGCCAAGCAGCGCCTGCAGGTGGCCAAGGAACGCCGCGTCAACTACGAGGGCGAGTTCCAGACCGCCTCGTCCAAGTACAACCAGGTGTTCGGCCATTCCCCCAACGTCGCCGGCATGGCCGATCCGCCGCTGCCGCTGGACCTGTTGCCGCCGACGCTGGACGAGGCGCTGGACATCGCCCAGAAGGAAAACCCCACCCTCGAATCCACCGGCCGCAAGATCGACGTCACCGAGGGCAAGAAGCGCGCCGCCGAGGCGGGCTACCTGCCGACCATCAACGTCACCGGCAAGGCCGACTACGAAAACGACAAGAACGCCGTCATCGGCGTGCGCCGCGACTGGTCGATCCTGGTCGGCGCCACCTGGGAACTGTTCTCGGGCTTCAAGACCGACGCCCAGGTGGCCAAGGCCTCGTGGGAACAGGCGGGCGCCAAGGACGACTTCCTGCAGAGCAACCGGGCGGTGGGCCAGCAGGTCCGCATCGCCTGGCACAAGCTGTCGACCGCCCGCCAGCGCATCGACCTGCTCGACAACGCCGCCACCATCGCCGAAGAGGTGCTGGAGGCGCAGAAGAAGAAGCGCGAAGCCGGCAAGGCCACCGTCCAGGACGTGCTGGACGAGGAGACCCGTCTCAACGAGGCGCGCATCAACTATGCCACCGCCTTCTACGACATGTACCAGGCCGCCTACGACCTGCTGGCCGCCATGGGCCGCATGGAGGTCGACAACCTGCGCCGCGGCAAGCCGGCGGTGGCCCCCAAGGCGATGATGCCGCCGATGCCGCACATGCCGGCCCAGGCCGCCGCGCCGCTGCCCACGGCCCCGGCAGTGGTCGCGCCCCCCGTCCCCGCTCCTGTCGCGGTCGCCGTCCCCGAGCCCGTCTCCGCTCCGGCGTTGGCCCCGGTCACCGCCGCCAGCCTCGTCGAAGTGCCGCCGGCGCCGCCCGCCGCAGCACTGCCCAGCGCCATGCCCGCCGACCAGGCCGCCTTCCCGGCCGGCGACGTCACCCGCGAGATGTCGGCCCGCGGCGCGGCGGCCAGCCTGCCCGACGGCTCGGCCAATGCCATGATCGACCGGGTCAACCGGCTGATGGGCCCGGCCGGCGGCCAGCCTGCCTTCGCCCCGGCCCCTCCCGCCCCGGCGACGATCGCGCCGGCCCGCGCGGCGGCGATGACCCAGGTGTCGCCCCAGGACATGACCAGCGAAGTCCGCAAGCTGATGGGCCCGGTGACGACGCAGCCCGCCTTCGCCCCGCCCGCGCCCACCCCCAACGCCACCCCCGACGCCGTCCGTCCCGCCGCCTCGCCCAGTGCCATGGTCGAACGCGTCGGCGGCCGGATGGCCCAATCCGGCAGCCGGGTGCAGTAAGAGGGTTCGTCACCCTCGGGCTTGACCCGAGGGTCAAGCCCGGCCATGGCGGGTGCGAACTGCGGCAGGCAGGCCTCTACCGCACGCCCCAGATCTCGCTGGCGTATTCCGCCACCGTCCGATCCGACGAGAACTTGCCCATGCGGGCGACGTTCAGAATGGCCTTGCGGGTCCAGGCGTCCTGGTCGCGGTAGAGTGCGTCCACCTTTTCCTGGGCGGCGAGATAGGCGCGGTAGTCGGCGGTCAGCAGGTAGAAGTCGCTGCCCGACAGCACGTCGACGATGGGGCGGAAGCGGTCGGGCTGGTCGGGCGAGAAATAGCCGCTGCCGATCAGGTCGAGCGCCCGCTTCAGTTCCTCGTCGGCGTCGATGGACGCCTTGGGATCGTAGCCGTCGACGCGCAGGCGGGCCACGTCCTGGGCGGTCAGGCCGAACAGGAACATATTGTCCTCACCCACCTCCTCGCAGATCTCGACGTTGGCGCCATCCCAGGTGCCGATGGTCAGCGCCCCGTTCATGGCCATCTTCATGTTGCCGGTGCCCGAGGCCTCGGTGCCGGCGGTGGAGATCTGCTCGGACAGTTCGGCCGCCGGCATCACCAACTCGGCGGTCGAGACGTTGTAGTTGGGCACGAACACCACGCGCAGCTTGTCGCCGATCAGCGGGTCGTTGTTGACCACGTCGGCTACGTCGTTGATCAGCTTGATGATCAGCTTGGCCATCAGGTAGCCGGGCGCGGCCTTGCCGCCGATGATCACCGTGCGCGGGACCGCGTCCAGCGTCGGGTTCGAGCGGATGCGCATGTAGCGGGTGACCACGTGCAGCACGTTGAGCAGCTGGCGCTTGTACTCGTGGATGCGCTTGACCATGACGTCGAACAGCGAATCGACCGACACGTCGATGCCGAGCCGCTGGCCCACCACATTGGCCAGGTGTTCCTTGTTGGCGCGCTTGACCGCCCGGAAGTCCTTGCGGAAATCGGCGTCGTCGACGAAGTCTTCCAGCTTGCGCAGCCGGTCCAGATCGACCATCCAGCCGTCGCCCAGGCGCGCGGTGATCAACGCCGAAAGGGCCGGATTGGCAGCCACCAGCCAGCGCCGGGGGGTGACGCCGTTGGTCTTGTTGTTGATCTTGCCCGGGTTCAGGTGCTCGAAATCGGAAAATATCGTGCGCTTCATCAGCCCGGTGTGGATGGCGGCGACGCCGTTGACCTTGTGGCTGCCGACCACGGCCAGATGGGCCATGCGCACGCGGCGGTCGCCGCTTTCGTCGATCAGCGACACCCGGCGCAAGAGGTCGACGTCGCCGGGATGGCGATGGTGGACCCACTGCAGGAAGTCGTGGTTGAGCTGGAATATGATCTCGAGGTGGCGCGGCAGGATGCGCTCGAACATCTCGACCTGCCAGGTCTCGAGGGCCTCGGGCAGCAGGGTGTGGTTGGTGTACGAGCACACCTGCTGGACCAGTCGCCAGGCCCGCGCCCAGTCGATCTGGTGCTCGTCGACCAGCACGCGCATCAGCTCGGCGACCACCAGGGCGGGGTGGGTGTCGTTGAGCTGGATAGCGACCTTGTCGGGCAGCTTGTCCCAGTCGGAATGGCTCTTGCGGAAGCGGGCCAGGATGTCCTGGATCGAGGCGGCGACGAAGAAGTACTCCTGCTTGAACCTGAGCTCCTTGCCGCGCGAGGTGATGTCGGAAGGGTACAGCACCTTGGACAGGGTCTCGGACTCGTTCTTGTCGCGCACGGCCTCGATGTAATTGCCGGCGTTGAAGTATTTCAGGTCGAACTCACGGGTCGACTTGGCCGACCACAGACGGAGATTGTTGACCGTCTTGCCGCCGTATCCGGGGATGGGCACGTCGAAGGCCATGGCCATGACCTCTTCGGTATCCATCCACTGGGCGCGGGTCTGGCCCAGTACGTCGCGGTAATGGATGACGCGGCCGCCGAAGCGGACGGGGAAGATGACGCCCGGGCGCGGGAATTCCCACGGGTTGCCGTAGCGCAGCCAGTTCTCGGGGCTTTCGACCTGCCAGCCGTTCTCGATGTGCTGGGTGAACATGCCGTAGTCGTAGCGGATGCCATAGCCGAAGCCGGCAATGCCCAGCGTCGCCATGGAATCGAGCAGGCAGGCGGCCAGACGGCCCAGGCCTCCGTTGCCCAGGGCGGCCTCGACCTCCCAGGCGGCGACTTCCTCGAAGTCCAGGCCCAGTTCGGCGACGGCCTGGCGGACCTGTTCGTAGATGCCCAGGTTGATCAGGCTGTTGACCAGCGTGCGGCCGATCAGGAACTCCATCGACAGGTAGTAGACCCGCTTGGAATCTTCCTTGTAGTAGCGCGACAGGGTCGGCATCCAGCGCTCGGTGGTGCGGTCGCGCACCACGTAGGCGGCTGCCATGAACCAGTCGCGGGCGGTGGCGTTGACCGGTTCCTTGCCGACGGAATAGAGCAGGTGGCTGGTCAGGGCGTACTTGACGCTCTCGACGTCGTCGTCCAGCAGCTTGATCACCGGGGGGCCGACACGACGCATGCAAAATCCTTCCCGCCTTGCGATGCTTCCCAAGTCTAGGGAGTCGCCTCCCAGGGCGTTTAAGTCAAGGCGTTTCCTGTACGAATTTGGTTAATCCGCCGCATGCCAGGGGATGGTCCCGCCTGCCGGAATCGATTCCAGCAGGGCCAGCGGGAAGCGGGCGAACAGCTCGGGAGCGTGGAAGACCGCGGTGCCGCGACGGACCACCGCCTCGACCTCGGCGCCGGTGAACAGGTCACGCCAGCGCCCCGGCGCCACCCGCCTGGGCGCCTCGACATGGACACCGCGCCAGGCGTCGCCCAGGGGCGGCGAACCCAGCCGGGCGGTCAGCAGCGGCACCGCCACCACCACCGCCGCCTCGTCCAGCTGGCGGGCGAATGCCAGGCAGTGGCCGGCGCGCAGGCCGCGCACCGCCAGCGGCCGGTAGGCGCCCTGGTCGAACAATCCGGGGCGGCGGCAGCGGAGCTCCAGGGTCCGGCGGATCACCTCCTGCTTGACGGCGCCGTCGGTCCAGTCCTCCAGCCGGCCGGACAAGGGGCCCGCGGCCAGGCCGCCCAGCATCGCCCGCCGGCTGCCCCAGTCCACCGGGCGCCGGTTGTCGGGGTCGACCAGGGCCAGCTGCCACAGCTCACAGCCCTGGTAGATGTCGGGCACCCCCGGACAGGTCAGCTTCAGCAGGGTCTGCACCAGTCCGTTGACCATGCCGGCGGCGGCGATGCGCCGCTGGAAGGCCACGAAGTCGTCGAGGAACGGATTGCGCCGGCCGGAGTCGCAGATGCGGTGGGCGAAGCCGACCACCGCCTGCTCGTACTCCTCGTCGGGTGCCGTCCATGAGGTGCGCCGCTTGGCCTCACGCAACGATTTCACCACCACCGGCTCCAGGCGTGCGGCCAGGTCGTCGCCCCCCCACGCGCCCAGCAGGGTCTGGTAAAGGAAGATCTCGTCGTTGGCGTCGGGCGCCATGCCGCCGTCCAGGGCCTTGCGGAATAAGGCGTTCAGCGTGCTCCACCGGTCCAGGTGCTGGCGCCATTCCTCGGGCAGCTCGGACAGCACCGCGATGCGGACCCGCACATCCTCGCCGCGCTTGGTGTCGTGGGTGGCGGTGGCCAGCATCGCATGGGGATGGCTGCGGCCCCGCACCCGGTTGGCCTGGTGGAACCCCGCAGGCGCAATGCCGAAGCGGGTGGGATCGCCGCCGACCTCATTCAGCGCCAGCAGGCGGTTATAGCGGTACAGCACCGTGTCCTCGAACCCCTTGGCCATCACCGGGCCGCTGACCTGCTGGAAGCGCATGGCGAAGTCGACCACCGCCCGGCGCGAATAGCGCGCCGCCACCCCGTCCAGGATCGAGGTGTCCAGCACCCCGTGGACGAAGTCCCACACCGAGGCATCGCCGCCGGTGCGCCGGGCGCGGCCCACCGCCCAGTCGATGTACCGGCGGTCGTTGTCGGTGACCCGGCGCGAGGTGACATAGGTGCGATAGACCGGCAGCCACGCCACCACGGCCCGGAGCGCCGCGAACAACACCGACAAGGTGAAATCGCGCGAGCGCCAGTGCGAGGCGGCGATGCGCCCCAGCCGGACCGCCAGCACGCGCAGCTCGGAGGCCATGGTCTCGGACATGATCATCATCTTGCAGGTGACCACCAGCCGCTCGACGTCGACGTCGCGGCCGATGAAGCGGGCGTAGGTAGAGGATAGCGCCGCCTCGGCGTCCTGGGCGACGAACAGGCCGGTGACCAGGTTGGCGAACTCGTAGCCGGTGGCGCCGGCCACCGGCCAGTCGCGGCGCAGCGCCTCGTGGTGGGCCAGGATCTTTTCCGCCACCAGCCAGAGCGGCCGCCCCAGCACCCGCTGGGCCGCCGCCTGGACCTGGCGGCAGTATTCGGCCGGGTTGAACAGCCCGTCCACATGGTCGATGCGCAGGCCCGAGACGATGCCGCGCCCGACCAGGTCGAACACCAGCCGGTGTGCATGGGCGAACAGCTCCGGCTCTTCGACCATGCGCAGCGCCGCCAGGTCGTTGATGTCGAAGAAGCGGCGATAGTTGATCTCGTCGGCGGCCACCCGCCAGAACGACAGCCGCCAGGCCTGGGCTTCCAGCAGGTCGTGCAGGGGGCCGAACGACTGCGGCTCGCCCACCTTGCCTGCCAGCTCGGCAAGCGCCCGGTCGATGGCGGCGGCCACCGCCGGCCGGCGCGCCACCTCGGCCAGGCGCGCCTTGGCCGCCTGGGCGCGGCCGCGGGCCTCGGGCCCGGCCCCCAGCACCCGGAAGGCCTCGACCGCCGCGGCCAGGGCCTCGCCGTCGGGGCCGGGCCCCAGCCCGCGCGCCGCCGGGGCGAGCACGCGCGGGTAGTGTTTGGGCGAGAAGGGGTGGCGATGCTGCCAGTACCACAGGTCCAGCGTGCCCGCGGCCGCATCGAACCTCGGCACCAGCTCGCCGCGTTCGAGCACGGCGCCGTAGTGGTCGCCCAGGAAGGGCAGCAGCAGCTTGCCTCGCAGTTCGCGTCGGGCCGGCTGCCAGTCGATGTCGAAATAGCGGGCGTAGGGGCTGTCCTGGCCCCATTCCAGCACGTCCAGCCACCAGGCGTTGTCGGCCCCGCCCACCCCCATGTGGTTGGGCACGATGTCGAGCACGATCCCCATCTGGTGGCGATCCAGCGCCGCGTGCAGTCGCTCCAGCCCGGCCATGTCGCCGATTTCGGGATTGATGGCGGTATGGTCGACGATGTCGTAGCCGTGCGTCGACCCGGCGCGGGCCTTCAGGAACGACGACAGGTAGACGTGGCTGATCCCCAGCCCGGCCAGGTAGGGGACCAGCGCCTCGACCTCGGCGAAGCCGAAGCCGGCACGCAGCTGCAGGCGATAGGTGGCCCGGGGAACGGCAGGCGGAGGCATGGCCCCACCCTAGCCCATCGGCCACCCGACCCGCGGTGTCCCTTCGGGCGATAGGGCTGGGGCAGACGTGGGACCGCCTCACCATCACCCCCACGCAGGCGGGGGCCCACCAGTTTTCCTACCGCCCGGCCAGTTGCGCGGCCAGCGCCTTAAGGCGGGGATCGGCCAGGATCTCGTCGTTGGTAGCCGGGAAGCGGGGGCGCCAGTTGGGATGCTGGTCGACGGTACCGGGCAGGTTCATCTGCATGTCCAGGCCCAGCACGTCTTCGATCTGCACCATCATCAGGCGCGAGCGGGCTTGGCCCAGGTAGGCATGGGCCGCCGCCGCCAGCCGTTCGGCCTGGGCGTCGTCCAGCGGCCCGTCGGCCGGGAAGTCGGGCTCCAGCAGGCCGCGCTCGGCGAAGGCGGCGACCATGGCGTGGCGGTCGCGGCCGCGGGCCTCGCGTTCCTCGGCGGCCATGCCGTCGCGGGGATAAAGGTGCAGGCGGTCGCGCTTGTCCACGTCGGCACCGGCCCACCAGCCCCGCGCGCTGGGCAGGTCGTGGGTGGCGAAGATGGCCAGGGCCTGGTCGTCGAACGCCTCGGGCGGGCGGACGCGTCCGTCCTGGACCTTCTCGAACACCAGGACGCGGTAGGCGAACATGCCCATGGCGGCCATGCGCTCGCGGAAGCCTTCGGGCACCGTTCCCAAGTCCTCGCCGATGATCAGGCAGTTGTTGCGCCGGCTTTCCAGCGCCACCAGGCGGAACAGGTCGTCGACCGGATAGCGCACATAGGCGCCCTGGTCGGCCGGCATGCCCGGCGGCACCCAATACAGGCGCTGCAGCGCCATGGCGTGGTCCAGGCGCAGCGCGCCGGCATGGCGCATGTTGGCGGCCATGACCCCGATGAACGGCCGGTACGCCTGCTCGCGCAGTGCGATGGGGTTGAAGGGCAGCAGGCCCCAGTCCTGGCCCTTCAAGGCCAGCGGGTCGGGCGGCGCCCCCACCGAGACGCCCAGCGCCAGGTTGTCCTGCTCCAGCCAGGCCTCGGCCCCGTCGCCGGCGATGCCGACGCCCAGGTCGCGGTAAAGTCCGATGGTCATGCCGGCATGGCGGCCGGCGTCCTGGGCGGCACCCAGCTGCTGGTCGGCGACGAACTGCAGCCACCAGAAGAACTCGACCCGCTCGCGGTTGTCGATGGTGAAGCGGGCCACCGCCGCCGAGCCGGGATGGCGGTATTCCTCGGGCCACTGGCGCCAGTAGCCGCGGCCTTCCTTCAGGAACTTCTCGTGCATCGCCTCGAAGGTGGCGAACAGCTCGGCCGCGTGGCCACCGGCCTTCTGGAAGCGGTGGAAGGCTTTGGCGCGGGCGTCGTTGGAGTCCAGGTGCTGCTTGCGGAACCAGCCGTAAAGGGTTTCCAGCACCGGCCGGACCAGTTGGGCGGCGTCGGGATAGTCGATCAGCTTCTGGCCGCGCAACCGCGCCAGCGACGCCTGGAACCCGGGGGCCGCGAACATGCGGCGCGCCTGCTGGCAGTCGGCGAATTCGGGGATGGCCTCGACGTCGATATAGGCGACGTTGAGGAAGCGCCGCGACGACGGCGCATAGGGGCTGAAGCGGTCGGGCTGGCCGGGAAACAGGGCGTGCAGCGGGTTGATGCCGACGCAGGCGGCCCCCAGGCGGCCGGCGCCCTTGGCCAGCTCGGCCAGCCCGTGATAGGTGCCCACCCCCCAGTCCGAGGTCGAGCGCAGGGCATAGACCTGGGTGGCGATGCCCCAGGTGCGGCGCCCGTCCTCGACCACCTCGGGCACGAAGGCGCGGGACGGGCAGACGATGACCGCCACGGACGCCTCGCCCCCGTCGGGCGAGGTGATGCGCAGGCGGTGATAGCCCATGGGCGGCATGGCGGGCAGCGCCAGCCAGCGGCGGCGCATGAGACAGCCGTCGACGTCGCGTTCCTCGCCCCAGTACAGCTCGTGGACGCGGAAGCGGCCGTGCAGCACGGGCCCGGTTTCCTCTTCCAGCGTCCAGGTGAATTCGTCGTTGTCGCGCTCGGCCGGCAGGGTGATGGAGATGCCGGGCGGGGCGCCATGCTCGTCCAGCACCAGCACCGGCTCGAGCCAGCGGCGCCACGGGCGGGTTTCCAGGTCGTGGGCACTGGCATGGCAGGCGGCCTCGTTGCCGGCGGCAAAGCCCATGGCCGACAGGAAGGCGCGCTTGGTCTCGGGCGGAACCGGACGCCAAGTGCCGAAGAAATCCCACCAGCCGTCCTCGATGCCGGCCAGACGGGCCAGCCGGTCGAGGGCTTCCGTTTCGCTCATGCCGTCCTTCCTTCGTCGAGATGCCAGTCGACGCGCCAGGGCGGCAATGCACCACCCTCCCCGCCGGTAGAATACAGCAGTCGGCCCGGCGCCGATACCGCCGCCTCGACCGCCTGGTCCGAAAGGTTGGCCCTCAACGTCAGCAGCGATCCGTCGCCCAGCCGCCAGCGGCAGGTGACCGCGCGTGAGCCCACCACCTCGACCACCGCGCCGGCGGCAATGCCGGCCAGGCGCGGCGCCAATTGGCGCTGGCGGATGGCCAGCAGCCGGCGCACCCGGTCCAGGCGCCCGGCATGAGGATCGCGGTCCGGCTCGCTCCAGTCCAGCTTGGAGGCGGCGAAGGTGGCCGGGTCGTTGGGATCGGGGATGCGGGCGGCGTTGGGGCCCTTGAACTGGGGGAAGTTCTCGAACTCGCGCTTGCGGCCTTCCCGCACCGACCGGGCCAGATCGGGGCGGAAATCGCAGAAGAACAGGAACGGCGTCGAGGCGCCCCACTCCTCGCCCATGAACAGAAGCGGCGGCTGGGGCAGCAGCAGCAGCAGCGCCAGGGCGGCGTCGACCGCAGGCGCCGGGGCCAGCCGGTCGATGCGCTCGCCCAGCGCGCGGTTGCCGATCTGGTCGTGGTTCTGCAGGAAGCCGACGAAGGCGGTGGGCCGCAGATGGGCCGAGGGCTGGCCGCGCGCGCCGCCCTTGCGGTGCGACGACGGCTCGCCCTGGTAGGCGAAGCCCTCGGACAGGCAGCGGGCCAGGTGAGCGGCCGGGTCGTCGGCATAGTCGCGGTAGTAGCCGCCGACCTCGCCGGTCAGCAGGACGTGGAGCACGTGGTGCAGGTCGTCGTTCCACTGGGCGTCGAACAGGCCTGGTTCCAGCAGGGAGGCGGTGTTGTCGTCGTTTTCCAGCACCAGGTGGACAGGCCGGTCGGTGACCGCGGCGCGCACCCTGCGGGCCAGCTCTTCCAGCAGGTGGGGCTTTGTATCGTCGACGATGGCGTGCACCGCATCAAGGCGCAGGCCGTCCAGGTGGAATTCCTCGATCCAATAAAGGGCGTTGTGGATGACGAACTCGCGCACCGCCTTGGCGCCGCGGCCGTCGTAGTTGATGGCCTGGCCCCAGGGAGTGTGGTGGCGCCGGGTGAAGAAGCGCCGGGCATAGACGTGGAGATAGTTTACGTCGGGGCCGAAGTGGTTGTAGACCACGTCCAGGAAAACCATCAGCCCCTTGCGGTGCGCCGCCTCGACCAGCGCCTTGAAGTCATCGGGACTGCCGTAGCTGGCCTCGGGGGCATAGGGCAGCACACCGTCGTAGCCCCAGCCGCGCGCCCCCGGAAACTCGGCCACCGGCATCAGCTCGATGGCGGTCACCCCGAGGCCGACCAGGTAGTCCAGCTTGTCGATGGCGGCGCGGAAGGTGCCCTCGGGGGTGAAGGTGCCGACGTGCAGCTCGTAGATCACCGCCTCGTGCCACGGCCGGCCGCGCCAGTCGCCGTCCCGCCACTCCCAGGTGCCGGGATCGACCACCCGGCTGGGCCCGTGCACGTCGTCGGGCTGAAAGCGCGATCCCGGATCGGGCACCGACAGCCCGCCGGCACGAAAGCGATAGGCGGCCCCCGGTGCAGCGCCCGGCACCATCACCTCGGCCCAGCCGCCGCGTCCGCGACGCATGGGCAACACGGGCCCGCCTTCCAGTTCCAGCGCGACGTCATCGGCATCGGGGGCCCACAGGCGGAACTTGACGCCGTCGGCAATGGGTTCGGCGCCGAACGGCATGGCGTGGCGACGATGCATGAAAACAGCTTCCCCGTGGCTTACTTTGCGCCGTCGTTGCGCACCGGTGCGCCCACCCGGCGCAGAACCGCCATGGACCGCGGCTTGACCGGGAAGCGCGCGCCGGCCTCCCAGACGTCGCCGTGCACGGGCCGCGGCTTGGCGGTGTCGACCACCACCTCCCAGGTCCGCCCCAGGGCCGCCGGTGGCAGCACATAGGGCACATCGTCGTGATAGGCGTTGAGCAGCACCAGGAAGGTGTCGTCCATCTCGTCGCGCCCCGTCAGCGAGTCGACCGCGCAGGATTCCCCGCCCAGCACGAATCCCAGCGAGCGGGCATAGGGCATGGTCCAGTCGCCGTGGGTCATCTCCCGCCCCTCGGGGGTCACCCAGGTGACGTCCTTGATGCCGAGGCCGGGGATCCGGCGACCCTCGAAGAAGCGCGGCCGGCGGAACACCGGGTGTGCCCGGCGCAGCGCCACCAGCGCCCGCACGAACTGCAACGTCTCTTCGTCGACGTTGTTCCAGTCCACCCAGCTGATTTCATTGTCCTGGCAATAGGCGTTGTTGTTGCCCCGCTGGGTGCGCCCGAACTCGTCGCCGGCCAGCATCATGGGCACGCCCTGGCTGAGCAGCAAGGTAGCCAGCAGGTTGCGGCTTTGCTGGCGGCGCAGCTTGCCCACCAGCGGTTGGTCGGTCGGCCCCTCGTGCCCGCAGTTCCACGAGTAGTTGGCCTCGGTTCCGTCGCGGTTGCCTTCCTGGTTTGCCTCGTTGTGCTTGCGGTCGTAGGAGACCAGGTCGCGCAGGGTGAAGCCGTCGTGGCAGGTGACGAAGTTGAGGCTGGCCCACGGGCGCCGGCCGCCCCAGCCGAACAGGTCCGAGGACCCGGTCAGCCGCGAGGCCAGCTCGCCGATCAGGCCGCCGTCGCCGCGCCAGAACCGGCGCACGGTGTCGCGGTAGCGGCCGTTCCATTCCGACCAGCCGGGCGGGAAGCCGCCCAGGCGGTAGCCGTCTCCCCCTAAGTCCCACGGCTCGGCGATCAGCTTCAGCCGCGACAGGGTCGGGTCCTGGCGCACCGCGTCGAAGAAGCCGGCGCCGTCGTCGAAGCCGTGCTTCTCGCGCGCCAGGCTGGCGGCCAGGTCGAAACGGAAGCCGTCGATCCGCATCTCCTCGGCCCAGTAGCGAAGGGAATCCATCACCATCTGCAGCACCCGCGGATGGCGCAGGTCCAGCGTGTTGCCGCAGCCGGAATAGTTCTCGTACCAGCGCTCGTCGCCGGGCTCGAGCCGGTAGTAGCTGGCGTTGTCGATGCCCTTGAACGACAGGGTGGGGCCCAGGTGGTTGCCCTCGGCGGTGTGGTTGTAGACCACGTCCAGGACCACCTCGATGCCGGCGGCGTGCAGCCGCTGCACCATGGTCTTGAAGTCGCCGTGGGCGCTGGCCCCGTAGTAGCGGGGGTCGGCGGCGAAGAACGACAGGGGGTTGTAGCCCCAGTAGTTGCGCAGGCCCGCCTCGATCAGGTGGCGCTCGTCGACCGAGGCGTGGACCGGCAGCAACTCGACGGTGGTGATGCCCAGCGACAACAGGTGCTCGATCACCGCGGGCTGGGCCAGGCCCAGGAAGGTGCCGCGGTACTCGGCCGCCACCTGGGGATGGCGCATGGTGAAGCCGCGGACGTGGGCCTCGTAGACGATGGTCTCGGACCACGGCACCCCGGGGCGGCGCTCGTCGCCCCAGGTGAACGCGGTGTCGATCACCTGGCACTTGGGCATGAAGCGGGCGTTGTCGCGCCGGTCCATCACCAGGTCCTGGCGCGCGGTGCCCAGGCGGAAGCCGAAATGGGTGTCCGACCATTCCACCGTGCCCGACAGCGCCTTGGCATAGGGGTCGACCAGCAGCTTGTGCGGGTTGAAGCGGTGCCCGTGCGCCGGATCATAGGGCCCGTGCACCCGGTAGCCGTACATCAGCCCGGGCCGCGCGTCGGGCAGATAGCCGTGCCAGACCTGGTCGGTGTATTCGGGCAGGGCGATGCGTTCGAGCTCGCGCTGGCCGCGGCGGTCGAACAGGCACAGCTCGACCTTTTCGGCATGGGCCGAGAACAGGGCGAAATTGACCCCGTTGCCGTCCCAGGTGGCGCCCAGCGGATAGGGCGACCCGGGCCAGATGCGCCGGCGGGTGGTCATGAAGCGAACCATCCTTCGAGACGGCCGCGACGCGACCGCCTCAGGATGAGGCTGTCTTGCGCATTACCGGCCGCCTCATCCCGAGGAGCGCCACCGGCGCGTCTCGAAGGATGGCTTCCACCGTCGTTGTCCCGCATGTCATCCCCGCGACTCGCGACTATCCCGCCCCGGAATGCTACCGCCCTGCCGGCGACCCGGCAAGCCGGGTCAGCGCTCGCGCTTGAAGACGCAAGTGGCCAGCGGCGGCAGGCGCAGCGGCAGCGAGTACGGGTGGCCGTGCCAGGCAACCGGTTCGGCCTCGACGCCGCCGGCGTTGTGGACGTTCGAGCCGCCGTACCATTCGGAATCCGAATTGAACAGCTCGCGGTAATAGCCGGGCTCGGGCACGCCGACCCGGTAGAGGTCGCGCACCAGGGGGGTGAAGTTGCAGGCCACCACCACGAAGTCGTTGGGGTCCGAGCCACGGCGGATATAGGTGATCACCGAGTTGTCACGATCGTTGCAGTCGATCCACGAGAAGCCGCGCGGGTCGTTGTCGAACTCGTGCAGCGCCGGCTCGGCCCGGTACAGGCGATTGAGGTCGCGCACCAGCTTGCGGATGCCGTCGTGCATGGCGTCGTCGAGCAGGTGCCAGTCCAGGCTGGATTCGACGTTCCACTCGTTTTCCTGGGCGAACTCGCTGCCCATGAACAGCAGCTTCTTGCCCGGCTGCGTCCACATGAAGGCGTAGTAGGCCCGCAGGTTGGCGAAGCGCTGCCAGCGGTCGCCGGGCATCCGCCCGAAGATCGAGCGCTTGCCGTGCACGACCTCATCGTGGGACAGCGGCAGCACGAAGTTCTCGTGGAACGCATAAAGCATCCCGAAGGTCAGGTCGTCGTGGTGGTAGCGACGGTGGATGGGGTCCTTCGAGATGTAGCGCAGCGTGTCGTGCATCCAGCCCATGTTCCACTTGAAGCCGAAGCCCAGCCCGCCCAGGTAGACCGGCCGCGACACCATGGGCCAGGCGGTGGATTCTTCGGCGATGGTCATGGCACCGGGATGCTCGCCGTAGACCACCTCGTTCATGTGGCGCAGGAAGTCGATGGCATCCAGGTTCTCGTTGCCGCCGTAGCGGTTGGGGATCCACTCGCCGGCCTCGCGGGAGTAGTCGAGATAGAGCATGGACGCCACCGCATCCACGCGCAGGCCATCGACGTGGTACTGCTCGAGCCAGTAGAGCGCGTTGGCGTACAGGTAGTTGGCCACCTCGCGCCGGCCGTAGTTGTAGATCAGCGTGTCCCAGTCCTTGTGCAGGCCGAGCCGCGGGTCCTCGTGCTCATAAAGGTGGGTGCCGTCGAAATAGTGCAGCCCGTGCGGGTCTCGCGGGAAATGCCCGGCCACCCAGTCGATGATGACGCCGATGCCCTTGGCGTGCAGGCGGTCGACGAAGGCGCGGAATTCGTCGGGATTGCCGAAGCGCGAGGTCGGCGCGAACAGCCCCACCGGCTGGTATCCCCAGGACCCGGAGAACGGATGCTCGTGGACGGGCAGCAGCTCGACATGGGTGAAGCCGAGATCGGCGACGTAGTCGGCCAGCTGGTCGGCCAACTCGATGTAGCTGAGCGGCCGGTTGCCGTCCTCGGGCACCCGGCGCCACGAGCCCAGGTGCACCTCGTAGATGCTGATGGGGGCGTGGCGGTCGTTGCGGGCCTGCTGGCGCTCCATCCAGGCCTGATCGCCCCACTGCCGCTCAGCCATGTCCCACACCACCGAGGCGGTCTTGGGCGGCACCTCGGCATAGTGACCATAGGGGTCGGCCTTCAAGGGCAGCAGGTTGCCGCCGGCGCCGATGATCTCGTACTTGTAGAGGGTGCCGTGGCCGAGCCGGGGGATGAAGATCTCCCACACCCCGGCGGCGTGGCGCAGCCGCATGGGATGGCGGCGGCCGTCCCAGTGGTTGAAGTCGCCCACCACCGAGACGCGGCGCGCATTGGGCGCCCACACGGCGAAATTGACGCCGGCGACGCCGTCGACGGTGGTCGGGTGCGATCCCAGCTTCTCGTAGGTGCGCAGGTGCCGGCCCTCGACCAGCAGGTGGATGTCCAGCTCGCCCAGCACCGGATGAAAGCGGTACGGGTCCTCGACCTCCTCGGTGCGGCCGTCGGCGTACTCGACCAGCAGGCGGTAGGACCCGCCCATGTCGGCATCGACGCGACCGACGAACAAGCCCTCGGGGTGCACCCGCTCCATCTCGGTGCGGCCGGGCGGCGACACCAGCCAAACCGCCTTGGCCTGGGGCTGGAAGGTGCGCACCACCAGCTTGTCGCCATGGGGATGGGGCCCCAGCACGGCGAAGGGATCGCCATGGGTGCCGTTGGCGATGGCATCGGCGTCCGAGCGCGCCACCAGGCTCTGGGTCTTGGGCATTGGCTTCCCCTTTCGCGTCAGACCGCCTCGGCGTCGACCAGGGCGACCAGCCCCTTGAAGGGGATCGCCAGCCAGGCCGGACGGTTCGCAGCCTCGTAGCGGATTTCGTAGCAGGCTTTTTCGATCCGGAATAGATCCAGCAGATGGCGGGCCTCGGGATCGTCCAGAGGGAGTGCGGCTCCTTCCAGCGCCGTCAGCATGTAGGAATCGAGGAAAGCCGCCGCCACGCGGCCCTGCCAGTCGCGTACGGGGGCTTCCAGCTGGCCGGGCGCTTCGGGCCGGGCCTCGGCGATGCGCATCAGGGTCGCGCCCACCGCATAGTCGATGGAGCGCAGCCAGCCGGCGACGTCGCGCAACGGGCTGTCCTTGGCCCGGCGCGCCTCGATGGGATTGGCCGGCTCGCCCTCGAAGTCGACCACGTGCACGTCGTCCTTGGCCATCAACACCTGGCCCAGGTGGTAGTCGCCGTGGATGCGGATCAAGGTGCCGAACGGCCGGCGCGGCACCCGGCGGTCGATGGCCCGCAGCAGCCGCTCGGGCTCGTCGGCCAGGCGGCGGGCTTCCGGGGCGTCGGCGCGGCCCAGCACCGCCAACGCCTGCCGGGCCTGGTCGAGGGCGCGCAGCCGCCAGCGATCGAGATCGGCCTCGACCACCAACTCGGGGTCGAAGTCGGGATCGCCGGTGGCCACCGCCAGGGACTTGTGCATTTCGGCGGTGCGCTGGCCGCAGATACGGGCAAAGTCCAGGCTGGGCGCCAGCAAGCCCTCGCCGATGCGCTCGGCCAGGTGCTCGGGCGGCACCAGGCTGGCCTCGTCGAGGAAGCGTTCCAGCTGGGCCAGCACCCACTCCCAGGCGGAGCCCTGGTTCTGCACCCAGCCATGGGCCACCGCCAGCACCCGGGTGCGCCCGGCCGAATCGACCGTCTCGGCCCAGCCCAGCAGCGGCGGCGTGTTGGAAAACCGCGACACCTCGGTGAGGAAGCGGCCCATCTCGACCTCGGGCGCCGGCCCGTCGGTGGGGCGGCGGATCAGCTTGACCACGGCGGCGTCGCCGACGACGGCGGTGCTGTTGCTCTGCTCGCCGCCGACCCGGTGGACCTGGGGCGCGTCAGGCAGATCGACGCCAGCCAGCGCGGCGGTGGCGTGGAAGACCACGGCGCCGTCCGAACCGGGAAGCCGCGCGTTCTCGCGCATGGCTTCCAGCAGTGCCAGGACGAAGTCGTCCTCGGCAAACGCGTCGCACAACAGCCCGACCCGCGGCCCGTGGCGCAGGCGTGCCAGGGTGTGGCCGCCGGGGCTGGGATGTTCCTCGCGCCCCTCACCCCAGTGCAGGGCCAGCGGCAGGTGATAATGCCCCAGGCGGGCGTCGGCCCGCCGGGTGGCCACCAGCGCCATCAGCCAGCGGCCGCGGCTGGTCACCAGCTCGGCCCAGCGCAGCAGTTCGGCCCCGGCCAGGCCGACGTCCTTGTCGGCGTACCAGCGCTGCATCTGCAGGTAGGGCGGCAGCACGTCGTGCTCGAGCACCCGCCGCCCCGGCCCCGAAGTCAGGTCGGTCGCCCCCTGGCGCACCACGATGGTGAAAAGCTCGGGCACGGTGCCGGGCAGGTGGATGTGCCAGGCCGGCGGCTCGGTCTCGGCCGACAGCAAGAACCAATAGAACCCGTAGCCCGGCAGGGTGAGGAAGTAGGGTAGCTCGCCGATGGGCGGGAAGGCCGACTGCCCGGTCAGCTCGACCGGCACCCGGCCGCGGAAGGCAGACAGGTCCAGCTCCACCCCCTGGGCCTGGCGCGACAGGTTGACCACGCACAGCACCGTTTCGGCCTGGCATTCGCGCAGATAGGCGAGGATGCGGCGGTTGCTGGGATAGAGGAAGCGCAAGCTGCCGCGGCCGAAGCTGGGGCGCCCGCGGCGCACCGCGATCATCCGCTTCATCCAGTTGAGCAGCGACGACGGGCTGCGTTCCTGCGCCTCGACGTTGACCGCCTGGAAGCCGTAGACCGGGTCCATGTTGGCCGGCAGGAACAGCCGCGCCGGGTCGGCGCGCGAAAAGCCGCCATTGCGGTCCTCGCTCCACTGCATGGGCGTGCGCACGCCGTTGCGGTCGCCCAGGAAGACGTTGTCGCCCATGCCCAGCTCGTCGCCGTAATAGACGATGGGCGTGCCGGGCATGGAGAACAACAGGCCGTTCAACAGCTCGATGCGGCGGCGGTCGTTGTCCATCAACGGGGCCAGGCGGCGGCGGATGCCGACGTTGATGCGGGCCTGGCGGTCGGCGGCATAGGTGCTCCACAGGTAGTCGCGCTCGCGGTCGGTGACCATTTCCAGGGTCAGCTCGTCGTGATTGCGCAGGAACACCGCCCACTGGCAGGCCTCGGGGATGTCGGGGGTCTGGCGCATGATGTCGGTGATCGGATGCCGGTCCTCACGCGCCACCGCCATGTACATGCGCGGCATCAGCGGGAAGTGGAAGGCCATGTGGCACTCGTCGCCCTCGCCGAAATAGGCGCGTACGTCCTCGGGCCACTGGTTGGCCTCGGCCAGGAACATGGCCTCGGGGTGCGAGTGGTCGAGCGCCTGGCGCAGCTGCTTGAGCACGCCGTGGGTCTCGGGCAGGTTCTCGTTGTTGGTGCCCTCGCGCTCGCACAAGTAGGGCACCGCATCCAGCCGCAGCCCGTTGACCCCCATGTCCAGCCAGTAGCGCATCACCGCGATCATCTCGCGCACCACCCGCGGGTTGGCGAAGTTGAGGTCGGGCTGGTGCGAGAAGAAGCGGTGCCAGTAGAAGGCGCGGGCCTCGTCGTCCCAGGCCCAGTTGGACTTCTCGGTGTCGGTGAAGATGATCCGGGTGCCGGCGTAGCGCTTGTCGTCGTCGCTCCAGACATAGTAATCGCGCGCCGCCGACCCTGTCCTCGCCCGGCGCGCCCGCTGGAACCACGGGTGCTGATCCGAGGTGTGGTTGATCACCAACTCGGTGACCACCCGCAAGGACCGGCGATGGGCCTCGCGCACGAAGGTGCGGAAGTCGCGCAAACTGCCGTAGGCCGGATTGATCGCCCGGTAGTCGGCGATGTCGTAGCCGTCGTCCTTGAGCGGCGACGGATAGAACGGCAGCAGCCAGATGGTGTCGACGCCCAAATGCTGGATGTAGTCCAGCTTGGCCGTCAGGCCGGGAAAGTCGCCGACGCCGTCACCGTCCGCATCGAAGAACGAGCGGACATGGACCTGATAGAAGACCGCGTCCTTGTACCACATCGCAGGACCCTCATTGCCGCCCGAACCGCCGTCTCACAGGCACGGGGTGCGGTAGTCGACGCTGCTCCACACGGTGACGCGGAAAAGGACTGCGGGGGCCACCGCCGGATCGAAGCGGATCCGGTGCCTGGCCCCCCGCCACAGGTGGCGCCGGCCGGTCAGCAGTTCCTCGACCTCGAAGGTCTCGCCCTCGGGCACGCCCATATGGGCAAGCGGGAAGCTCAGCTCCGCCTCGCGCACGTCGAAGGGATCCAGCGTCACCGCCACGAACACCTGGCTGGAACGGTCCGGCGACACCTTGGAATAGAACAGCACCGCCTCGTCGTCGGCGTCGTGGAAGGCCAGGTTTTCCAGCTCGTGCAGCGCCGGATTTTCCCGGCGGATGGCGTTGATGCGGGCGATCTCCTCCTTGATGTTGCCCGGCCGGTTCCAGTCCCAGACCTTGTACTGGTACTTCTCCGAGTGCAGGTATTCCTCCTTGCCCGGGATGGCCGCGCCCTCGCACAGCTCGTAGCCGTTGTAGATGCCGTAAAGGGGCGACAGCGTCGCCGCCAGCACCAGCCGGATGCGGAACGCCGCGCGCCCGCCGGTCTGCAGGAACGGCGGCAGGATGTCGGGCGTGGTGGGAAACAGCATGGGCCGCAGGTAGTCGCGTCCCTCGCCGTGGGCCAGCTCCTGGAAATAGGCGGTGATCTCGGCCTTGAAGGTGCGCCAAGTGAAATAGGTGTACGACTGGGTGAAGCCGATCTTGGCCAATGCCTTCATCATCTTGGGCCGGGTGAACGCCTCGGACAGGAAGACGACATCGGGATGGGCGTCCTGGACGCTGCGGATCAGCCATTCCCAGAACGGGATCGGCTTGGTGTGGGGGTTGTCGACGCGGAATATGCGCACGCCTTCGCGCACCCAAAACAGCACCACCTCGCGCAGCTCCCGCCACAAGCCCGGCGCGCCCGTCCCGTGGAAGTCGACGTTGACGATGTCCTGGTACTTCTTGGGCGGGTTCTCGGCATAGCGGATGGTGCCGTCGGGGCGGAAGACGAACCAGTCGGGATGCTGGCGCACCCACGGGTGGTCGGGGGCGCACTGGATGGCGAAGTCCAGCGCGATCTCCATCCCCAGCTCGCGTGCCCGGCTCAAGAAGCGGCGGAAATCGTCCAGCGTGCCCAGTTCGGGGTGGACGGCGGTGTGCCCGCCCTCGTCGGAACCGATGGCGTAGGGGCTGCCGGGGTCGTCCTCGCCGGCCACCAGGGTGTTGTCGGGGCCCTTGCGATGGACGCGGCCGATGGGGTGGATGGGCAACAGGTAGACCACGTCGAAGCCCATCCGCGCGATGTCGGGCAGGCGGCGCTCGCAGTCCTTGAAGGTGGCGCTTTTCTGGGGATCGGTGCCCTGGCTGCGGGCCATCATCTCGTACCAGGCGGCGAAGCGGGCGCGCACCCGGTCGACCACCACCTCGTAGACCTTGTCGTGGCGCACTGCCCGCGAGCGGTCGGGCCAGCGCGCCATCAGCCCGCGCACCAGGGTCGAGACCATGACGTCGGCCCTCTCGTCCTCGTCTTCGATGTCGTCGAGGCCGGCCAGCAGGGTTTCCATGCGCGCCCGGTCGTCGCCCTCCATGCGGGCGGTGGCGGCGTCGAGCAGTTGGCGGCCCTCGGCAAGCTCGACCGCGACCGGCTGGTCGGCGGCGCGCTTCTTACCCAGGTCCGAGCGCCAGGTCTCATAGGCGTCGACCCAGGCCTCGATGGTGTAGGCGACCCGCCCCGGCCGGTCCAGCCGCACCCGGCCCAGCCAGCGGTCGTTATCGGCAAGCGCCATGGGCTCGGCCCGCCAGCGATCGGCACCGACCTCGCGCCAGAGCACGCGGGCGGCCAGCAGGTCGTGGCCGTCCTTCAGGATGTCGGCGCTCACCTCCAGGCTGTCGCCCTCCTCGCGCTTGACCGGAAAGCGGCCGCCGTCGACGCAAGGCGCCACCGCCAGGATCAGGATGCCCGGCGCCGCGGTGTCGGGCAGGCCGGGATCCTCGCGCACCATGGGCAGGGCGGCTGCCCGTTCGGCGGCGGCGCGCGGGCGCTGGGCGGTGGCGGCATGGCCGGCGCAGACCTGGGCGCCGAGCGGCGGCAGCACCAGCCGGGTCGGCAACCCCTCGACGCCGGAGGCCAGGCGGGCGGGCTCGACGGTCAGCGTGCGCACCGGGTCCACGTTCATGGCCAGCAGCGCCGAGTGGCGGCCGTCGGGGGTGGTCCGCAGCAGCACCACCAGCGGCGACGACGCATCGGTCAGCCGCCGCTGCGGCCCTTCGACGTTCATGGCCGGGGTGGCGGCCTTGGTGCGGTTGACCTCGGCAATCACCGCCGACAGGTCGAAGCGTACCGGCTCGCGGTCGTCGGGCCTGGTCGCCACCACGTCGAGCGGCCGCGTCCACCCCCATTCGTAGCCCATGGGCATCATCCAGCCGGCCGAGAAGAAGGCCGAGAACCAGGCGCGCAGCCGATACCAGGCCTGCTCGTCGCCCTGGACCTCGGTGCCCAGCCGGGGCGTGTCGTGGCTTTCGGGAAAGGCGATGGAGGGGGCAATGGCGCGGAAAAGGTCGTACTGCTCGAGCAGCCAGGGGGCGTGGAAGTCCCACCACTTGGCCGAGTTGAACAACCAGTCGAAGCCGGCCCGGTGCAGCGCCGCCACCGCCTCGGTCGGGCAGCCCAAGGTCTCGGCGGCGAAATGCAGGGTGGGATCGACCTCGCGGCCCATGGCGACGACGCCGGCCCATACCTCGGCCGGCACCTTGTAGGCGGCGTCGCAGCGGAAGCCGGCAAAGCCCAGCCTGGCGTAATGCTGCACCAGCCCGCCCCAGTGCTCGACCAGCGCTGGCCACAAGTCGGGCCGGCCATAGTCGATCTCGGCCAGGTCGCCCCACTCGGTCACCTTGGCGGGGTCGTCGGGGTCGACCGCGCCGGGGGACTTCAGCTCGCCCGCGGGCGTGCGGGCGTACCAGTCGGGATGCTGGCCGACCAGCAGCGCATCCTTGGAGGTGTGGTTGACCACCAGGTCCATCATCACGCGCAGGTCATGGCCGCGCGCCGCGGCGGTGAAGGCCGACAGCTGGACTTCGGGGGGACCGGCGCCCTCATCCGCGAACAGCGGGTTCAGCGCCAGATAGTCCTTGATGGCGTACAGGCTGCCCGAGAACCCCGGATAGTGGAACGGGTTGACCCACACCCAGTCGAAGCCCAAGGCGGCAATGCGGGGCAGCTCGGCCACCCATCGGGAGATGGGCCCGACCAAGGGTGGAAAGAGGTTGTAGATCCTGGGGCCGCGGTCCACCGGTCCACCTCGCCTTTCCGCCTGGGCTGCCACCCCATCTTTCCCTGGCCGCGGGGGGTTTCAATGCCACCAACGGCGATGGAAATAACCTTGAAATAGAATGAAACGATCTTTCGCGTCGGCTGCGAATCTGATACATCAGTCCGCGTGGGGACCGGCCCGCCGGGCCGGCATTGGAATGCCAAGGAGCGTATTATGGACGTCCTTCCGAAGGTTCTCGGCCTGACGGTGGCCGGCGTGCTGGTCATCGTGCTGTATCTGTCGGCCCCGGTCCTGGGTGCCCTGTTCGGCGCGGCCAGCCCGATGAATTTCATGATCTACCTGGGCCTGCTGCTGACCGCGGTGTTCACCAGCATCGTCATGTACCTGGCCTCGACCGGCGGCTCGCAGAGCTGATCGGCCGATCCCCTCAAGGGATCGAAAGGTTCGTCGCCCCGGCCCCAAAGGCCGGGGCGATTTGCTTTTCAGGGGCCATGGAACCTGCCGGGTGCTGCTTGTGTTACAGCCGACGGAACCGCCGAGGGGACACCCAGCAGAAGGACAGCTTCATGGCCACGAAGAAGGACGACAAGGATAGCGGCGACCGCCCCGGCAATGGCGGGGCCGATCCCGCCGGCACGGCGGCGCAGGCGGCAGGCCAGGCTGCGGAAGCCGGACGCCAGGCCGCGGAAACCGGCCACCGGGCGGCACAGGGTGCCACCCGCACCGCCGAGCGCGGAGTAGCCCAGATCGCCGATTTCGGCCGGCGGTCCGGCGACCAGATGCGCGGCATGATGACCGCCGGGGCGCGGGCCTACCGCGACATGACCGACGTGTCGCGCGACGACGTCGACGCCCTGATGCAGTCGGGCGCCCGCCTGGCCAAGGGCATGCAGGACATGAGCATGGAGATGATGCAGTACACCCAGAATTCGCTGCGGATCGGCATGCGTGCCGCCAACGACCTGATGGGGTGCCGCTCGGTCGAGGACGTGGTGCAGATCAGCCGCGACCTGGTGCGCGAAAGCGTCGAGACCCTGCTGCACGAAAGCGCGCGGCTGCTGGAATTGTCCAGCCAGGTGGCCACCGACGCGGTCAGCCCCATCAACGAGCGCGTCAACAACGCCCCACCGCAGCAGCACTAGGCCCCATCCATGGACCCCCCGGGTCGAGCCCGGGGGCGACGGCCGCGGCTACCGGCAGTTCTTGTAGTCGGACAGCACTTCGTTCTGGATGGTCTCGGCCTGGGTGGTGAAGGCGTTGAAGCCGCCGGACAGCTCCTTGACCAGCTCGTCGACGTTCTCGCAATAGCCCTTGGTCAGCGGGGTATGGCGGTGATAGGTGACGATCTGCCCGTCGGCCGAGGTGATCATCCGCTTCCAGTTATCGGGAAACTCGCGCTGGAAGGCCTTGATGCGGTCGTCGTTGGCCTTCTTGAAGCGGTCGTTGAAGCGCACCACGAAATCCTCCCACGCCTTGCGCACGCCCGAAACGTAGGTGCCCTCGCACGCGTTGGCGGCCTCGCGCAGGAAGACGCCGTGGCGGATGATCTGCTCCGAGCGGACCTCGCCCTTCGACAGGCAGTGTTTGGGCTTGGCCAGGGCGGGCTGCGCCGCCAGCACCAAAGCCAGCGCCAGGGCGGGAAGGACGCGCATGCCTGATCCTTCGAGGTGGGTCGGGCGGCCATTATGACCCGGCCGCGGCCCGCACGGAACCGGGAACCTTCCGCAGGCGGGCACGTTTCGATCAGGACAGGTGCCCCACACTGGAGGACGACGATGCTGAAGCGAATCCTGGCGGTCTCCCTGATCGGGCTCGCGGTCGGGCTGTCCGCCTGCGACAACCGCGGGCAGGAGCAGGCCCAGCAGCCCGCCAACAAGCAGCAGGCCACGCCGACACCCGCCCCCCAGCAGGGAACCCAGGGCCAGTCCGGCTCGTCGGGCTCGACCGGCGGGGCCGGGTCGACCACCGACCAGAACAAGTGAAAACGGACCTTCAGCCTCGCCCGCCGGGGCGGGGCTGAAGCGTCGCCGCCGCGGCGCGATAGCCCAGCAGCACCGCCAGGATGGCGCCGTACAGGAGCGGCTGGCGGATGTCGGCCTTGACCATCATCCAGTAGTGCACCACCGCCAGCACGCCGATCCCGTAGACGGCCCGGTGCAGCATGCGCCAGCGCCGCCCGCCCAGCCGGCGCAGCATGGCATCGGTCGAGGTCGCCGCCAGCGGGACCAGCAGGGCGAAGGCCAGCATGCCGACGGTGATGAACTTGCGCTTCAAGACGTCCTTGCCCAGCGCGTGCCAGTCGAAGAACAGGTCAAGGCCCACATAGGACGATAGGTGCAGGCAGGCGTAGAAGAAGGCGTAGAGCCCGATCATGCGCCGAAAGCGACCCAGCGCCGTCCAGCCGGTCACCTTGCGCACCGGGGTGACGGCCAGCGACAGCAGCAGGAAGCGCAGCGCCCAGTCGCCGAGGAAGCGATTGACCGTCTCGATGGGGTTGACCCCCAGATAGCCGAAGAAGGCCTGCCATACCAGCCAGGCAAGCGGCCCCAGGCAGGCGACGAACACCACCGGCTTGGCCAGCCGTCGCCGCCCGGGCTTCCTCATCAGAAATCCTTCCGCAGGTCCATGCCGGCATAAAGCCCGGCGACCTGGTCGCCATAGCCGTTGAACGGCAAGGTCTTGCGCCGGAAGAACTCGCCGATGCGCCGCTCGGTGGCCTGGCTCCAGCGCGGGTGGTCGACCTCGGGGTTGACGTTGGAATAGAAGCCGTACTCGCGCGGGGCCGAGCGCATCCACGTCGACACCGGCTGGGTCTCGACGAAGCGGATGCGCACGATCGACTTGATGGACTTGAAGCCGTACTTCCACGGCACCACCAGCCGGATGGGCGCGCCGTTCTGCGGCAGCAGCTCCTCGCCGTACAGGCCGACCGCCAGCAGGGTCAGCGGGTGCATGGCCTCGTCCATGCGCAGGCCCTCCACATACGGCCAGTCCAGCACCGGCGTGCGCTGGCCGGGCATGCGCTTGGGATCCATCAGGGTGGTGAACTCGACGTACTTGGCCCGCGAGGTGGGCTCGAAGCGCTGCAGGATTGCGCCCAGCGGCACGCCGACCCAGGGGATGACCATGGACCAGCCCTCGACGCAGCGCATGCGATAGACGCGCTCCTCCAGCCGGGCGGGGCGGATCAGGTCTTCATAGGCCACCGTGGCGGGTTTTGCGCACTCGCCCTCGACCGCCACCGTCCACGGCTTGATCGGCTTGAACGCCTCGGGGGCGACGCGGGCGGGGTCGGCCTTGTCGGTGCCGAACTCGTAGAAATTGTTGTAGGTGGTCACCGCCTCGAGCGGCGTCTTCTTCTCGTCCAGCGTCACCGCCCCCTTGGTGAAGTCGGGCAGCGCCGCGGCGGCGCCCATCATCAGGAAGCGGCGGCGGTCCAGGTAATGGCGCCGGTCGGTGATTTCGGAGGAGCGGATATCGGGCATGGGGCGGCTCCCGCAGGTCGTGGACTACAATGTGGGAGCCGCCTCGGCACTTATCTACCCAACAGCCCCTTGACTGCGTCGCCGGCGCCGCCGGTCGCCTTGTCGAGCATCTTGCCGCCCTGGTCCATCAGGTTGCCCACGCCCATCTTCGACGCCCCTTCAAGGGCCGCCTTGGACAGGGCGTTCATCACCTGGCCGGCCACCTCGGCACCGGTGGCGCCGCCGCTCTTGCGGCCGATGCCGGTCAGGCGGATGTCGGGCAGCGCCCCGGTCATCTTGCCGGTCGACAGCGGAGTGGCTGCAGCCAGGTTGACCTTGCCGCCCTGGATCAGCAGCTGGTCGATCACCAGCTTGCGCTCCTCGCCCTTGGCCGGCTCCTTGGCCGCGGGCTCGGACTTGGCCCCGCCGGACGCGGCGGCGACGTTCTTCTGGATGGCGTCGATGTTGCTGGAGGTGCCGGCCAACTCGTAGGTGACCTCGGGCGCCGAGACCAGGATTTCCTTGATCACCACCGGATTGGCGGTGACCGAACCGGTGTCGATGGTCAGCGCCACCTCGCCCAGGCGGAAGGCCGAGTCGGTGGTGAAGCCCTTCGGGTTGCCGACCACCAGCCCCTTGATCGAGCCCTTGCCGTCGGACAGCGAGATCTTGACCGCGTCGACCTTGACCGGCACCCCGGCGACCTGGGACCCATATTTCTCGATGGCCGCCTTGACCAGGCCGTCCAGGTTCGACACCAGCAGGCCCAGCGCGATGGCGACAACCGCCACCACCGCGACCGCCAGCCCTGCGACGATCATCATCGGCTTCTTCATAATCGGCCCTCCCCCTTGTCCGGAATGCTTCCGAAAAGGGTTGCGCCCGCCCGGGCCGGCTGTCAATCGCGACCGCGCGGGTCGAAGGCACGGCTCAGGCCGTCGCCCAGCAGGTTGAAGGCCAGCACGGTCAGGAAGATGGCCGCGCCGGGCCACACCGCCAGCAGGGGCGCGCTCCACACCACGTCCATGGCCCCGGTCAGCATGTTGCCCCACGACGCCAGCGGCGGGCGGATGCCTAGGCCCAGGAACGACAGGGCGCTTTCGATCAGGATGATGTTGCCCACCGACAAGGTGGCGGCGACCACGATGGGCGAGGCCACGTTGGGCAGCACGTGGCGGAGCATGATGCGCACCGGCCCGGCGCCCACCGCCACCGCGGCGCGGACGAAGTCGCGGTTCCTCACCGAGAGGGACTGGGCGCGCACCAGACGGGCCACCGTGGTCCAGCCGACCAGGGCGATGATGGCCACCAGCCGGGCCAGGGCGAAGCCTTCCGACTGCAGCACGCCGGGCGGCAGGCCCAGCTTGGCCGGATCGACGGCGGCCAGCACGATCAGCAGGGGCAGCAGCGGCAGCGCCATCACCCCGTCGGTCAGGCGCATCAGCGCCGCATCCAGCAGCCCGCCGTGATAGCCGGCCAGAAGCCCCAGCCCGGTGCCGATGGCGGTGGCGACGACTGCGGTGACGGCGGCGACCAGCAGCGACACCCGGCCGCCCTGGACCAGGCGGGCGCACACGTCGCGGCCCAACTCGTCGGTGCCCAGCCAGTGGTCGGCCGACGGCGGCGCGTAGCGGGCCAGCAGGTCCAGCGCCTCGGGGTCGGGCAGCACGGCGGGGCCGATGGCGACGACCACGACCAGCGCCGCCAGCAGCAGGGCCCCCAGCAGCGCCGGCCGATCGCGCCTCATCCCAGGCTCACCCGCGGGTCGAGCCAGCCATAGGCCAGGTCGGCCAGGATCGAGCCCGCCAGCGTCATGGCGGTGGCCAGCAGCAGCCCGGTCAGCGCCAGGTTGAAGTCGTTGCCCATCACCGATTCGTAGATCAACCGGCCCATGCCCGGCCACGCGAACACCGTCTCGGTGATCAGCGCCCCCGAGAACAGGCCGCCGAGTTCGAGGGCGACGATGGTCGTCACCGGGATCAAGGCGTTGCGCAGGGCATGGCCCAGCACCACCCGGGCGGGCGAACAGCCCTTGGCGCGCGCGGTGCGGATATAGTCGTGGTGGGCCTCGGCGATCATGGCGGCGCGCATGTGGCGCGCGTACTGGCCGATGCCGGCCAGTCCCAGCGCGGCCACCGGCAGCACCATGTGGCGCAGCCGGTCGGCCACACCGCCGCCGCCCTCGCCGCCGATGGTCTCCATGCCGCTGGCCGGCAGCCAGCCCAGCACGACCGCGAACACCACGATCAGCATCAGCCCCAGCCAGAACACCGGCACCGACACCGAGGCGAAGGCCAGGAGGTTGACCGCGTGGTCGAAGGCCGAGCGCGGCCGGATCGAGGCCAGGATGCCCAAGGGCAGCGCCACCGCCAGCGACACCAGCAGGGCCGCGCCCATCAGCATCGCCGTGTTGGCCAGGGCCGGCGCCATGGCCTCGGTCACCGGGCGGGCATAAAGGCGGGAATAGCCCAGTTCGCCCTGCCCCACCTGGACCAGCCAGCGCAGGTAGCGTTCGGTCCACGGCTTGTCCAGGCCGTAGAGCGCCTTCAGGCGCGCGGCGTCGGCGGCGGTCAGGTGGGGGTCGCCGGCGATCATCAGGTCGATGGGGTCGCCCGGCATCAGGCCCATCAGCCCGTACACGACGAACGACATGACCAGCAGCACCAGCAGCGACTGGACCAGCCGCGACGCCAGGTGACGGGTCACGGCCACCGCCAGTTTTCGACCCAGAGCGTGCTGGGGTCCTGGTGGCCGGTGGGCACCAGCCCGGCCAGGCCCTTGGGCAGGATGAAGGCGTCGGCGCGGAAGAACAGCGGCAGCGCCGGCAGGTCGGTGGCGTAGAGGGCCTGCAGTTGGGCCCACAGCGCCTTGCGCTTGGGCTTGTCCAGCTCGACCTCGACGGCGTCGATCAGCTTGTCCATGGCCGGGCTGGCATAGCCGGTGTAGTTCTGGCCCGACCAGTTGTTGGCGGCCGTGGTGATGCCCTCGGAATGCAGCGTCGAGCGGGGTACGTTCTCGGGCGCCGAATACCAGGCGAACATGGCCAGGCCCGGAAACTTGCGCCGGGTCACCGTGTCGCCGAAGAACACCCGCGGCGGCTCGGCTTTCAGGCGGGCCTCGATGCCGATCTTGCGCCACTGGGACTGCAGCACCTGGGCCACCAGCTCGCGCGAGCGGTTGCCGGCGGTGGTCGCCAGCTCGACCGCCAGCGGCTCGCCCTTGGCGTTGCGGCGCATGCCCCCCGGCCCGGCGGTCCACCCGGCCTCGTCCAGCAGTTGGGCGGCCTTGGCGGGGTCGAAGGGGTATTTCGGCACCTGGTCCGTATACATCCAGTCCAGCGGAGGCACGAAGGAATCGGCCACCGGCTGGCGGCCGTCGAACAGCTGCTTGGACAGCGCCTGGCGGTCCAGCCCCAGCATCAGCGCCCGGCGCACCCGCAGATCGGCAAGTACGGGGTTGGACAGGTTGACGTCCAGGTGCTCGTAGACCAGCGACGGCTTGAAAACCACCACCCAGCCGTCCTTGTGGCGCTTCTCGAAGGCGATGGCCTGCTCGAGCGGCAAGCCCAGCTCGCCGGCGACCATGTCGACGCCGCCCGACAAAAGATTGGCCTCGAGCGCGGCGGTATTCTCGACCGTCTTGACCACGATGCGGCGGAAGGCGGGCTTGGGCCCGGCCCAGTGGGGGTTGGGTTCCAGCGCCACATGGCTGCCCTGGACCACCTGCACCACCCGATAGGGACCATCCCACAGGCCGGGATTGGCCGGCTCCTGGTCGTAGGCGGTGCGGTTGCGGTACTCGGCCGGGGCGGCGCGGAAGCGCTCGCGCTCGATGTGGGCGGGCAGCGGGTGCAGGTCGTTGATGGCGTTGTAGTCGAAGGTCAGCCGGTCCAGGTGCAGGGTGAAGGTGCGCGGGTCCTTCACCTCGATGCGCAGGATGCGGCGGAACAGCTCGCCCGAGGCCACCCCCGACTGCGGGTCCTTGCCCACCTCCCAGGCGAAGACCACGTCGTCGCTGGTCACCGGCTTGCCGTCGCCCCAGCGGGCGTCGGCCTTCAGGGTGTAGGTGATGGCCACGCCCTTCCTGCCGCCGCCCAGGTCCTCGGGCTTGGCCAGGCCGTTCTCGATGGTGGGCAGCTTTTCGCACAGCATGCAGACCAGCTGCCAGCCGGCATCGTAGGCGGTGATCGGACGCTCGGCCAGTCCCAGGATGTAGGTCTTGGCCAGCATGGACTCGATGGCCGGGTTCAGCGTCGCCGGGAACTGGGTGACGCCGATGGTCAGCTCGTCCTTGGCCCAGCCGATGGCGGGAACCAGGACCAGCAGGGCGGCAAGCAGGCGGCGCAGCATGGGCGGACCCTCAGATATCGGCGATCGCCGCCTTGGCCTCGGCGAACGCGCGTTCCAGCGGCACCAGCAGGTCGACGGCGCGGTCGCGGTCGGCGGCTACGGCCGCCTTTTCCATATCGGCGCAGTAGCGGCCGAAACGATAGGCACCGGCGCTGTTTCCGGCACCCTTGGCCGAATGGGCGGCCTCGCGCAGGGATTCGAAATCCCCTTTGTTCAGGGTATGGCGCATGTCCTCGACCAGCGGCCCGGTGCTGTCGACGAACAGGACCAGCAGTTCGCGGGCCTCGGCGCCGATCTCGCCGAAGATCTCGCGCATGGGGGTGAGATCGAGGACCGGCGGCAGCTCGGGCGCGTCCAGGACGATGGGCGCGGGCGCCGGCTCGGACGGCCGCACGGCATCGAGACTGGGCATCTGCGCGGGGCCGTGCTCGACGGGGTCGACGGCGCCCCGGCGGCGACGCAGGGCGACGGCGCGGGGCAGCAGGCGGCGGATGGTGCCGTCCAGCTGGGTGCGGTCGACCGGCTTGGCCAGAAAGGCGTCCATCCCGCAGTCCTGGCACTTGCGCGCGGTGCCGGCCAGGGCATCGGCGGTGAGCGCCACGATGGGGATGCGGTGCATGGTCTCTTCTTCCCAGGCACGCACCCGGGCGGTCAGTTCGTAGCCGTCCATCTCCGGCATGTGGCAGTCGGTCAGCAGCAGGCCGTAGTCGCGGATCTGCAGGCGTTCCCAGGCCTCGACGCCGTTGGCGACGATCTCGACGGCATAGCCCAGGCGTTCCATCAGGCGGCGGATCACCACCTGATTGGTGGGATTGTCCTCGGCCACCAGGATCAGGGCGCCGGCCGCGGCGGCCTCGTCGACCGAGGGCGGCACGAAGACCTCGTCGCCGCCGCGGTCCTCTTCCTCTTCCTGCGGCATCAGGCCGCGGCCGGCGGCGGCGGCGACGACACGCCACAGGTCGACGCGGCGGATGGGCTTGGACAGCGTCCCGAACAGCCCGGCCTCGCGCGCTTCCAGGGCGGAGGCGGAATAGGTGGCGTGGGGTGCCACCATCACCACCCGGGTGCTGGCGGCGCTGCCCACCGCGGCCAGCAGGGCGCGGGCCACCGAGACCCGGAGGCGGAAATCCTGGGCGCCGTCCATCAGCACCACGTCATAGCTCCAGCCGGCCAGCGAGGCGGCGCGCACCGCGGCCAGGGCCCCGTCGGTCGAGGCCACCACCGCCACCTGGGCGCCCAGGTGGCCCAGGTACTGGCGGATGCATTCGGCCGCCGCCGGCCCCTCGGCCAGCACCAGCACGGCGATGCCGGCCAGGTCGGGGCCGTGCTCGGCGTCGGCGGTCTCGGCATCGACGTCCAGCGCCAGGCGGAACCAGAAGGTCGCCCCCTCGTCGAGGCGGCTGGTCACGCCGATCTCGCCGCCCATCATCGCCACCAGGCGGCGGCAGATGGACAGGCCCAGCCCGGTGCCGCCATAGCGCCGGGCGATGGTGACGTCGGCCTGGGCGAAGGGCTCGAACAGGCGCTGCTGCTGCTCGTCGTCCAGGCCGATGCCGGTGTCGGTCACCGAGATGCGCAGCGACATGGGCCTCGCGTTCGCATCACCCTCGGCCTCGACGGCGATGCGCACATAGCCGCGGTCGGTGAACTTCACCGCATTGCCGGCCAGGTTGATGATGATCTGGCGCAGCCGCACCGGATCGCCGATGACGTGCTCGGGCAGGGCCGGATCCACATAGGTGATCAGGCCGATGCCCTTTTCCTGGGCGCGCGGGGCCAGCAACTCGGCGACGCTCTCGACGATCTCGACCAGCGACATCCGCACCAGCTCGATCTGCAGCTTGCCCGACTCGATCTTCGAGAAGTCGAGGATGTCGTTGATGATGGTCAGAAGCGTGTTGGCCGAATCGCGGATGACCCGGGCCATCTCGCGCTGCTCGGGCGGCAGCGGCATGTCTTCCAGCAGCTGGGCCATGGTCAGCACGCCGTTCATGGGCGTGCGGATCTCGTGGCTCATGGTGGCCAGGAACAGGGACTTGGCCTGACTGGCGTCCTCGGCCTCGCGCTTGGCGCCGGCCAGCGCCGCCTCGGCCTCCTTGCGCCGGGTAATGTCGGTGGTGGTGACGATCACCGCCGGCTCGCCGTCCATCTCGATCTCGGCCGCCGACTGGATGGCCCAGAACAGGTGGCCGTCGCCGGCGCACATCAGGCACTCGTGCGAATTGATGTAGCCGTATTCGCGCACCATCTCGACCAGGCGGTGGCGGTCGGACGCGTCGGCATAGAACGACGAGGCGGCCAGCCCGATGGCCTCGGCCTCGCGCACCATGAACAGCTCGGCCCAGCGCGGATTGACGTAGAGCAGGCTGTGGTCGGCGGCGCGCGAGATGGCCAGCGCCAGCGGCGAGGTGTCGAGGATGCGGCGCAACCGCTTCTCGCTTTCCATCAGCGCCGCGGTGGAGTCCTGGACGCGGGCCATGGCGTCGCGGAACACCACCAGCTCGGTGGCCATGTCGGTGATCTCGTCGTTGCCCGACCGTTCGATGGGCGAGCGGAAGTCGCCGTCGGCGATGCGGTGCATGGACTGGGCCAGGCTGGTCAGGCGGGCGACCATGTTGCGGCCCAGGTAGACCCACACGAACATCAGCGGGCCGAAGACGGTGCCGACGGCGATCGCCAGCAGCACCCGGCGGCCCTTGGTCAGCGCGCGCTCGGCCTCGCGCTCGTTCTCGGCGGCGGCGTCCTCGGCGGCAACCACCAGGCGGCCCACCACCGCCGAGATGCGGGCGACCAGGTCGCGGCCCTCGTCGTCGACCGCCTGCAGGCGCGCCCGGGTCAGCAGCTGCAGCGAGCGCAGCTCGAAGACATTGTCGCTGCCGCTGCCCAGCTCGATGGCGCGCCGGGCCAGTTCGCGCACGGGATCGTCGCGGCGGCCCTGGGTGGCCTCGATCATCACCGCCAGCCGGCGGGCCTGTTCCTCATAGGCGCGCCGGGCGGCGGTCACGCCCTCGATGTCCTCGGCCGCCTGGGCCGCCTGCAGGTCGTGCAGCGCCGACAGCACCATGGACAAGGTGGGATCCAGCCCGGTCCGCTCCATCACCCGGATCACGTCGCGGTCGACTGCCGCCAGCGCGGCGGCCTGGGTGCGGGCATGCTCGGCCTGCAGGAGGCGCTTTTCCACATGGGTGTCGCGCACCTGGATGTTGTCGCCCACCGCCGCGACCAGCGAGCGCAGTTCGTCGACGGTGGCGCGTTCGGCGCCGACGCCCTCGATGGCGTCGATCAGGCCCAGCAGGCGCTGGGTGTGCTGCTGCAGGGCGGCCAGGTGGTTGTGGCGCTGGGTCTGGGTCTGGGCGGCGTTGAGCGCCGGCGCGGTGGCGGCCAGCCGGGCGGTGGCCTCGGACAGCTTCAGCGCGGCCGAGACGCCGGGCAGGTTGGTGCGGCTGACCGCGGCCAGCAGCCGCTCGACGTCGGAATAGCTGGCCCAGGTCATGATGCCGGCCAGGATGGTCATGGCCGCGATGGTGGCGGCGGCGACCACCAGCTTGGCGCGGATGCCGAAACGCCAGCGCCGTTCCGGCCAGGCCGCGTCCCGGTCCAGGTCCAAGGTTCCGTCGTTCCCGCTCCCCATGTGCACGACGGCACGTCCCCCAGGGTGGAAATTGCATCCGACAAGACTATGCCCCAGCCGGAGCGCCGCGACAATCCGAACGGAGTTGCGGGCCGCCCCCCGGCGCAGGCACAATATGCCCCCGCCCCGCCCAAGCAGCCCAGGAGCCGGCTTGACCCGCAACGCCAAACGGACGGCCCCGCGCCGCCTCGACCCGGCGGCCATCCTGGCCGAAGCCCAGCAGCTGACCCAGACCCAGCGCCTGGTCGAGGCCGAACGCCTGCTGGCCCGCCTGCCCGGCCACCCCGACGCCGAATACCGCCGGGCCGGGGTGCTGATGATGCTGGAACGCTTCGCCGAGGCCGAGGCCGCCTTCCGCCTGGTGCTTGCCCACGCCCCCACCCATCTCGACAGCATGGTCGGCCTGGCCGGCGCATTGATCGAGCAGGACCGCCCCGCCGACGCGGTGCCGCTGCTGGACGTGGCCGTGGGCTTCCAGCCCAACCAGGCCCGGCTGCGCTATCTGCACGGGCTGGCGCTGGACGAGGCCGGCCGGCCCGAGGCGGGCGCCGAGCTCAACCGGGCGCGCGCCATGGTCATCGCCCAGGCCGAGCGACGCGACCTGATCCCGTGGGAGGTCTATGTCCAGATCTCGCGCCGCTGCAACCTGCGCTGCGCCATGTGCGGCCACGAGGTGTGGAAAACCAACACCGGCTTCATGGACTGGCCGGTATTCGAGCGCGTGCTGGCCGAATGCAAGGCCAACGGCATCAAGACCATGCACATCCTGGCCGGCCAGGGCGAGCCGTTCCTGCACCCGCACATCTTCGAGATGCTGGAACGCGCCGTCGCCGAAGGGATGCAGGTCGGCATCGTCACCAACGGCACCCCGCTGACCCAGGAGCGCATCGAGCGCATCGCCGGCCTGGGCCTGGCCTATGTCCAGTTCTCGTTCGCCGGCTGGGACAAGGCCAGCTACGAGGCCACCTATGTGGGGGCCAAGTTCGAGAAGACCCTGGCCAACCTGAAGGCCATGGACAAGGCGATGAAGGGGACCAAGACCAGCTTCATGGTCAAGGCGGTCGCCACCGGCGACTGGCAGGAGACCCTGGACAAGACCACCGCCTTCCTCAAGTCCCACGGCATCGACCGCGTGTTCACGGTGATCGCCAACAATTTCGGCGGCACCGTCCAGCTGGGCCGCTTCTGCGACAAGCACGGGGTGTGGACGCAAAAGCGCATCGACCACCACCGCCGCATGCCCTGCCGGGTGATGCTTAAAAGCATCGGCGTGTTCTGCGACGGCCAGGTCACCGCCTGCGGCTGCTATGATTCCAACGCCATGCTGAAGATCGGCGACATCGCCGAGCAGGGCATCGCCGACATCCGCCACGGGCCTGCCTTCACCCGCCTGCTCGACGCCTTCCGCACCGGCCAGCTGGCCGACATCCCCATGTGCGGCAAGTGCGACGACCCCTTCGGCTGAGATGACGCCCCGCCAGGGCCTGAGGCGACTGTTCGACGCGGCGGTCAAGGCCGCAGACCCGGCCGTCTGCGTCCCCCCTGCCCTGCCCGCGCCGCCCAAGGGCCGCACGGTGGTGGTGGGCGCCGGCAAGGCTGCCGCCGCCATGGCGCGCGCCGTCGAGGACCACTGGCCCGGACCGCTGTCGGGGCTGGTGGTCACCCGCTACGGCCACGGCGTGGCGACCAGCCGCATCAAGGTGATCGAAGCCGCCCACCCCGTCCCCGATGCCGCCGGCCAGGCCGCGGCGGCGCAGATCCTGGCACTGGCCTCGGGGCTGTCCGCCGACGACCTGCTGCTGGTGCTGCTGTCGGGCGGCGGCTCGGCCCTGCTGGCCGCGCCGACGCCGGGGGTGACCCTGGACGACAAGCGGGCGCTGACCTCGGCACTGCTGAAGTCGGGGGCGCCGATCGGCGACATCAACTGCGTGCGCAAGCACCTGTCGGCCATCAAGGGCGGCCGCCTGGCCGCCGCCGCCGGGTCGGCCAGGGTGGTGACCCTGGCCATTTCGGACGTGGCCGGCGACGATCCCTCGGTGATCGCCTCGGGGCCGACGGTGCCCGACCCGACCACGGTGGCCGACGCCCGCGCGGTGCTGGCCCGTTACGGTATCCCCGCCCCGGCCGCCCTGTCCGAAACTCCCAAGTTGCTGCCGCCGTCCACCTACACCCTGGTCGCCACCCCGCAGGCGGCCATCGAGGCGGCGGCGCTCGAGGCGGTGCGGCTGGGCTGGCTGCCGCTGGTGCTGGGCGACGCCATCGAGGGCGAGGCGCGCGAGGTCGCCCGCGCCATGGCCGGCATCGCGCTCTCAGTGCGGCGCCATCGCCAGCCGGTGCCGCCCCCGGCGGTGATCCTGTCGGGCGGCGAATTGACGGTGACCATGCGGGGCAACGGGCGCGGCGGCCCCAACACCGAGTTCCTGCTGTCGCTCGCCCTGGCGCTCGACGGCGCCGCCGGCATCCACGCCCTGGCCTGCGACACCGACGGCATCGACGGC
>JBLNBU010000266.1:0-14121 GCA_050260215.1 Actinomycetota bacterium
CGTGCATCACCAGGTGGGTGGTGGGGATGCGGGCGTGGATTTCCTTGATGCGGTCGATGCGCAGCACCGCGCCGGTCGGCTTCTTGGTGAACTTGTAGGCGCCGTGGCTGGTGCCGATGGCAATGGCCAGGGCGTCGACCTGGGTCAGCTTGACGAACTCGGCGGCCTCGTTGGGATCGGTCAGCAGCTGGGAATGGTCCAGCGTGCCTTCCGCACCGACGCCGTCCTCTTCGCCGGCCTGGCCGGTCTCGAGCGAGCCCAGGCAGCCCAGCTCGCCTTCCACCGACACGCCGCAGGCGTGGGCCAGCTTGACCACCGCCAGGGTGGTGCTGACGTTGTAGTCCCAGTCGGACGGGGTCTTGCCGTCTTCCTTCAGCGAGCCGTCCATCATCACCGAGCTGAAGCCCGACTGGATGGCGCGGGCGCAGACCGCCGGCGAGGTGCCGTGGTCCTGATGCATGCACACCGGCACGTTGGGATAGGCTTCCAGCGCCGCCAGGATCAGGTGGCGCAGGAAGGCCTCGCCGGCGTACTTGCGCGCACCGGCCGAGCCCTGGAGGATCACCGGGCTGTCAGTGGCGGCCGCAGCCTCCATGATCGCCTTGACCTGCTCCATGTTGTTGACGTTGAAGGCCGGCAGGCCATAGCGGTTCTCAGCGGCATGGTCCAGCAGCTGGCGCAGCGAAACGAGAGCCATTTTCCTAATCTCCCTTAGACGTGTTCGACCGTCACAGACGGGCCAGCGCGGCGTCGGCCACCGCTTGCGCGGTGATGCCGAAATGGGCGTAGAGCTGGTCGGCCGGCGCCGAGGCACCGAAGCCGTTCATGCCCACGACCGCACCGTCGAGACCGACGTAACGCTCCCAACCGAAGGTGCCCAGCGCCTCGACGGCGACCCGGACGGTGCCTTCACCCAGGACGGCCGCACGATACTCCTTCGGCTGCCGGTCGAACAACTCCCAGCACGGCATCGACACCACGGCGGCGCCGACACCCTTCTCGGCCAGCAGCTTCTGGGCGTTGAGCGCCAGGCTGACCTCGGAGCCGGTGGCCAGGATGGTGACCTGGCGCTTGCCCTTGGCCTCGGCCAGCACATAGCCGCCCTTGGCCGCCTTGTTGTCGTCCGAGTACTCGCGCACCGTCGGCAGGTTCTGGCGCGACAGGGCGAACACGCTGGGGCCCTTGTCGTTGTCCAGCGCCGCCTCGTAGCACTCCATGGTCTCGATGGGGTCGCAGGGACGGAACACCAGCACGTTGGGGGTGGCGCGCAGGGCGGCCACGGTCTCGATGGGCTGGTGGGTGGGACCGTCCTCGCCCAGGCCGATGGAGTCGTGGGTCAGCACGTAGAGCACGCGCTGGTCCATCATGGCGCTCATGCGCAGCGCCGGCCACAGGTAGTTGGCGAAGATCAGGAAGGTGCCGCCATAGGGCAGGAAGCCGCCGTGCAAGCTGAGGCCGTTCATGATGGCGGCCATGCCGTGCTCGCGGATGCCGTAGTGGATGTAGCGGCCGGCGTACTGGCCGGGCTGCACCGACGGCTCGCAGGCCTTGGTGTCGGTCAGGTTGGAGTGGGTGAGGTCGGCAGAGCCCGCGATCATCTCGGGGATGGCGGCGGTCAGGACCTCCAGGCACTCCTGGCTGGACTTGCGGGTGGCCCAGCTGGGCTTGTCGGTGGCGACCTTCTTCTTGAAGTCGGCCGCGGCCTTCTTCCAGCCCTCGGGCAGCTTGCCGGCGGTGGTGCGCAGGAACTCGGACTTCTTGCCGGCGTCCAGCTTGCCGAAGCGGCCTTCCCAGGCAGCACGCTCGGTGGCGCCGCGGGTGCCGGCCGAACGCCAGGCGTCCAGCACGTGGCCGGGGATCTCGAACGGCGCGTAGGGCCAGTTGGCCTTCTCGCGCGCGGCCTTGATCTCGTCGGCACCCAGCGGAGCGCCGTGGGTCTTCTCCGAGCCCTGCTTGGTGGGCGCGCCGTAGCCGATGATGGTCTTGCAGGCGATCAGGGTCGGCTTGTCCGACTTGCGCGCCTTCTCGATGGCCTTGGCGATGTCGTCGGCATTGTGGCCGTCGCACTTGATGGCGTTCCAGCCCGAGGCCTGGAAGCGGGCGCACTGGTCGTCGGCGGTGGTCAGCGCGGTGTCGCCGTCGATGCAGATCTTGTTGTCGTCCCACAGCACGATCAGGCGGGAGAGCTTCAGGTGGCCGGCGACCGAGATCGCCTCCTGGCTGATGCCTTCCATCAGGCAGCCGTCGCCGGCGATGCAGTAGGTGTAGTGGTCGACCACGTCGTTGCCGTAGCGGGCGTTCATCATGCGCTCGGCCAGCGCGAAGCCGACGGCGTTGGTGATGCCCTGGCCCAGCGGACCGGTGGTGGTCTCGACCATGGAGACGTGGCCGAACTCGGGATGGCCGGCGGTGCGCGCGCCCATCTGGCGGAAGTTCTTGATCTGGTCGATGTCCAGGTCGTCGTAGCCGGTCAGGTAGCCCAGCGCGTACATCAGCATCGAGCCGTGGCCGGCCGACAGGATGAAGCGGTCACGGTCGGCCCAGCGCGGAGCCTTGGAGTCGAACTTGAGGAAGCGGGTGAACAGCACCGTCGCGACGTCGGCCATGCCCATCGGCATGCCGGGGTGGCCGGACTTCGACTTCTCGATGGCGTCCATGGCAAGGAAACGGATGGCATTGGCCATCTCGGCGTGGGTGACTGCCTTGGCGGGCTGAGCGGTCATCTTGGATCCTCTTCCTCTTCAGATCGCGTAGTGGCCGAGGGCGGCCTTGACGAGATGGTAGGTGACGAGCAGCTGGGACAGGGCGAGCGGATGGCTTTCGGCCGGCTCGTTCCTGTCATCCTTGTACTGCCCCAGTTTGGCGCGCAGGTGGTGGGCTTCCGGTATGAGGCTCCACAACAGGTCCTCCACCGCCTTGGCGCGCTTGGCTTCGATGTCGCCGGAAATCTCCAGCACATCAACCGGCTTGCCGTCGACGTCGCGCGACAGCTGAAGCCTGAACCCGCTCTTGCCGCCGGCGTCGAGCACCGGCGACAGGTCGGGATGGGGTAGCGTCGGGCGCAGCGTGTGCCGCGCGTTCAGCCGCGCCCCGCTTTCGTCGACATTGTCGGCGGGCGGGTAGAACCGCACCACCATGTCGGCGAAGGTCCGCTGCGGCTGGATATGATTGACGCTGTCATACTGGCGGCGCTCCAGCGAGCGCATCACCTCATCGGGAGTATAGCCCCGCTCGGCGCAATCGCGCTGCACCTTCCACTTGGTGCGCAGGCGCTCGTCGGGTTCCAGGTAGACCTTGACGTCGTAGCAATCGCGCAAGGCCCGGGTGTGATAGCCCAGAAGCCCGTCGACGATGATGAACTCGCGCGGCGCAAGGTATTCGGGGCGCTGGCGCAGGCCGCGGCCGTGGTCGTAGACCGGCTTGAGCACCGGCTGGCCCTCGCGCAGCAGGCGCAAGTGCTGTTCCAGGATGTCGATGTGGTTGACCTTGGGGTCCAGCGCGGTCAGGTCGGCGGCCTTGCGCTCGGCCCGGTCCATGCTGTGGTAGTCGTCGGTGCTGAGCGTGGCGACCCGCTCTGGGCCGATGATGGCGGCGATGCCGCGCGCCAGCGTGGTCTTGCCCGAGGCGGAATCGCCGACGATGCCGAGGATGATGGGACGGGTGACCTTGCGATTGTGCGGCATCCGGCTCACCCTTGTCCGCGCTTGTGCCAGCTGGTCAGCAGCTGGCGGCATCCGGCCGCGCCACCGATCATCAGGGTCTGGGTCTTCTCGAAGCCCGAGGCGCGCTCGACGCCCTCGAACAAAAGGCCGGTGGTGATGCCGGTGGCGCAGAACACCACCTCGTCGGACCGCACCAGCTCGTCGACCCCGTACCAGCGGGTAGTATCCATGCCGGCCTCGTCGACGGCACGCCGCTCGGTGGCCAGCTGGGGGTCCATGCGCACGATGAACTCGCCCCCCAGCACCTTGATGGCACAGGCCGACAGCATGCCCTCGGGGGTGCCGCCGGTGCCCATCAGGGCGTCGATGCCCGAATTGGGGATGGCCGCCATCAGGGCGCCGGCCACGTCGCCGGCCGGATACAGCGCGACGCGGGCGCCCACCGAATGGATGCGCGCCACCAGGTCGCGGTGGCGGGGCTTTTCCAGCACGTAGACGGTCAGGTCCTCGACCGACTTGTTCAGGGCGTCGGCCAACTGGCGCAGCTTGGTCTCGACCGGGGCGGCGGGGTCGATGCGGCCCTTGGCGGCGGGCGGAGCCGCCAGCTTTTCCATGTAGAAGGCAGGCGCCGGGTCGAACAGGGCGCCAGCCGGGGCCATGGCGATGACGGCCATGGCGTTGGTCATGCCCTTGGCCAGGAAGCTGGTGCCCTCGACCGGGTCGACGGCGATGTCCCACTGGGCCAGCCGGCCGGGATCGCCGAAGCGCTGGCCGTGATAAAGCATGCTGGTCTCGGAACGCGGCCCCTCGCCGATCAGGATGGTGCCGTCGATGCCCAGCCCGTCGAGCTGGTCGCACATGGCGGCGATGGCGGCATGGTCGCCCTGGGCGCGGTCGCCCCTGCCGATCCAGTCATAGGCGGCCCGCGCTGCGGCTTCGGTCGCCCGCCGCAGGTCGTAGGCGCCCGGCGCCCCCCCGACCGTGCGCACGTCGCGAATCTCCGTCATCCCAGCCGTTCCTTCCCTAAGGATACTTTTGTTTTTCGCCGAGTGTGACGGGTAGGGTCAAGGGCGAGAACACCCACCGGGAGGTGGCTGGAATCTCTTGTGGACGGGCCGCCCCCTGCCCCACGGGGTAGGTCGCGGCAGTTTTCCTGGGAATCGCCGGGGGTCGGGTAGGCCGCGCCTACCCACTCACGCAAACGCCTTATAGGCGGTCAGCGTGAAGGTGTCCTTGATGCCGGGCAGCTTCTGGATGGTGTCGACGACGAACTGGCCGATGTCGACCCCGTCGTCGAGGAAGCACTTCAGCATCAGGTCGTACTGGCCGGAAATCGAGTGGACCTCGGAGACCTGCTCGATGTCGACGGCCTCGTCGGCGACCTGGTAGGCGCGGCCGAGTTCGCATTTCACCATGACGAAGATGGTCTGCATGTCGGCCACTCCCTTCTTGGGCTACTCGTCGGCGGCGTCCTCGGGCTCGTCGCGGGCGGCGAGCTTGTTGACCGGCGGGACGATGCGGATGAAGTCGGGCACGTGGTCGCCGAAGCCGACGATGTCGTCGGCATGCAGCATCTCGCCGATGCCCAGCTCGTCGATGCGGCCGCGGCGGCCGCCACGGCGGCGGTCGTCCCGGCGCGCCCCCTCCCGGCGCGGCTCGTCGCGGCGACGGGACTCGTCGCGGCGCGGCTCGTCGCGGCGACGGGGTTCCTCGCGGCGCGGCTCCTCGGCGGCGGGGGCGGCAACCGCCTCGACGGCGGCGGCGGCGGTTTCCTCGGCGCGCTCGCCACGGCCCTTGCGGCCGCCGCGCTCACGGGGGGCACGCTCGCGCGGGCTGCGCTCCTCGTCCTTGCCCTTGCCCTTGCCGCCACGGCCACGGCGGCGGGGCTCCATCACCAGATCGAGCGAGGGCACGCCCTCGACCTCGATGCGGGGGATCTCCTGGCCGATCAGCTTCTCGATGGCGGCGACGAACTTGCCGTCGTCGGGGGTGGCGATGGTGAAGGCGTGGCCTTCCTGGCCGGCACGGCCGGTGCGGCCGATGCGGTGGACGTAGTCCTCGGCATGGATGGGCACGTCGAAGTTGAAGACGTGGCTGACCTGCTTGATGTCGATGCCGCGGGCGGCGACATCCGAGCACACCATCAGGCGGACTTCGCCCTTCTTGAACTTGTCCAGCGTCTCTCCGCGCGCCGACTGGACCATGTCGCCGTGCAGCTGCACGGCGTCGAAGCCGTGCTTCTTCAAGGACCGGTACAGCACGTCGACGTCGCGCTTGCGGTTGCAGAAGATGAAGGCGTTCTTGACGTTCTCCACCCGGATCAGGTGGCGCAGCGTCTCGCGCTTGTCGATCTCCTCGACCACGGCCATGGCCTGGACCACGGTGGTGGCGGTGGTGGTCTCGGGGCTGACGGTGATCTCGCGCGGGTTCAGCAGGAACTCGTCGGCCAGGCGGCGGATCTCGGGGCCCATGGTGGCCGAGAAGAACAGGGTCTGGCGGATCTTGGGCAGCAGGCCGACGATGCGCTGGACGTCGGGGATGAAGCCCATGTCCAGCATGCGGTCGGCTTCGTCGATCACCAGCACCTTGACGTCGGTCAGCAGGATGCGCCCGCGCTCGAACATGTCGAGCAGGCGGCCCGGGGTGGCGATCAGCACGTCGACGCCGCGGTCGAGCAGCGCCACCTGGTCGGTCATCGACTCGCCGCCGATGATCAGGGCCTTGGTCAGGCGGTGGTACTTGCCGTACTTGTCGAAGTTCTCGGCCACCTGGGCGGCCAGTTCGCGCGTCGGGCACAGGATCAGCGAGCGCGGCATGCGCGCCTTGGCCCGGCCGGCGGCCAGGATCTCGATCATCGGCAGGGTGAACGAGGCGGTCTTGCCGGTGCCGGTCTGGGCACAGCCCAAAACGTCACGCCCCATCAGCACCACAGGGATCGCCTGTTCCTGGATGGGGGTCGGCTTGGTGTAGCCGGATTCCTCGACGGCGCGAAGGATTTCGGGACCCAGGCCGAGGGCGTGGAAGTCCGCGGAGGTTGTGGCGCCGTCGGTACGGCTGAGATCGGTATCGGTCGTCATATGCGGCGGGATAATAGAAGTTCGCGCGCTGCTGTCAATGTAAACACAGAGAGGCGCGCCGGGTTGGCGCCGCCGCCGCCCTGGGTTACCCTGTCCAGCCACGCTCCAGGAGGCGATTCATGCTGATCGAGGCCGCCCGTTCAAGCTTGTTGATCGTCGACGTCCAGGACGGCCTGGCGCCGGTGATGGCCGATCCCCGGCGGGTCTACCGCGGCTGCGCCATATTGATGCGCGCCGCCGCCCGCCTGGGCCTTCCCGTGGTCGTCAGCGAACAGTACCCCAAGGGCCTGGGCCGCACCGTCGGCGAACTCCTCGAACTGGCCCCCGAAGGGGCGGTGATGGAGAAGCTCCATTTCTCCTGCGCCCACGATCCGGCGCTGAAGGCCCGCGTCGACACCCCCCAGGTGGTCATCGCCGGCATCGAGGCCCATGTCTGCGTGCTGCAGAGCGCGCTGGGCTTCAAGGCCGCCGGCCGCGAGGTGTTCGTGGTCGCCGACGCCTGCGCCTCGCGCACCGAGGCCAACCACCAGGCGGCCATGGCCCGGCTGGCGGCAAATGGCGTCCAGGTGGTCACCGTCGAGATGGCGGTGTTCGAGTGGCTGCACTGCGCCGGCACGCCCGAGTTCAAGGACGTCTCCCGCCTGATCCGCTAGAAGGAAGACCCCATGACCACCCTGATCCTGCTGCCCGGCCTGCTGTGCGACGCGCGGCTGTGGGCGCACCAGCGCGAAGCCCTGTCCGACCTGGCCCAGGTGGTGGTCGGCGACCTGACCGTCGACGACTCCATCGGGGCCATGGCCGAGCGGGTGCTGGCCGCCGCCCCGCCGCGCTTCGCCCTGGCCGGGCTGTCCATGGGCGGCTACGTGTCGTTCGAGATCGTCCGCCGCGCGCCCGAGCGGGTCGAGCGCCTGGCCCTGGTCAGCACCACCGCGCGCCCCGATACCCCCGAGCAGACCCAGCGCCGCAAGGACGCCATCGCGCTCACCCGGGCCGGCGAGTTCGGCAAGGTGGTGCCCTCGGTACTGGCCGCCCTGATGACGCCGGCCAACCTGGACGATCCCGCCATCGGCGGCCTGGCTCGCGACATGGCCCGGGTGGTGGGCCCGGAAGGCTTCGTCCGCCAGCAGACGGCGATCATGGGCCGGCCCGATTCGCGGCCGACCCTGGCGGCCATCCGCTGCCCGACCCTGGTGGTGTGCGGCCGCGACGACACCCTGACGCCGCTGGACCGGGCCGAGGAAATGGCGTCGGGCGTCCCCGGCGGGCGTCTGGCCGTGGTCGAGCACTGCGCCCACCTGTCCGCCATCGAGCGGCCGGCCGAGGTCAGCGCGGCCATGCGGCAGTGGTTGACCGGCGGATGAAACAATTGGCGCCGCCTGGACAAAAGCGCAACCAATAGACATATTGAATTACAACAATGGCCTCTCATGGGAGCGGGCAAATGGGAGCGCGAGGACCACGCTATTTGCGCAGGACGACGAACGTCGTGCTCGACGCTTTCATGAGAGCGGCCGAAGACGCCATGCATGGACAGACCATCGGCGCCGCACAAATGGAAAAAATCATTTCCGGCCTGAAGCAGTCGCCCAGCTTCGATGAATTCTACCGTCGCGCCTATCGCGAAATGATGGAGATCGTCGAGAACGAAAAGCTGGAACTGAAGCGCACCAACGCCTTCGGCCGCCTGATGGTCCATCCGCTGACCGTGCTGTTCGAGGCCGGCATCTTCGAGCGCGACATCCTGCCCAACATCTTCTCGTTCATCCATCTGGTGCTCGGCGACGAGGGCGACGTCTATGGCGAGCACTGCCAGGACATCGTCCAAAGCCTCAAGGACGAGATGGGCGACGAGTTCAACTGGGACGCCTTCTACGGCGACGGCCGCGCCAAGGTGATCTATTGGCACACGCTGGTGCGCATCGCCCACTCGTTCAAGCGCTGGGAACTGCGCAAGGACTGGTTCATCAAGTTGATGCAGTACACGCCGACCACGGTCAGCCTGTCGTCCAACGCCTTCGTCACCCGCGAGCACGACCCCAACGAGGAGCCCCGGGTGTTCGGCGAGCGCGAGTTCTGCCAGTTCTTCCAGGCCCTGTTCGCCCCGCTCCAGGACCTGTCCGGCGACGACGAAGCCTTGTTCCGCCAGGAATTCGGCAACGACCCCCACCACCTCATCGGCCCCTTCCTGGTCAACCTGACCACCTGCCCGATCGACTAGCGGCGCCTGGCGCGGCCATCCGCCGCCCCAATACCTTCCGCCCCGTCACCCTGGTCGGTAGATGTATGCACCACACGAACAACCGGGTGGCGAACTTTGCGATTTATGGTATAGTTTCTACTTTGGGGTGATATCGCCGCGGGTTGAATGGACCAGTGGATCGCCACGTTGACCACCGAACTGCTGTGGGCCGAGGATGTCGGCGCCGCCAGCCGGGCTTTTCGCCGCTGTGCCGATGCGGCGGGGGTTGAACGGGTGGTCTACGCGGTCGCCGGCGGCGATCGACTGATGTACGTGGACGCCACCTATCCCAAGGAATGGCTGGACCGCTATCTGGCGCTCGACTACCAGAGCTTCGACCCGGTGGTCCAGCAGGCGCGGCGCTCGACCCTGCCCTATGGCTGGCGTTTCCTGATGCAACGGCCGGGGGTCACCGAACCCCAGCGCCGCCTGTTCGACGAGGCGGCCGAATTCGGCCTGCGCGATGGCATCAGCATGCCCTTCCATGCCAATGACGGCCGACTCGGCATCCTCAGCCTGGCGTTCAGTTCCACCGACCGGCTGCAGGCGGCAGTGCGCGCCCAGCCGCGGCTGCGCCTGCTCGGAGCCTATTACCACGCCGCCATCGACCGCCTGTTCGACGCCCGCGAATCCCGACACGGGCGGCTGGACGGACGCGAGCGCCAGTGCCTGGCCTGGGTCGCCGAAGGCCGCAGCCTGTGGGACATTTCGGCCAGCCTGCATCTGCCCGAGGACGCGGTCGCCGCCATCTTGCGCGGCGTGCGCGAGAAGCTGGGCGTCGGCACCCTGGCCGACGCCGTCGCCCAGGCCACCGCCCAGGGCCTGCTGAAAAACTAGGGGAACCCACGATTTTCATCACCCGCGGGCGTGACCCGAGGGTGCACCCACGCGTGGACAGCCGACCCCCCGTGGATGGCCAGGCCGAGCCCGGCCATGACGGACCGGAGCGGCCCCCTAGGTGATGTCGAAGCGGGCCAGGGTCTCGGCCAGGTCGTCGCCGAACTGCGACCCCTTGCGGATCAGCGCCGCGCGCGGCGGCAGGCCCTTCAGCTTGGGATTGCCCCATTCGTAGCTGGTCAGCACCGCAAACGGCACGGTCTGGGTCACCGGCATGGCGGCCAGGGCGCAGCCCAGGTCGACGCCGGTCAGCAGCCCCAGTTCCATGGACGCCACCACCATGTCCGGACGGGTGCGCACCACCATCTCGATGGCCTCGAAGCCGTCGCGGACGGTCGAGGTGCGGTAGCCGCAGGCGGCCAGTTCGCGCTCGACGATACGGGCCATGGCCTTTTCCGGGACCACCAGCAGGATTTCGACGTTCTTCTTCTCGATGGAGCCGAAGTCGACGTCGGCGTTGCGCTTGGCCGGCAGGGCGCGGACCACCGCGGGAATCTCGGCCTCGGCCACCGCCTCGCCATCGGCGACCTTCTCGATCTTGTCGACGAACATCTGGATCTCGTCCAGCTCGGCGGCGCCGGCGTCCTTGAGCTCGGCGACGTATTCATCGAGGCGATGGGTGATCAGCTTGATCAGCGGCAGGCCCAAGGCATGGGCCTGGGTGCGCATGTTGCTGCTGGTCCGCCGCAGCGTTTCCAGGCCTTCGGCGGCCGAGACGCTGCGCGAGCGCATGTTGCCCAGCAGGACCTGCAGCTGGCTGGCGGTGTCGCGCAGTTCCTCCAGGAACTCGGTGATGACGCGCCGTTCGTTCTCGTTGTCGGCGTTGACCATGGACGACATGCGAGCTCCCCAAAGCTTGGACACGCTCAAAGGGATACACCAGTTCCGCGTCCGGGGAAACTGCCCGCGTCGCCGTCAGCTGGCCTTGGCGACGCCGCGCTCGGCCGCCAGCATGTCGGCCAGGGTGTAGCGGTCCAGCACCCCGAAGAAGGCATCCAGCCCCAGGGCGAAGGCCGAGCGCGCCACGCACTCGCCCGACAGGCGGCAGTCGTCGCCGGCCTCGCGCAGGCAGCGCACCAGGGCGAAGTCCTCCTCGGTGCGGCGGACGAACTCGCCCAGCCGGATGTCTTCGGGGCGCATCAGGAGCCGCACGCCGCCGTACTTGCCGCGCACCGTTTCCAGGAAACCCGAACGGCCCAGCTGATGGACCACCTTGGTCAAGTGGTTCTTGGAAATGCCATAGCAGTCGGCGATCTCGGTGATCGTCACCAAGTCACCATCGCGCAGCCCGACATGAACCAGGACGCGAAGCGCATAATCGGTGTGCAGGGTAAGACGCATCGTATTTCCCGCTCTTCGCCCCAAGATTGAGGATTTCATGCTCCGGCAAAGCCCCTATACGGTCAACGGGGTCACCCACATGGCACCCATGCGGTAGAGGCACGTTTGTGGCAGCATTTTATTTTTGCCCTTTGGATGGACGGGCCGGAGCTGTACAACAATCTTTGATGGTCGGTCCTCGAGGGGGGGACCGCGCTGCGCCAACCGGGGGGACTTTTGGTGGGCCGGCCCGAACCTGATCTGCTCGCACGGCCGTCGCCGTCGAGGGCTCGGCGATGTCCGTGCGCCCGCGGCCGCTGATCGCTTGGCTGCGCCGCCTGCCCATCGCCTGGCGCATTCCGCTGGTGGTGGTGCTGAACGCCGCCATGGCGCTGGCCATCGGCTCGCTGGGCTGGCACGTCGCCACCGAGGTCAAGGGCAATCTCGACACCCTGCTCGAGACCCAGCAGCGGGTGCGCGCCCTGTCCGAGATCTATTCCCAGTCCGACCGGCTGGAAAACCTGATCCGCCAGTACCTGGTCACGCCCACCGACGACCTGTTCAAGGACATCTCGCAGCGCTCGACCGCCCTGTTCGAGGCCCTGACCCAGGCCGGGGCCCATCAGCAGCGCTCCGAGGAGCTCGACCGCGTGCACGCCGCGGCGCGGCGCTTCATCGCCGGCTTCCAGACGCTGAAGTCGCTGAACGCCGACCTGGCACGCATCTACGAGACCCAGGTCCTGCAAACCACCAGCGAGATCACCGGGCTGTATTCGATCCTCAACTCCACCACCCGGGTGGTCGGCGGGCAGCTGCTGGCGCGCGGGCTGGTCAAGTCGCACGAAATCTTCGTCGAAAGCCTGGTGGCCATAAACCTGTTCTACTTCAACCCGACCCCCGAGCACGCCGAGGCCGCCCGCGAAAGTGTCGGCCGCCTGGCCGACACCGTGCCGGTCATGGCCGAGCAGGCGGCCACCGACCTGCAGCGGGAATCGCTGGCCATGCTGGTCCGGCGCATCGAGGCGCTGGGCGGCCACCTGGAGGCGCTGGCTGCCGGCTTCGACGGCCGGGCCCGCATCCTGGCCGAGGAGATCGACGCCAGCCAAAGCGACATGTCCTCGGCGGTCGACCTGATGATGTCGCGCGCCCAGGCCCAGGAAGACCTGGTGCAGGAACAGTCCCGCCAGCTGCTGCTGCGCGAGGCAGGGCTCAGCATCGCCGCCGCCCTGGTGCTGCTGGCGGCGGGCGCCTGGGCCAGCTGGCAGATCAGCCAGTCCATCGGCCGCCCCCTGCTGCGCCTGCGCGAGGCCATGGAGGCCGGCGCCACCGGCGACTGGAGCCGCGCCGTCGACGACGCCCACATGCCCGAAGAGTTGGGGGCGATGGCGCGCGCCATCTCGGTGTTCAAGCGCAATGCGCGGGACAAGGCGATGCTCGAGGCCGAGCGGGCCGAGGCCCTGGCCCGCCAGCAGGAGGTCGAGCGCCGCACCCTGCACGACCTGCTCGAAGAGATTGAAAGCCACGACGCCCAGGGCGGATTCGCCCGCTCGGTCGAGCCCGCGCCCGAGACCGGTGCCGCCGAGGTGGCCGCGGTGTTCAACCGCGTGCTGGCCAAGTTCCACGAGGCCACCGGCGCCCGCGACACCGCCATCGCCGAACTGACCGCCGCCAAGGAGGCGGCCGAGGCCGCCAACCAGGCCAAGTCCGCCTTCCTGGCCGCCATGAGCCACGAGATCCGCACCCCCATGAACGGGGTGATCGGCATGATCGAGCTGCTGACCCATTCCCGCCTCGACGACGACCAGCGCGCCACCGTCGCCACCATCCGCGAGTCGGGCATGTCGCTAATGGCGATCATCGACGACGTGCTGGACTTCTCGAAGATCGAGGCCGGGCGCCTCGAGCTCGAGCGCACGCCCTTGTCGCTGGCGGCGCTGGTCGACGGCGTCGTCCACACCCTGGCCCCGGTCGCCGCCAAGAAGGGCCTGGCCATCCGCGCCTTCGTCGACCCCGCGGTGCCCATCGAAGTGCTGGGCGACCCGGTGCGCCTGCGCCAGGTGCTGTTCAACCTGGCCGGCAACGCGGTCAAGTTCACCCAGTCCGGCCGGCTGGCCCTGCATGTGGAAAGCCTGGGCAGGGACGACGGCGGCCGCGACCGGGTGCGGGTCCGCGTCGTCGACACCGGCATCGGCATCGCTCCCGAAGTGCGCCAGCGGCTGTTCCGCCCGTTCACCCAGGCCGAATCGTCGACCACCCGGCGCTTCGGCGGCACCGGGCTGGGTCTGTCCATCAGCCGGCGCCTGGTCGAACTGATGGACGGCACCATCGGGGTCGACAGCATTCCGGGCCGCGGCGCCACCTTCTGGTGCGTCATCCCCTTCGTCTCGTGCGAGGCCTCCACGGCGCCGCCGCCCGCCGCCGACCTGATGGGCATGCGCCTGCTGGTGGTCGACCCCGACACCTCGGAACGGACCCTGGTGGCCCGCCATGTGGAGCAGGCCGGCGCCGCGGTGGTCCGCGTCGCCAACGCCAAGGGGGCCCTGGCCGCCACCGCGCGGGCCAGCGACACCAAGGCGCCCTTCGACCTTGGAATACTCGCCGCCGACCAGGTGACCGCCGCCGAGGTGTCGCCGCTGGGCGGCTCGCCGCTGCTGTTCATCGCCGGCACCGACATGCAGCGCCGCTTCGACCTGGAACGCCTGCCCGAATGCCGCGGCTTCCTGTCGCGGCCGCTGGCCCCCGGACAAATCCTGGCCGCCGTCGGCGCCGTCACCGGTGCGGCCGCCCCCCACCCCCACGCCCGCCCCACCCCCCCGCCCGCCCCCCCCCCCCCCCCCCGCGACGGGGGCGAGGAAAGCGCCTTGGAAGGCGGCCACCGGGTAAAGGCGAACGCCGCCCTCGGCGACGCCTTCCCAGCCGAGGTCGA
>JBLNBU010000267.1:0-8519 GCA_050260215.1 Actinomycetota bacterium
GACGTGCGCATGCGCCAGTTCATCGCCGAGCGCCTGGGCATGGAGCTGGACGAAGCCTTCCGCCTGCAGAAGCGCTACTACCGCGAATTCGGCACGACGCTCCGCGGGCTGATGCTGTGCAACGCCATCGAGCCCGATGCCTTCCTCGACTACGTCCACGACATCGACTGCACGGTGCTGGACGCCGCACCCCGCCTGGACGCGGTACTGGCCCGCCTGCCCGGGCGCAAGCTGGTGTTCACCAACGGCTCCGAGCGCCATGCGGTCAACGTGCTGACCCGACTGGGCATCGGCCATCATTTCGAGGCCATCTTCGACATCGCCGCCGCCCACTACGTGCCCAAGCCGGACCCCAGCGTCTACACCGCCATGCTGGGCCGCCACGACGTCGATGCGCGCGGCGCCGCCATGGTCGAGGACATCCACCGCAACCTGGTCCCCGCCGCGGCCATCGGCATGACCACGGTGTGGGTGCGCCAGGACGGCCACCCCGACGCCGCCCTGGAAGGCGCGGTCACCGACCTGTCCCACGTCCACCACGTCTGCGACGACCTGGTGGCGTGGCTGGAGAGTGTCGCGCCCTAGCCGGCGGCCTTGGCGGCGAACTGGTCGAAGGCCTCGACCGCCTGGGCGGCATACATGACGCTGGGGCCGGCGCCCATGTAGACGGCCATGGCCATGGTCTCCATCACCTCGGCGCGGGTGGCGCCGTTCTTCTGCGCCGCCTTGGCGTGGAAGCCGACGCAGCCGTCGCAGCGCACCGCCACGGCGATGGCCAGGGCGATCAGCTCCTTGGTCTTGGGGTCCAGCGCCCCGGCGGCGGTAGCGGTCTTGGCCATGGCCGAGAAGGTCTGCATCAGTTCGGGAATGCCGCCGCGCAGCTCGCCCATCGCCTTGGACAGGTCCTTGGTCACCTGATCCCAATCGTGCACCATGGCCATCGCTCCTTCATCAGGGATTGCTGATGAAGCAGCTTAACGGCGCTCCCGGAAGAAGTCCCGCAGCATGTCCGCCGCGCGGCTCTCGTCGATGCCGCCGTAAACCTCGGGGCGGTGGTGGCAGGTGGGATGGTCGAAGACGCGGGCCCCGTGCTCGACCCCGCCGCCCTTGGGGTCGTAGGCTCCGAAATAGACCCGGCGGATGCGGGCGAGCGAGATGGCCGCCGCGCACATGGGACAGGGTTCGAGCGTGACGTAGAGGTCGCAGTCGGGCAGCCGGGGCTCGCCCGCGGCGGCGGCCGCGGCGCGGATGGCCAGGATCTCGGCATGGGCGGTGGGGTCGGCCAATTCCTCGGTGCGGTTGCCGGCGGCGGCGACGATGCAGCCGTCACGCACCACCACGGCGCCGATGGGCACCTCGCCGCGCCGGGCGGCGGCTTGGGCTTGGGCCAGGGCTGCGTCCATGAATTCCGACATGGCACCGACTTAACACATTGCCGCCCCGATTGCAGGGCTCTATACGAGGACCCGCAACCATCCCACAGGCCCACAGATGTCCCGTCCCGTCATCGGCATCACGCTGGACAGCGAAGCCCCCGGCGGCTATTCGCCCATGCCGTGGTATGCGCTGCGCCGCAACTACGCCGAAGCGGTGGCCGCCGCCGGCGGCGTGCCGGTGCTGCTGCCCCACCACCCCGAGCTGGCCGACGAGTACCTTTCGCGCGTCAACGGGCTGGTTATCCCCGGCGGCGCCTTCGACATCGACCCGGCGCTGTTCGGCGCCGGCAGCCGCCACGCCAGCGTCACCGTCAAGGCCGGGCGCACCGAATTCGAGCTGGCGCTGCTTACGGGCGCCCTGGCCCGCGACCTGCCGGTGCTGGGTATCTGCGGCGGCGAGCAGCTGATCAACGTCGCACTCGGCGGCAGCCTGGTGCAGCACATTCCCGACGCCGTACCCCACTGCCTGGCCCACGAGCAGCCCAACCCGCGCGACCAGCCCGGCCATGGGGTAGAGCTTGTCGCCGGCACCCGCCTGGCCGCCATCGCCGGGGTGGCGCGCACCCAGGTCAACTCGACCCACCACCAGGCCGTCGACCGCCTGGGCGCCGGGGTGGTGGTCAACGCACTGGCCCCCGACGGGGTGGTCGAGGGCATCGAGGCCCCAGCCCGCCGGTTCTGCATCGGCGTCCAGTGGCATCCCGAGTATCATGTGAGCGAAGCCGACGCCCGGCTGTTCCGGGCCCTTACCGAGGCGTGCAGATGAGCGAGACGAAGAGCAGAACTCCAGCGCCCGGGGGCCGGAAGACGAGAGGACCGGAGCGCAGCGAAGGCGAGCCTGGCGAGCGCCCGGCGCCTGAGGGCCAGGAACGCATCGCCAAGCGCCTGGCCCGCGCCGGCCTGTGCTCGCGCCGCGACGCCGAGCGCTGGGTCGCCGAGGGCCGCGTGGCCGTCAACGGGCAGGTGCTGGACACCCCGGCGGTGGTGGTCGGCCCCGCCGACCTGATCGTCGTCGACGGCAACCCGCTGCCCGACGCCGAGCGCACCCGCCTGTGGCGCTACCACAAGCCGGCCGGGCTGGTGACCACCCACAAGGACGAGAAGGGCCGCGCGACGGTGTTCGACCGCCTGCCCGCCGACCTGCCGCGGGTGATCTCGGTCGGCCGCCTCGACCTCAATTCCGAAGGCCTGCTGCTGCTGACCAACGACGGCGCCCTGGCGCGGCGGCTGGAACTGCCGGCCACCGGCTGGGTGCGGCGCTATCGGGTGCGGGTACACGGCGAGGTCGACGCCGCCCAGCTGACCCGCCTGGAAAAGGGCCTGCGCATCGAAGGCGTCGAGTACGGTCCCATCAAGGCGACACTGGACCGCCAGCAGGGCTCCAACGCCTGGCTGACTGTGGCGCTGAAGGAAGGCAAGAACCGCGAGGTCCGCCGGGTGATGGAGCACCTGGGCTGGCCGGTGACCCGACTGATCCGCGTCGCCTATGGCCCCTTCCAGCTGGGCACCCTGGCTGAGGGCGCGCTGGAAGAAGTGCCCGGCCGCGTGCTCAAGGAACAGCTGGGCGAGGCCCGTCCCGGCGAGGCCAAGGCCAAGCCCAAGACCCCGCGCCCGCCGGCCCCGGCACCGAAGAGGAAGCCCGCCGACAAGGGCGACAAGGCGCGCCCCGGCAAGGGGGCCAAGCCCAATGCGCATCGTCGCCGGACGCCATAAGGGCCGCCGGCTGGCCGCGCCCGACGGGCGGGACACCCGCCCCACCGCCGACCGCGCCCGCCAGGCCCTGTTCGACGTGCTGGCCCATTCCGACCGGGTCGAGCTGGATGGCGCCTTGGTGGTCGACGCCTTCGCCGGCTCCGGCGCGCTGGGACTGGAGGCGCTGTCGCGCGGAGCGGCACGGGCGTGTTTCCTGGAAACCGGGGCCCCGGCCCTGGCCGCCCTGCGCGCCAACATCGCTGCACTGGGCGAGGAGGCGGCCGCCACCGTGCTGCGCGCCGACGCCACCCGCCCCCCGCCGGCGCCTGCCGCCTGCACCCTGGCGCTGTTGGACCCGCCCTACGGCAAGGGCCTGGCCGAGCCGACGCTGACGGCCCTCGCCCAGGCCGGCTGGCTGGCCGACGGAGCCCTGGCCGTGGTCGAACTGGCCGCCGCCGACCCCTTCATCCCGCCGCCCGGCTTCGAGACGGTCGACGAACGCCGCTGGGGCGCCGCAAGGGTGATGTTCGCGGTCTATGCCAAATAAATCCCCTGAGCCGGCAGGAGCTCGGTCAGCACATAGTCGCGGTGATCGCTGGCCGCCTTTTGAAAGGCGATGTGCGGTTGCTCCATCGCCTCGTCGAAGGTCAGGCCGCCATCGAAATTCTTGATGGCCTCTTTCCAGTCGAGGCCAGTGTAGTCGGGGATCGTACCGCCGAAGATTTTCCCCGCCGCGGCCTTCCAGGCTTCCGAACGTGCGGTTTTCGCCCCCTTCGTTGCCAGTACATCGCGCACGTCCGCTTCGATGTCCCCGAATGTACGGCTACCGCCGCCCACTTCGGCGAACATCCTGTGCAAGGCCTCGCACCCGGCCAGAAATTCGTCGAGGTTCTTCCGCTTCGGCGGAGTTTCACCGGACTCGTAGGTGAAGCTCCATTCGAGGAACGGCGTGTCCGGCAGCATCAGCACCGGTCCGTGTCCCAGTGCGCCTCCGGTTTCACCAACGGCACTTTCGGCTTCCGTAATGAATTTACTGTTGCGACCATGCGGAATGAACTCGGCAAAGAAGGCCAACCCTTTCTTGTCCAGCGCATTGAGGAGCAAGGGGTCGACCTCATCAAAGCGGATGCTCGTGCCGATGACCCGGTTCAGCGGCGAACTGATGCCGGCAAAGCCCCAGTGCGAGTACGTATCGGCCAGGACGTGAGCGGTTATGCCTAAGCGTTCACGCCAGCCGCTGCTCTTGGCCTTGGCAATTTCCAACGTCTTGCTGACCATAGACTTCGCATTCTGGCTGTCTTTGAGGCAGCGCAGACGCTTGGCCGGGGTATCCCCTATGCCGCCCGGCAGGAAGTGGAAGGGCACCCAGACCCGGCGCTGGTCCATAACGTCGAAGTTATGTTCGCGATCCTCGGTGGGATGGGCGGTAGCCTGGCTGGCGATGCACTTGCCGTCGGAGAAGGCGATGAAATTGCCTTCGTCGTTGTCGTCGACGAACTGGGCGGCGGTGGCGATGACCAAGGCATCGTCGGCCCCGATTCCTGCCGCCCGCGCCAGGGCGTAGGTGCCGTAATAGTGCATGTCGATCTGCATGGCCATCCCCTCTCGCAATCGGAGAGGGGAGGATACGCCCTTTATGCGGGAATGTCAGCGCTCCAAGGACGCGATGTAGGCGACGACGTCGTCGATCTCGCGGGTGGTCAGGTTGAAGCCGCGCATGGCCTTGGCGTGGGGGCGGGCGAGGAAGCCCTTGAGATAGTCGGAGTCGCGGTGGCGGGCGATGCTGGCGAAGCTGGGGGCGGCGTCGGTGCCGGCGCCCGAGGGCGCGATGACGTGGCAGGCCGCACACCAGCGCGCGGCGATGTCGGCGCCGACCTCGGCCGAGGGTGCCACCGCGCCCGCCGGCCCCGCCGTCAGCCAGATCGCCGCACCCAGGCCCACGAACCCGACCAGCACGCCCCACACCGCACGCATGACACCCCTCGAACCAATGAACGGCGGGGAAGATGCGCCGCCCGCCGGCCTGGGGACAAGGTCTCGAACGGCATGCCCCACCGTTGTCACGGTCATGGCTGGGGGAAGGGAGGAAAACGCCCCGTCACCCCCGGGCTTGGCCCGGGGGTCCGTGGATGGCCACAGAGGGTGCCGCCAGGGTCGGTGGGACTACGCCGTCAGCGCCTTGACCATCAGGTCGGTGTGGCGCAGGCGGTCGGCGAGGCGGCGCGCCATCTCGCGATGGAACAGGGCGGCCACCGCGGGCGCGGTGGTCTGCATGCGCTCGAGCCCGGCCTGGGACAGGCGGTAACAGACGCAGGGCTCGTCGGCGACCACCGAGGCGGAGCGGCGGATGCCGAGATACAGGCCCATTTCGCCCACCACGGTACCCGACTGCATGGAGCGCAGGCGGATGGGCTTGCCGTTGTCGCCGGCGATCTGCACGGTGACCCGGCCGCTTTCCAGCAGGTACAGCTCGTCGGAATCATCGCCTTCGCGCAGCAGCACGGTGCCGGCACCGAATTCCAGGCGCTCGAAATGGGCGGCCAGATGGTCGGCCACGCCCTGGGCGCCCAGCTCGCGCTCCATCTCGGTCATCAGCCCCTGCGGCGGGCCGCCGGCCTGGGCGGAGACCTCGCGCAGCACCTCGTCCTCGCACCATTCCAGCGCATAGTCGAGGTCGGGCAGCATGCGATAGGTCAGGCCGTGGTCGGACAAAAAGCCGGCTTGGCGCATGACCGCGGCGACCTCGTCGGGCAGCTGGGCGAACACCAGCACCAGCCCGCGCTTCTCGGCGAACTGGCGCATCTTGGCAAAGCTCATGCCCGCCGACGAATCGATTCCGGTGACCCGGCGGAAGTCGAACAGCACGAAGCGCGCCGGCTCGTCGGGCAGGGCGGTGTCGACGCGGGCCATCACCCGGTTCAGCAGCTTGTTGGCGGTGCCGAAGAACATGAAGCCCTGCAGGGTGAACACCAGGATGCGCCGCCCGTGGTCGGCCAGCAGGCGCGAGTCGCGCCGCGGGCGGTCGACGTTCGACGACACGTCGGCGCCGGTCAGCTCGTGCTTGGCCACGTCGACGCGCGAGTAGTTGACCACGAACAGCACCACGCAGGCGACGATGCCCGCCGCCGCGCCCTGCAGGTAGCCGAAGCTGCCGACGATGGCGACGATCATGATCACCACCAGATAGTCGCCGGACGACATGCGGCGGCGGCCGTCGTACAGCCACTCGATCAGGAAGTTGAAGCCGATATACATCAGCAACCCGCCCAGCACCGCCTTGGGAAACAGGGCCAACGGCTCGGTGCCGACCACCAGCATCACCGCGCACATGGCCGACGACACCAGCCCGACCACCCGGCTTTTCACCCCCATCTTCAGCACCAGGCTGGACAGCCCCAGGGTGTGGAAGCCGATGATGCCGCCGCCCAGGCCCGAGGCGATGTTGGCCAGGCCGGCGATCTTGAGCTCGCGGTTGAGGTCGATGTCCTGGTTGGCGGCGACCTCGAGGCCGCTGGAATTGAGCAGCACTCCGATGGCGCTGATCATCAGCACGGTGGCGATGGTGCCGGCCTGCTCGGCCACCGCCGGCCAGTCGGCGTCGGCGGCGGCGAACAGGGCGGTGGGGCGCCAGGCGGCCTCGGCCGGCAGGTGGCCCAGCACGAAGCCGCCGGCCTCGATCTCGGCGGCCGAGACGCCGAGGCCCAGGCGGACGACGTGGAACAGCCCGATGCCTACCGCCAGCAGGATCGGCATGGTGGCGACGTGGCGCCAGCGGCGCATGCCGGCGACGAGCACCACTGCGAACAGCAGTGCCGGCAGCCACTTGACCAGCACCGGGCCTTGGAACAGGAAGCCCACGTTGTCCAGCGTGATCGCCTGGCCGGTGGTCACCTTCAGCGAGCCCTTGACCAGCAGCCAGCCGGTGCCGGCCAGGAAGCCGCCCATCACCGGATAGGGCATGAAGCGGATCAGCCCGCCCAGCTGGTAGGCGCCCAGGCAGAACAGCACCAGCCCGGTCAGCAAGGTGGCCAGCATCAGGGCCATCATCACGGTGGGAAAGATCTGTTCGGGCGTGGCGGCGGCGGGCGCCTCGGCGACGATCAGCGAGGCCATCAGCGCCAGGATCGGCGCGATCTTGTCCTGGGGAAAGGCGATGGAGCCGGGGTACGAGCTGAATACCGCCACCAGGGCGCCGACGACGATGCCGGTGAACATCACCATGCCGATGGCGGTGCCCATGTAGGGCGACAGCTTGCCGGCGAAGATCAGCACGGCAAACGACAGGGACAGGATCACCACCACGGTGCCGGTGACGGCTCCGGCGATCAGGGCGGGCACCAGCGCACCCGCCCGTTGGCTCTGCCTATGGGCTGCAGCCATGCTCCCCTCCTGCCGACCCGCCATAACACTTTCGTCATGCTACGCCGGATCGAGGTATGGGAAAAGCATTCAACCCAGCATGCTGCGCAACATCCACGCGGTCTTCTCGTGGACCTGCATGCGCTGGGTCAGCAGGTCGGCGGTGGGCTCGTCGTGGGCGTCGTCGACCACCGGGAAGACCTGGCGGGCGGTGCGCACCACCGCTTCCTGGTCCTTGACCAGGATGGCGATCATCTCCTCGGCCGAAGGCACGCCGTCCTCCTCGGACAGCGAGGTCAGCCGCGAGAACTGCTTGTAGGTTCCCGGCGCCGGGAACCCCAGGGCGCGGATGCGCTCGGCGATCAGGTCGACGGCCAGGGCCAGCTCGGTGTACTGCGCCTCGAACATCAGGTGCAGCGTGTTGAACATCGGCCCGGTGACGTTCCAATGGAAGTAATGGGTCTTGAGGTACAGGGTGTAGGTGTCGGCCAGCAGCCGCGACAGGCCCTCGCCGATGCGCTTGCGCGCCGCCGCATCGATGCCGATGTCGATGTCCGCCGCCTTGGTCTTCTTGCCTTTTGCCATCGATCCCTCCTCGTCGTCCGTCAGCCGTGGGCCTCGGCCCCGATCGCCGCCGCCCAGGCCTTGTCGTGCAGGTGGTGGGCAACCAGGGCCACCACCGGTTCGATCAATGCGACCAGCCCGCCGATGCTGGCGCTGCCGGTCAGGGCATAGGCCACCCCGTAGCCGACCGCGATATGCACGCAGACATTGGTCATCGTCCTGCCCAGCTTGATCGCCATGACCGCCTCCCTTCAATTGTGCCATCAGCATAGGGAGGATCCGCACAAGCGATCCAACGGATAATTCATGACTTATTGATCGATTTTGTCGATCAAGCGCAGCAGCCGGTGCAGGGCGCCGTCGCGGATGCCGAGATCGTCCATATGGCGCACGGTGTTGGCCAAGTAGTCGCGGGCACTGCCGGCCGAGCCGACGCCGGTGCGCACCAGCCGGGCGGCCTCGGCCTCG
>JBLNBU010000268.1:0-13498 GCA_050260215.1 Actinomycetota bacterium
CGCGGCGTGCTGGACCTTCTGCCGCTGCTCGACGCCCTGGCCTCTTGCCCCGACGCCGCCCGCGGTGCCAACCTGTTCCACGGCACCCTGGCCGAGGCCTTGGCCGCCTGGGTCGCCCGCGCCGCCGAGCTGTCGGGAACCCGCGTGGTGGCGCTGGGCGGCGGCTGCTTCCTCAACAAGGTGCTGACCGGGGCGCTGGCGGCCCGGCTGGCCGAGCTGGGCCTTACCGCCCTGACCGCCGCCCGGGTGTCTCCCGGCGATGCCGGCGTCAGCCTGGGCCAGGCCTGGGTCGCCGCCCTGACCGATACGGAGTGATGGTTCCATGTGCCTTGCCCTGCCCGCCCTGGTGACCGAACTGCTGCCCGACGACATGGCCAAGGTCGAGCTGGGCGGCGTCGCCAAGACCGTGTCGCTGGCCCTGGTGTCCGACGTGGCGCCGGGCGACTACGTCATCGTCCATGTGGGCTATGCGCTGACCCGCCTCGACCCCGAGGAGGCGGCCAAGACCCTGGCCCTGTTCGCCGAGATGGGCACCCTGGCGGAAACCGCATGAAGTACATCGACGAGTTCCGCGACGGCGAGCTGGCCCGCGGCCTGGCGCGCACCATCGCCGCCGAGGCCGACCCGGCGCGCACCTATCACGTCATGGAGTTCTGCGGCGGTCATACCCACGCCATCAGCCGCTACGGGCTGGAAGACCTGCTGCCCGCCAACGTCCGCTTCATCCATGGCCCCGGCTGCCCCGTCTGCGTGCTTCCCGTGGGCCGCATCGACGCCGCCATCTGGCTGGCCAAGCAGCCGGGCGTCACCTTGTGCACCTACGGCGACATGATGCGGGTGCCGGGCTCGCAGCGCCTGTCGCTGCTGAAGGCCAAGGCCGAAGGCGCCGACGTGCGCATGGTGTGGTCGACCATGGACGCGCTCAAATTGGCCGAGGCCCATCCCGACCGCCAGATCGTCTTCTTCGCCATCGGGTTCGAGACCACCACGCCGCCCACCGCCGTGGCGCTGAAGCAGGCCAAGGCCACGGGGCTCGAAAACTTCTCGGTATTCTGCAACCACGTGCTGACGCCGTCGGCGATCACCCAGATCCTGGATTCCCCCGAGGTGCGCGAGCTGGGCACCGTCAAGCTGGATGCCTTCATCGGCCCGGCCCACGTCTCGACCGTGATCGGCTCGGGCCCCTATGAGTACTTCGCCGAGGAATACCAGCGCCCGGTGGTCATCGCCGGCTTCGAACCCCTGGACGTGCTGCAGGCCCTCTTGATGCTGGTCCGCCAGATCAACCAGGGGCGCTTCGACGTCGAGAACGAGTTCGCCCGCGCGGTCACCCGCGACGGCAACGCCAAGGCCAAGGCCCTGGTCGCCGAGGTGTTCGAGCTGCGCAAGAGCTTCGAGTGGCGGGGTTTGGGCCTGGTCCCCTATTCGGCCTTGCGCATCAAGGAGCCCTTCGCCGCCTGGGACGCCGAGCGCCGCTGGGATGTGCCCCAGGACTCGCGCCCCGACAACAAGGCCTGCGAATGCGGCGCCATCCTGCGCGGCGTCAAGCGCCCCATGGACTGCAAGCTGTTCGGCACCGTCTGCACGCCCGAGAACCCCATGGGCAGCTGCATGGTCTCGGCCGAAGGGGCGTGCGCCGCCCATTGGACGTATGGAAGGTTCAGAACCGCATGAGTCTCCCCCGCCGCACCCATCCCCGCCCGCTCGACCTGAAAACCGGCCGCGTCGACCTGACCCACGGCGGCGGCGGCCGGGCCATGGCCCAGCTGGTCGAGGAACTGTTCGTCGCCGCCTTCGACAACGAGGCGCTGAAGCAACGCAACGACCAGGCCGCCTTCGACGTGCCCGAGGAGGCGCGGTTGGGCGGGCGCATGGTGATGACCACCGACGGCTATGTCATCAGCCCGCTGTTCTTCCCCGGCGGCGACATCGGCAGCCTGGCCGTGCACGGCACCGTCAACGACGTCGCCATGGCCGGAGCCAGGCCGCTGTACCTGTCGGCCGGCTTCATCATCGAGGAAGGCTTCCCGCTGGCCGACCTGAAGCGCGTGGTCGACTCCATGGCCAAGGCGTCCAAGGACGCCGGCGTGCCGGTGGTCACCGGCGACACCAAGGTGGTCGAGAAGGGCAAGGGCGACGGCATCTTCATCACCACCGCCGGCATCGGCGTGGTGCCGCCGGGGGTCGATGTGTCTGGGGACAAGGCCCGGCCGGGCGACGTCATCCTGGTATCCGGCACCATGGGCGACCACGGCGTCGCGGTGATGAGCCAGCGTGAAAGCTTAGGCTTCGAATCGGCCATCGTCTCGGACTCGGCGGCGTTGCACGGGCTGGTCGCCGACATGGTCGCCAGCGCCCCGGGACTCAGGGTACTGCGCGATCCCACCCGCGGCGGCCTGGCGGCGACCTTGAACGAGATCGCCCAGCAAAGCGGCGTCGGCATGATGATCCGCGAATCGGCCATTCCGATCCGCGCCGAGGTGCGCGGCGCCTGCGAACTGCTGGGCCTGGACGCCCTTTACGTCGCTAACGAGGGCAAGCTGATCTGCATCTGCGACCCGGCCGACGCCGACGCGGTGCTGGCGGCCATGCGCGCCCACCCCCTGGGCAGGGATGCCGCCCGCATCGGCGAATGCCGCACCGACGCCCACCACTTCGTCCAGATGGAAACCGGCCTGGGCGGCATGCGCGTCGTCGACTGGCTGGCCGGCGAGCAGCTGCCGAGGATCTGTTGATGCGGGTCCTGCTGCTGTCGCACTCCTTCAACAGCCTGACCCAGCGCCTGTGGGTCGCGCTGGCCGAGCGCGGCCACGACGTCACCTGCGAGTTCGACGTCAACGACGCCGTCACCATCGAGGCGGTCGAACTGGCCCGGCCCGACGTGATCGTCGCCCCCTTCCTCAAGCGTGCTATCCCCGAAGCGGTGTGGCGCAACCACCTGTGCCTGGTGGTCCACCCCGGCCCCGAGGGCGACCGCGGTCCGTCGGCGCTGGACTGGGCGATCCTGGAAGGACGCGACAGCTGGGGCGTGACCGTCCTGCAGGCCGAGGCCGAGATGGACGCAGGCCCCGTCTGGGCCAGCCGCAGCTTTTCCATGCGCGACGCCACCAAGTCCAGCCTGTACCGCAACGAGGTCACCGAGGCCGCCCTCGAGGCGGTGCTGGAAGCGCTGGAAAAGGTCCCCTCGCCCCCCGACCATCGCCCCGCCGGCACGTTCAGGCCGGCCATGCGCCAGGCGGACCGCGCCATCGACTGGGCCGTCGATTCCACCACCGCCGTGCTGCGCAAGATCCGCTCGGGCGACGGCACGCCGGGCGTATTCGATCCGGCCCTGGATGCCTACCTGCACGACGCCCACCGGGCCGCGCTCGACGGCGCGCCAGGCGCCCTGCTTGCCCGGTCGGGCGGTGCCGTGGCGGTCGGCACGGCAGACGGCGCGGTGTGGATCGGCCACCTGCGCCGCAAGGGCGGCCTGAAGCTGCCCGCCGTCCAGGTGCTGGGCGACGCCGCCAGCGCCCTGCCCGAGGCGCCCGGTTACCACGACCTGTGGTACGACGAGCGCCACGGGGTCGGCTATGTCCATTTTCCCTTCCTCAACGGCGCCATGAGTGCCGACCAGTGCGAGCGCCTGCGCGCCGCCTTCAAGGCCGCCACCGAGCGCCCGACCCGGGTGATCGCGCTGATGGGCGGGCCCGACTTCTGGTCCAACGGCATCCACCTCGGCACCATCGAGGAGGAGGCCAGCCCGGCCGACGAATCCTGGCGCACCATCAACGCCATGAACGACCTGTGCCGCGACATCATCACCTGCGGCAGCCACCTGACCATCGCCGCCATGCAGGGCAACGCCGGCGCCGGCGGGGTGTTCATGGCGCTGGCCGCCGACCTGGTGCTGGCGCGCGAAGGCGTGGTGCTGAACCCCCACTACAAGGGCATGGGCAACCTGTACGGGTCCGAGTACTGGACCTACCTGCTGCCCAAGCGCTGCGGCACTGAGAACGCCGCCCGCGTCGTCCAGGCCCGCCTGCCCATGGGAACACCGGAGGCCGAGCGCCTTGGCCTGGTCGACGCCCGCTTCGGCCGCACCCCCGCCGAGTTCCGCCAGGCGGTCGAGGCCATGGCCGCGTCCCTGGCCGCCGACCCGGCTCTCGACGAACGCCTGGCCGCCAAGCGCCTGACCCGGGCCGCCGACGAGGCCGCCAAGCCGCTGGAGGCCTACCGCGCCGAGGAACTGGAGCGGATGACGCTGAACTTCTACGGCTTCGATCCCAGCTACCACGTCGCCCGCTTCAACTTCATCCACAAGGTGCCGAAAAGCCGGACGCCGATCTATCTGGCGCGGCATCGGGCCAAACGCGGATGACCGCCTGGCCGGAGTAACGTTGTACGCTACACATCGTCATGCTATACATGACAGATGATCCGGACCTTCCGCCACAAGGGGCTCAAGGAGCTGTTCAGGGACGGTGCCTCCGGCAAGGTCGCCCCAGTGCTTCAAGCTCGCTGTTTGGAGATCCTGGATGCCCTGGACATGGCAGTGCGCCCTGACGATATGAATGTCCCAGGGTGGAATTTCCACGGGCTGCAGGGCTCGCCCAAGCGATACTCCTGCCACGTCAACGGACCTTGGTGCATCACCTTCGAATTCGATGATGGGGATGCATATCGAATCGATCTGGTGAACTACCATTGAGGTTTGTGATGTCGGAAGAGCTGGCTGCAGAACGTCCAATCCGCTGCCCCACCCATCCGGGGACGGTACTGCGCAGCACAGTGCTGCCCGCATTGCGCATGACGGTCAAGGCCGCTGCCACCGAACTTGGGGTGTCGCGCCAGACGCTTCACCGGGTCATCGCCGGGAGGGCCTCGATCACCCCGGAGATGGCTGTGCGGCTGGGGCGATTTTGTGGAAACGGCCCGGGCCTGTGGCTGCGGATGCAGCAGGCCCACGACCTGTGGCTGGCCGAGAAGGCGCTGGCCGAGGAGATCAAGTCCATTCCGTGCCACGCGGTGATGTGATCGTCCCCGCGCCCATCGCCGTCGTCGGCGGCGGCCCGGCCGGGTTGATGGCGGCCGAGGTGGCTGCGGCGGCCGGTGCCGCGGTGCACGTGTTCGACGCCATGCCGTCGGTGGGACGCAAGTTCCTGCTGGCCGGCAAGGGCGGCATGAACCTGACCCACTCCGAGCCCCTGGACCGCTTCGTCGGCCGCTACGGGGTGCAGGCCGACCGCTTCGCCGGCTGGCTGGCCGAGTTCGGGCCCGAGCAGATGCGCCACTGGGCCCACGGGCTGGGCATCGACACCTTCATCGGCACCTCAGGGCGCGTGTTCCCCACCGACTTCAAGGCGGCGCCGCTGCTGCGCGCCTGGCTGCGGCGGCTGAAGGGCATGGGCGTCGTCTTCCACGCCCGCCACCGCTGGCTGGGCTGGGACGGTGCTGCGCTGCGATTTGCCGGGCCGGCGGGCGAGGTCCGTATCGAGGCCGCCGCCACCGTGCTGGCGCTCGGCGGCGGCAGCTGGCCCAACCTGGGCTCGGACGGCGGCTGGGTCGATATCCTGGGTGCCCGCGGCGTCGCGGTGGCGCCGCTGGTCCCGGCCAATTGCGGCTTCGACGTCGGCTGGTCCGACGAATTCCGCGTGCGCTTCGCCGGCCAGCCGATCAAGGCGGTGGCGCTGTCGTTCGCCGGCCGGCGGGTGCGCGGCGAAATCATGCTCACCGAGACCGGCATCGAGGGCGGCGCCGTCTATGCGTTGTCGGCACCGCTGCGCGACGCCATCGCCCAAGATGGCCGCACCGTCCTGGAATTGGACCTGGCGCCTGAACGCTCCCCCGCCCAGTTGGCCAAGGCGTTGACGCGCCCGCGCGGCAGCCTGTCGCTTTCGACCTGGCTGGGCAAGGCGGCGGGACTGAAGGGACCGGCACTGGGCCTGTGCCGCGAGGTGCTGACGCCCGAGGCGCTGAACGACCCGGCCCGGTTGGCCGCGGCGCTCAAGGCGCTGCCGCTGCCGCTTCTCGCCCCGCGACCGCTGGCCGAGGCCATCTCGACCGCCGGCGGCGTGCGCTTCGACCAGTTGGACGAGTGCCTGATGCTGCGCAGCATTCCCGGCGTGTTCGTCGCCGGCGAGATGCTGGACTGGGAGGCCCCCACCGGCGGCTACCTGCTGACCGGCTGCTTCGCCACCGGCCGGGTGGCGGGTGCCGCGGCGGCGCGGTGGGCCTAACGGCCGGCCACCACCAGGTCGACGACGTCACCGTCGCGGATGCGGCAGCTGTCTTCCGAGCACATGACCATCACCCCGTCCACCGCCATGACCAGGCTGTTGTCCTCGATCAGGTCGAAGACGCTGCGGTGGCGGCGGAACAGGGCGGCGCGCAGGTCGGCGATCGAAGCCACCGGCTCTTCGACGACCACCTCGTCCCCGCTGCCGGGAAGGCGGACGCGAATCGTCACGCCCCTTCCTTGCGCAGGTCGCGGACCCGCACCGCCTTGCCCTGCGAGCGCGGCAGCTCGCCCGGCAGGCGGACCAGCACCTCGCAGGTGACGCCGATGATCGACTTGATGTGGTGGCGGACCTGGTGGCCGAGATGGACCCGGGCCTCGTCGTCCGCGGCCTCGGCCGCCTCGACCTCGATGGTCAGGTGGTCGAGGATACCCTGGCGCGACACCACCAGCAGGTAATGGGGCGCGATGCCGGGGAAGCCGACCAGCACCGATTCGATCTGGCTGGGATAGACGTTGACGCCGCGGATGATCAGCATGTCGTCGTTGCGGCCCGTGACCCGCAGGATGCGCAGGTGGGTGCGGCCGCAGGCGCAGGGCTCGTCGGTGAGCCTGGTGATGTCGCGGGTGCGGTAGCGCACCATGGGCAGGCCCTGCTTGGTGAGCGTGGTGATGACCAGCTCGCCGACAGAGCCCATGGGCAGCGGCTCGAAGGTGTCGGGATCGACCACCTCGAACAGGAAGTTGTCCTCCCAGCCGTGCAGGCCGCAGCGGTGGGTGCATTCGATGGCGACGCCCGGGCCCATGATCTCGGACAGGCCGTACATATCGCAGGCATGGATGCCCAGCCGGGTGTCGAGCTCGGCGCGCATGGTTTCGGACCACGGCTCGGCGCCGAACACGCCGACGCGCAAGGACGATCCGGCAAGGTCGACGCCCATTTTCTGCGCCATCTCGGCGATGTTGAGCGCATAGGACGGGGTCGCCGCCAGCACCTGGGCGCCGAAGTCCTGGATCAGGCCGATCTGGCGCTCGGTGTTGCCGCCCGACATGGGCGTCACCGTGCATTTCAGCCGCTCGGCCCCGTAGTGGAAGCCCAAGCCCCCGGTGAACAGGCCGTAGCCATAGGCGTTGTGGACGACGTCACCCGGGCGGACCCCGGCACAGGCCAGCGAGCGGGCCATCAGGTTGGCCCACAGGTCGATGTCGGCCTCGGTATAGCCGACCACCGTCGGCTTGCCGGTGGTGCCCGAGCTGGCGTGCAGGCGGACCAGCTGCTGGCGCGGCACCGCGAACAGGCCGAAGGGATAGTTGTCGCGCAGGTCGCCCTTGACCGTGAACGGGAAGCGGGCCAGGTCTTCCAGGTGCTTCAGGTCGTCGGGCTTGACGCCGGCGGCGTCGAAGGCGCGCCGGTGGTGGGGCACGTTGGCATAGGCGTGCGCCAGCGTCACCTTGAGCCGCTCGAGTTGCAGCCGCTTGAGCGACTGGCGGTCCATGCGCTCGGCTTCAGGCGCGAACATGTAGTCCGTGGGGGACTGCACGGTCATGGTCAAACCTCCCTCCTCTGCCGCCCTCTTTAGCGGGGCGGCTTTATCCCATTTCGGCCCGCCGGCGCAATCACCAGCCGGGCGCGGCCCCCGGACCCGGGCGACCGGCACCGCGGGTCGGCGCGTGCGGTATGGCGTAGCCTTGGTTGAACGCCGCCTTGGTGACGATGGTGGCCTTCAGCCACCAGCCGCTGGCGGCGGCGGCCAGGCCGGCAGCGGCGGCCGCCGGAGCGGCCAGGTCGGGCATCAGCCCGGCCAGCAGCACCAGGCCGACCGGAATGATGCCGCCGGCCAGTTGGAACGGCATTGAAAAGGCGACGAGCACCTGGGCGGCCTCGGCCGGCGCGGCACCGGTGCTCATGCGACGGCGATAGATCATCCACACCAGCAGGCGCAACACCACCGCCACCATCAGGGCGGCGCCGGCCCAGTCGGGCACGTGGGTCAGCAGCGGCGCGGCGAGCATCAGCAGGCCGGCACCCTCGGTCAGGCCGGTGGCCAGGATCAAGGGCAGCAGGACGGGCTCTCGCCAGGCGGGAATGCCCTTGGCGGCATTGAGGATGCGCGCCTGGCAGTACAGGTAGGCGATCGCCGGAATGCTGACCAGCACGGTCACCTGCGGCACCCACAGCGCCACCAGCCCGGCACCGAACAGCGGCACGGCGAACAGCGCCTCGCGCGTCATCCAGCTGTATTTCAGGCCCAGCAGCACGTTGGCGGCCCGCAGCGGACGTCCGATCTCGAAGAACACCGACATCAGCCCCAGCGCCACCAGGGCGAGGCCGGCGATCACCAGCTCGGGGTGCGGATTGCCCCCGCGCGAGGCGAAGGCGGCGACGCACAGAAGGCCCGTCCCCGAACCGCCGCCGATGAAGTTGCCGGCGGCGCGCATGTCCCAGACCTGCTGGTGCGCCGGGGCGACGCCGTTGAACTGGCTCATGCTGCGGGTCCTTCCTGCCTGATGGTCACGACTGGTCCCACAGGTAATGGATGTTGGGCCCGGTGCCCAGTGCTTCGTGCATGCGGAAGCTGGCATTGGCGGCCAGAAGCTTCGACACCCGGCTTTCGGGATCGTCGAGGTCGCCGAATACCAGCGCCCCCGACAGGCACGAATTGACGCAGGCCGGCGTCGCCGCCGGGTCCACGCCGGGCTTCAGGCCGTCGGCCAGGCCCTCGTCGACGCGGTCGACGCAGAAGCTGCACTTCTGCGCCACGCCGATCAGGCGCTCGTCGAAGCGGTAGCTTTCCACCTCGGTGGCACCCTGCTCGTAGGCGAAGGTGGGCTTGGTGACCTTGTAGCGCGCCTGGTACGGGCAGGCGACGATGCAATAGCCGCAGCCGATGCACAGGTCGTAGTCGATGGTGACCATGCCGTCGGCGCGTTTCTTCGTCGCCGTGGTGGGGCAGACGTCGCGGCAGGGGGGCTTGTCGCAGTGCATGCAGCCCACCGGCACGAACACGCGGCGCACGTCGGGGAAGCTTCCCACCTCCATGTCGAGCACCTTGCGGTACTGGACGCCGGGAGGCGTGGCGTTGGCGTGCTTGCAGGCCGCCGTGCAGGTCTGGCAGCCGACGCAGCGCCGCAGGTCGGCGACCATGGCCCACTTGGTCATGGCCGGCCTCCCGACTTGCGAACGGACACCCGCACCACGTCGGCCGACGAGCCGGTGGCGTCGGTCAGGTCCAGGTCCATGGACGCCAGCTCGTTCAGGCTGGCCAGGTCGAAGTCCTTGGCGTGCGGCGTGGCCCAATGGCCGAACTGGCCGATCATCAGCACCGTGTCGGGGCGGATACCTTCGCGCAGCACCACCTTGGCGGAGACCTTGCGGGTGTGCGAGGCCACCTCGACCTCGTCGCCGTCGGCCAGGCCCATCTCGGCGGCCTTGGCGGCGTTCATGATCATGCCGCGGTGGCCGGCAATGTTGTCGGCGACCTCCTTGATCATCTGCACGCCCACATTGCCGCCCCAGGCATATTGCATGGACCGCGCCGTCAGCAGCCAGAAGGGGAAGTCGCGCGGGTCCTCGCCCGCCTTGGCCAGCACCTTCTCCCAGATGCCGGGGAAATCCTTCCACACCGGCAGGGCCTGGTACTCGGACAACTGCTTGTCCCACCAGGTGATGCCCTTTTCCTTCAGGCGATGGCCGAGCTGGCGGCCGACCCGCATCAGGCGTTCCTGGTAGGGCATCTCGAACCTGAGGCCCAAATCCAGCATGCGCGGCTGCAGGTACCATTCCAGCCGCGGGAAGTCGGTGACCATGAAGCCCTTGTCGCGCCAGTCGTCGAGGCCGCGCACGTCACGGCCCTCGGACAATTCCGCCGAGGCGGCCTTGCACACCGCGTCCCAGATGGCCTCGACCGAGTGCTCCTCGTCTTCCTTCAGCGAGAAGTCCCAGGTGCCGCCGCCCTGCTGGCCGACGATGCCGGCGCCCATGCCGCCCGAGGCCAGCGGCAGGCACGCGGTGCCGCGATTGATGGACTGGTTGTACTTTTCCAACAGCCCGGTGCGCTTGGCCAGCTGGGTGGCGATCCAGGTGAAGTCCTTGGCCTCGCCCTGCGGGGCGTCGGTGACTGGCTGGCGCAGGGCGAAGCCGTGATGGTCCCAGTACTGCTCGAAGAACTTGGTGCCGCCGATGCGGATCAGCTGCAGGCTTTCCAGGTCGGTGGCGTCGGGCAGCAGGATATCGGCCATGTGGTTGGTTTCGTCGCGCGAATAGGCGAAGGCGACGATGAACGGGAACCGGGCCATGGTGTCGGACAGCTTGCGGGTGTCCCAGAACGAGATGGCCGGGTTGGTGCGATAGACGAACCAGACGTCGGGCAGGGTCGGCTTGACCCAACCTTCGGGGCTGTCTTCCAGGAACATCCACGCCAGGTGGGTCGGCCCAAGCGCCTGGCTCCACGGGCTGTTGGCGGCCAGCGGGATCAGTGTGCGATAGCCGTTGCGCGTGGTCGGCCGCTCTTTCCAGTTGGCGGCGTCGGTCTCGTTCATGGGATAGGCCATGAAGCCGTCCTCGCCCGCCTTGACCGAGGACAGGCGGGCAAACGCCGGACGGTTCAGGCGCACGGTGGTGCCCAGCGTGCCGCCCGGCACCTCCAGGGCCCCGACCAGGCAGGCCAGCAAGGTGCGGCCCCAGCAGCACTCGTAGCCGCCCCAGCCGTTGTTGACGGTCTTGCCCAGCGTGATGGCGACGGGGCGCAGCGGCAGGGTGCGGCCCTCGATCTCGATGGTCTCGCCGACACGGGCATGCGACAGGTATTCGTTGGCGATGCGGCGGATGGTGGCGGAGGGCACCTCGCAGATGCCTTCGGCCCATTCCGGGGTATAGGCGCGCATGTGCTTGCACAGGCGCGAGAACGCGGTCTCGCCCGGCGCGGCGGCGTATTCCCAGCGCTCGTCGTCGGCGCCCAGCTCGATGGCCGGCAGGATGAACTGGCCCTCCACCGCCGGGTCGATGCCCGGCGTGTCATAGGGCACGCCCTTGCCGGTGCGCATGTCCCACACCAGCGGTTTGCCGCTTTCGGGATCGCGCAGGTAATAGCCGCGCGGGCCGATCAGGTAGGGCGACGAGGTGTGCTTGCGCAGGAACTTCACGTCCAGCGCCTCGCGGCCATGCTCGTGCAGCAGCACGTGGATCATGGCGAACATGAAGGCGGGATCGGTCTTGGGCTTGATCGGCACCCATTCGGCCGAACATGCGCCGGTGACCGACAGGTGCGGCTCGACCTGGACCCGCTTGACGCCGCGGATGCGGGCCTCGGCGTGGCGCCAGACGCCGCACACGCCGCCCGACGCCTCGACGTTCGAGCCGAACGAGATGATGTACTCGGTCAGCGGCGTGTCGGGGCAGACGGTGAAGGCGCGGTGCCACAGCTCGCCGTACAGGTGCTCCGAGTGGTAGCACTTGACGCCCTGGCCCGAGCCGAAGCTGAAGTCGATGGGGCCCCAGGCCGACAGGAAGGCCGGGAAGGTCCCCATGTAGTTGGCCGGCGTGCCGCCGCCGCCGAAGGTCGCGGCCAGGCGCGGGTAGCCGGCCTCGTCGACCAGGCCGGCGGACCGGATGCCGTTCAGCTTGCCGGCGATGATGTCGAGCGCCTCGTCCCACGAGATGGGGACGAACCCCGGATCTTCGCCCCGCCCCTTCTTGGGGTTGGTGCGCTTCATCGGGGTCAGCACGCGGTTGGGATTATAGGTCTTCTGCACCAGGCCGAAGGCCTTGACGCAGACCCGGCCACGGGCGGGATGCACGTTCTCGGCGTCGAAGTTGGGCTCGACCTCGCAGGCGACGCCGTCCCGAACCTTGACGGTGAGCAGGTCGGGCCCCGAGACGCACTGATAGCAGTACGTCGGAACCCGCTTCGCGCGCCCGCCCTTGGCCGGCGCGGGGCTCATTGCGCAGCCTTTGCCTTGGCGGCCTTGGCCTGCAGGCGCGCCTTGGTCTGGCCGACATCGACGACGAAGCGGCCGTGACGCCCCTTGGCCACCGGATCAAGCGCGTCGCGCGCCTCGATGTCGAAGGCCACGGCGCGGCCCTTGACCTCGGCGACGGTGATGGTGATGTCGACCCACATGCCCATCAGGGTCGGTGCGGTATGGTCGACCTCGACCCGGGTGCCCACCGAGTCCTCGCCGGCGTCGCAGGCGTGTTCGAGCAGGAAGTCGCGGCAGGTGATCTCGATGTCGCGCACCAACTCGGGCGTGGCATAGACGCGGCCGTCCTCGCCCATGAAGTCGATGGTGCGGGCGGCGTCGATCTGCCAGCGGCGGGTATGGCTCTGCCCGGCGGCCAGGGTGCTCTTCATGGCGGTTCTATCCCTCTCGAATTGGTTTTCGGGCATTCTAGTACCGGAATACCGATTTTGCAAGAGAGGGCGGAACGCCCCTCTGCCAACGCAGATCTTTGCGTACCCGGCAGCCTCGCCGCAAGGAGCTTCGTTCGCCCCAGCTACACCGGCAGCGACATGGTGAAGCGCGCACCCTGCCCCGGCACCGAGTCGACGGTCAGGCGGCCGCCGTGGCCCTCGACGATGGTGCGGCTGATGGCCAGCCCGAGGCCGGTGCCGATGCCGCTGCCGTCGGCGGGCTGGGTCGAAGTGCGCGAAAACGGCTGGAACAGGCGGACCAGCTCGGCCTCGGGGATGCCCGGCCCCTGGTCGATCACCGACACCCGGGCCTCGCCGCCCTCGCGCCAGGCCGAAACGCGGACCTCGGCGCCTTCGGGGGAGAACTTGACCGCGTTGCCGATCAGGTTGTTGAGCACCTGGGTCAGCTTGGGGGCGTCGGCGACGACGATGCCGGCACCAGAGCGGTCAGCGCGCACGCGCACCCGGCGCGGCTGCGCCAGCACCCCGTTCAGAGCCACCGCCTCGGAGACCAGAACGTCGAGGTCGAGGGGCTGGTTGTGCAGCACGAGCCGGCCCAGCTGGGTACGCGACAGTTCCAGGAAGGATTCGACGATCCCGGTCATGAAGCGGCTTGAATCGCGGATTTGCTGGAGGAACTGCCGCTCGACGGGGTCCAGCCGCTCCTCGACCCGGCTTTGCAGGTATTCGGCATAGGCGGCGATGATGCCCAGCGGATTGCGCAGGTCGTGGGCGGCCATGCCCAGCATCAGGCCCAGGCGCTCGTTGGCACGGGCCAGCTCGGCATTGTTGCGCGCCAGCTCGCGCTGCATGTTGGCCAGCTCGGTGTTGATCCGGGTGAAATCGTCGAGGACGGCCTCCTCGGGGG
>JBLNBU010000269.1:0-6796 GCA_050260215.1 Actinomycetota bacterium
GGATATCGCGGCCCTCGCCGAAGAAGGCGCGAAACACCGCCAGGGCGAAGCGCCGCGACAGGGCCGCATCGGTCTCGCGCAGCCACCATGTCGCCCGCGCCGCCGCCAGGGTGGGGATGGGGAACGGATCGGGCATGCGCCAGGGGATGCCGGTGGCGCGCCCGATGCGGTCCCAGTCGTGCCGGCAGTAGTCGCCTTTGAGCGGCTGGACCACCAGCGGCTGGTTGCCCGAGGCCTGGAACGCCGGCCCCAACAGGATCGGCCGCCAGTCCACCTCGCGTCCGTGGCGGGCCGCCAGCGCGTCGACCTGGTGGGCGGCGAAATAGGCATAGGGCGACGAGAAGTCGAAAAAGAAGGCGATAGGGGCGCTCACGCGGGTGCTCCTTTGTCGGCAAGGGGCGGCTCTGGTAGACTGCGAGGGCCATGGGACGAGCACCGAGATTGGACGAGGTCATCGCCATCCTCAAGGCGCACGAAGGCTACTTCCGCGCCAAGGGCATCACGCGCCTGGCCGTCTTCGGCTCGGTCGCCCGCGGCGACGCCGGCCCCGAGAGCGACATCGACTTGGTCATCGACATCGACGAAGACGGCGGTTTCAGTCTTTTCGACCAAGTGGAAGTCCAGCAGGAGTCATCGGAATTGCTCCATCGAAAGGTCGACGTGGTCAGCCGGCGCGCCCTCGGGCCCCGGCTCGCAGCCATCGTCAGTCGGGACGGTGTCGATGTTTTCCGCTCCTAAAGTCGAGGCATGGATCGGCAGGGTCGAGGACGTTCTCGAAGTTCTTGACCGTATCGCGTCATTCCTGGGCAAGACCGACCGCGCGTCGTTCGTGGCAGACAAGTGGACGGTCGGCGCTTTGTCCTATCAAATCCTGATCATTGCCGAAGCCACCAAGGCAATGGCGCCGGGACTCGATGACCGCCATCCGGCCGTTGCCTGGAAATCACTGTGGGGGATGCGCAATATCATTGCCCACGAATATGGTCGCGTCGATCCGGGCATGGTATGGCAGGCCGCTACCGTCGACCTCGCCCCATTGCGGGCCGCCATGCTGGCCGAGAAGGAGTGGCTGGAAGGCCGGCAGGCCTAACCCAGCACCGCCATCAGCTCTTCGCGCGTCCGCGGCGGTGGGGCGTCGGTCGGCAGCAGGCCGCGGGCGCGCAGGGTCTCGGCCACCGCCAGCAGCAGCGGCGGCTTGAGGCGGGCGGCGGCCAGGGCGTCGGCGTCGGCCAGCACCTGGTCGGCGGCACCCTGGCGGATCACCCGGCCGCCGGCGAACAACGCCACCCGGTCGGCGAAGGACCAGGCCAGGTCGACGTCGTGGGTGGTGAATACCAAGGTGGTGCCGGCCTCGGCCAAGTGGCGCAGCACCGCCAGCAGGTGGCTGGTGCCGAAGGCGTCCAGGCCGGCGGTGGGCTCGTCGAGCAGCAGCACCTCAGGCCGCATGGCCACCGCCCCGGCCAGGGCCACCCGCTTCTTCTGGCCGAAGGACAACATGTGGGTGGGCCGCCCGGCCAGGTCGGCGATGCGCATGGCGGCCAGGGCCTCGTCGACGCGGGCGCGGGCCTCGGCTTCGGACAGGCCCAGGTTGAGCGGGCCGAACGACACGTCCTCGGCCACGGTGGCGGCGAACAGCTGGTCGTCGGGCTCCTGCAGCACCAGGCCGACGCGGCGGCGCCACTCGGCTAGGGCCTTGCGCGAATAGCCGGCCGGCCGGCCGTCGACCAGCACCTCGCCGGCGGCGGGCTTCAGGGTGCCGTTCAGGTGCAGCAGCAGCGTGGTCTTGCCGGCGCCGTTGGGGCCCAGGATGGCCAGGCGCTCGCCGCGGCCCACCGCCAGGCCCAGTCCGGACAGCGCCGCCACCCCGCCGGGATAGGCATAGCCCAGGTCGCGGGCTTCGAGGATCAGGTCAGCCACAGCGCCGCCCCCGCCAGCCCCAGTTCGCCGGCCGCCACCGCCGCCAGCACCAATGCCGAAGCCGGTTTCGCGGTCGACACCATGCGCAAGCTTCCGTCGAAGCCGCGGGCCGCCAGCCCGACTTCGAGCCGGCGGGCGCGGTCGAGCGCGCTGGGCAGCAGCGTCCCGATCAGCAGCCCCAGCGAGCGGATCGACCGGCGCCAGCCGACCCAGCCCAGCCGGGCATCCTGGGCGGTGCGCACCGCCACCGCCACGTCCAGCAGCAGGAACAGGAAGCGCCAGGTCAGCAGGGCGACCTCGGCCACCTCGGCCGGCACGCCCAGGCGGCGGGCCGCCTGGACCAGCGCCGGTGCCGGCGTGGTCGCCGCCAGCAGCAGCAGGCACGACACCGCCGCCAGCGCGCGTAGCGCCACCAGGGCGGGCGCGGTCGACAGGTCCAGGCCGTCGGGGCCGATGGCCATGGCGGCGGCCGCCACCAGGATGAAGCCGGCCGGGCCGCCGTGCAGGCGCAGCCAGTCGCCCGCCGGGATACGCGCTCCCGCAAGCGCCGCCGTCGACGCCGCCGCCAGCACCAGCGCCGCTCCCGGCCAGGCGGGCAGGGCCAGCGCCAGGGCCATCAGCCCCAGCGCCAGCAGCGTCTTTTCGGCCACCGCGCGGTGGCGCCACGGCCCGGTCTGCGCCAAGCGGTCGAGAAGGGGGGTCATGGCCCGTGGCGGCGACGGCCGTGGATACGGCCGATCACATAGCCCAGCACCCCGGCCCCCAGGGCGGCCTGCAGGGCGAAGACCAGGCTTTCGACCTCCTTGCTGGGCGGCTGCCACAGGGGCGCGAACCACGGCTGGTAGCCGGGGTCGGCGGCCGAGATGGCGGCACGGGCCTGGTCGTCGGCGCCCTGATAGTTCCCCGGCAGCCCCAGCACCAGCGGCGCCGCCACGATGGCCGCGGCCAGTCCCAGCAGCCACGCGTCGCGCCGGCCGGTCATGCGCCGAGCTCCTCGATGCCGGTAACAGTGCGGGCTTTCAGCGCATTCATCACCACCACGGTGACCAGCCCTTCGGCCACCGCCAGGGGCAGCTGGGTCACGGCGAAGATGCCGGCAAACTTGAGGAAGGCGCCGCCGATGCCCGACGCCGGGTCGGGAAAGGCCAGCGCCAGCTGCGCCGAGGTCACCGCATAGGTGGCGACGTCGCCCACGGCCGCGGCCAGGAACACCGCCGCCGACGGTCCCAGCGGGCGGCCCAGGCGGAATACCGCCCACGCCACCCACGGTCCCGCCACCGCCATGGAGAACACGTTGGCGCCCAGCGTGGTCAGCCCGCCATGGGCCAGCAGCAGCGCCTGGAACAAAAGCACGATGGTGCCCAGTACCGCCATGACCGGAGGGCCGAACAGCATGGCGCCCAGCCCGGTGCCGGTGGGGTGCGAGCACGACCCGGTGACGCTGGGCAGCTTCAGCGCCGACAGCACGAAGGCGAATGCGCCTGCGGCCCCGAGCGTCAGGCGCGCCTCGGGCCGTTCAGCGACGATGCGCTTCAGCCGGCGGGCGCCGGCGACGACGAAGGGGGCGGACACCGCGGTCCAGGCGGCCGCGTGACCAAGGGGAAGGAACCCTTCCATGATATGCATGAAGGACAGACTCCGTTCGCGAGACCCACGTCCTCCGCGAAACGGAACTTGAGAACCCCTCGGCACACCCCGGCCGAACGGGCTTCGCGGACGACTCTCGTGATGGCAGGTCTCCTGGCTCGCGGGTCGAGGGGTCCGGCATAGCCTTCCCGGCCGTGCAATGTGCGGCCAGTGGCAATCTCGGGGCCGAACCCTATCCGCCTACAGTTGCGGGGGCAGCCGCGGAATTGGAGCCCTTTTCGGGCGCCGCACCGCGTTCCCATTTTCACCCCGGCCTTGCGGACCGGGGAACCATCGGGGGCCACTATAATTTCGCCATAAAGGGGGCGTCAATTCATCGAACGGCCGGGAGGCGCGACGCAGGCTTGCTTGCGCCGCGGGAACGGTTAACCTCTGCCCGTCTTTCCCGACGGAGGTATCTCCCATGGCGCAGACCATTGCGCTGGTCGACGACGATCGCAACATCCTCGCCTCGGTGTCGATCGCCCTGGAAGCCGAGGGCTTCAAGGTGCGCACCTACAACGACGGCGCCGAGGCGTTGCGCGGCCTGTCGGCCCAGCCCGCGGATCTGGCGGTGCTCGACATCAAGATGCCGCGCATGGACGGCATGGAACTCCTGCAGCGCCTGCGCAAGACCTCGTCGCTGCCGGTGATCTTCCTGACGTCCAAGGACGACGAGGTCGACGAACTGCTCGGCCTGCGCATGGGCGCCGACGACTACATCAAGAAGCCGTTCTCGCAGAAGCTGCTGATCGAGCGCATCCGCACCCTGCTGCGCCGGGTCGAGATCGCCGCCGAAGGCGCCGAGCCCGCCGGCGGACAGGTCATCGTCCGCGGCGAGCTGACGCTGGATTCGTCGCGCCACGTCTGCGCCTGGAAGGGCCAGAAGGTCGACCTGACCGTCACCGAGTTCCTGTTGCTGAAATCGCTGGCCCAGCGTCCCGGCCACGTCAAGAACCGCGACCAGCTGATCGACGCGGCCTACGGCGAGCACATTTACGTCGACGACCGCACCATCGACAGCCACATCAAGCGCCTGCGCAAGAAGTTCCGCGAGGTGGACGACAACTTCGCCCAGATCGAGACCCTCTACGGCGTCGGCTATCGTTATCGTGACGATGCCCCCTGATCCGGCGCCCCGGCGCCGCTGGAAGCGCTGGCGGCCGCTGGCCTCGCCGCTGACCCGGCGGATCCTGGCAGTCAACCTGCTGGCCCCGGTGATCCTGGTGGTCGGGCTGTTGTACCTGGACCGCTACAAGCAGGGCCTGATCCGCTCGGAGCTGGCCGGCCTGACCACCCAGGCCGAGATGGTCGCCGGCGCCGTCGGTGAGGGCGCGGTCACCGAGGAGGCGCTGGGCTTTCTGGAACTGAACAAGGAAATGTCGCAGATCCTGGTGCGCCGCCTGGCCGAATCGGCCCAGGTCCGCGCCCGGCTGTTCGGCACCGTGGGCGAGCTGGTGGCCGATTCCCGCTTCATCCTGGGCACCGGCGGTGCCGTGCAGGTCGAGGAGTTGCCGCCGCCGCCCAGCACCGGCTGGCGCGCCCGCCTGGGCACCTTCTGGGAGGAGCTGTCGACCTGGATGCCGGTGGACGAAAGCCTGCCGCCCTATGTCGAGCAGGCCGACCAGCACGCCGAGCATTACGAGGAGGCGCTGGCCGCATTGGCCGGCCGTACCGACTGGGCGGTGCGCCGGCGCCACAACGGCAGCCTGCTGTTGTCGGTGGCGGTGCCGGTGCAGCGCTACAAGCAGGTGGTCGGCGCCATCATGCTGACCGCCGACGGCACCAACGTCGCCCGCAACCTGTTCCAGGTCCGCCTGGCCATCGTCGAGGTGTTCGCGGTCACCCTGGCCATCACCATCGGCCTGTCGCTGTACATGGCCGGCACCATCGCCCGGCCCATCCGCCGCCTGGCGCTGGCGGCCGAGCAGGTCCGCCACGGCCACGGCCGCGGCCACGTCATTCCCGACCTGTCCTGGCGCGGCGACGAGATCGGCGAGCTGTCGGTGGCCTATCGCGAGATGACCGAGGCGCTGTGGCGGCGCATGGACGCCATCGAGGCCTTCGCCGCCGACGTCGCCCACGAGATCAAGAACCCTCTGACCTCGCTGCGTTCGGCGGTCGAGACGGCGGCCCGGGTCACCGACGCCGGCCAGCAGCGGCGCCTGCTGGCCATCGTCCAGGACGACGTCGCCCGGCTGGACCGGCTGATCAGCGACATCTCCGACGCCTCGCGCCTGGACGCCGAGCTGTCGCGCGCCGAGACCGAGCCGGTGGCCATGGCCGCCATGGTCGAGACCCTGGCCGAGGTCTACCGGGCCACCACCGAGGACAGCAAGATCGCCTTCACCGTCGAGGTTCCCGCCGACGACCGGCTTACCGTCGACGGCATCGAATCCCGCCTGGTCCAGGTGCTGCGCAACCTGATCGCCAATGCGGTGTCGTTCAGTCCGCCCGGCGGCTCGATCCGCCTGGCCGCCGGCCGCGACGGCAAGTGGGTCCGCCTGACCGTCGAGGACGACGGCCCCGGCATTCCCGAAAACAAGCTGGACGCCATCTTCGAGCGCTTCTACACCGAGCGCCCCCAGAACGAGAAGTTCGGCACCCATTCGGGCCTGGGCCTGTCGATCTCCAAGCAGATCGTCGACGCCCACGGCGGCGCCATCCGCGCCCACAACCGCACCGACGACGACGGCCGGGTGCTGGGCGCCCGCTTCGTGGTCAAGCTGCCGGCGGCGTGAGGCTCTTCCCCTTTTTCGCCGCAAAGGCATGATTAGATCCATCCCCATCGCAATCCTTTGTCCCAAGGGAGACTGTCCGTGAAGAAGTTGTTGATGGCTGCGGCCGCCCTGTCCGTGCTTGCCACCGTGCCGGCACTGGCCCAGAACGGCGAAATTCGCCACGACCGCCAGGAAATCCATCGCGACAAGCGCGACCTCAACGAGGACCGCCGCGATCTCAACCGTGACCGCGCCCAGTTGCAGCACGACCGCGCCGTGGGCGACCGCGTCGATGCCGCCCGCGACCGGGCCGAGCTGCGCCAGGACGAGCGCAAGGTCCGCCAAGACCGCAAGGAATTGCGGTCCGACAAGGCCGATCTGGCCCGCGACAAGGCCGACCGCCGCCGCGAACACCGCGAAGAGGGGGGACGCTAGGGGAAGAAGCGGCGGGCGGCGAAGGGGGGCGCAACCCCGCCCCCCCGGGCCCCCCCCGCGGGGGGTGGCAGGCCCCGGGCGGGGGGGGCCCCCAACAA
>JBLNBU010000270.1:0-14231 GCA_050260215.1 Actinomycetota bacterium
CCGCGGCGCCCCGAGCCGCCCAAGGTCGCCGAACCCCACCGGCCCGAAACGCCCAAGGTCGCCGGCCCCACCCCGCCGCAGCCGCCGCAGGGAACCCCGCGTCCGGCCGAGCAGCCCAAGCTCGGCGGCCCGGTCAGGCCCGAGCACGGCCCGGCCGTGGGCGGCGGCGAACAGCGCAAGCTGGGCGGCGACGGCCCCGGCAAGGTCGGCAACGGCGAACTGAAGAAGCTTGGCGGCGACGACGGCCGCGACCGGACGGGAACGCCGCACAAGCCCGAACCACCCAAGGTGGCCGAGCCCAAGAAGCCCGAGCAGCCGAGGGTCGCCGAGCCCAAGCGGCCCGAGCCGCCGAAGGTCGCCGGTCCGGTGCCGCCGTCGGCCCAGCCCAAGCGCCCCGAAGCGCCGCGGGTGGCCACGCCGCAGCCGCAGCGCCAGCCCTTGCCCCAGCGTCCGGTCGATTATCCGCGGCCGCAGCAGCCGACCGGCACGCCCCTGCCGCCGCGCCCGGCGGTGTCTCCGCTGCCCGCGCCCACCCCGGTTCCGGCGCCGACGCCTGCGCCCGGCCCGACGCGGCCGACGGCGGGCCCTGCGCCGGTTCCGGTCCCGGTGCCGGTGCCGGTGCCGACCGGGGTTCCCACCCCGACGCCGACGCCCGCTCCTACGCCGGTGCCGACCCAGCCGACCGCCGGCCCCACCCCGGCACCGGTTCCGGTGCCGTTGGCCCCAACCACGCCGCAGATCCAGAGCGCCATCGCCGTGCCGCAGTCCTCGGCGCCGGTCCAGGGCTACGACTATGGCAACGGCGGCGGCGGCACCGTCACCCAGCAGCCCAGCAGCACCATCGCCGTGGTTCCCCAGGCCCAGGGCCCGGCCGGGTTCTTCCAGGGCAATCCGTTCCCGATCCAGTCGGGTCTGGCGCAGCGGACCCCGCAGCCCCTACCCGCCCAGGGGCAGCCGGCACAGCCGCAGGCAGGCCAGCAGCAGCAGCAGGCGGCCCCCGCCGGCGGCCCCCCGGCCGCGACGCAGCAGAACCGCCGGGGCTCGTCGCCCTGGTTCTGGTAGGACGAGGTCCCCTCCACTCCCCCCGCCGGGCGACCGGCGGGGGTTTTTCTTGCGCAGATGGGGGATTACTGGGGAAGGGTGCGGACGTCCAGGGCGCCCACCGACTTCAGCAGCGAGAAGGCGGCGATGCCGACGTCGGCCTCGGCCGAGGCGGCGTCGCTCTGGGCGTTGATCAGGCGGGTCTCGCCGGCCAGCACGTCGATCAGCGAACGGCGTCCGTGTAGGCGCTCCTCGCGCGCCATGCGCAGGAACTCGGCCGAGATGCGCGCCTGGTTTTCGAGATAGTCGGCCTTCTCGCGCGCCGTCGACAGGGCCTGCCAGGCGTTGCGCACCTGCTCCTCGACCACGTCGCGGGTGTCGGCGTGCCGGTTGTCGGCGGCCAGCACCGATTCGCGGGCGGCATTCAGCGAGCTGACCGGCGCGAAGCCCAGGTTCAGCGGATAGGCCACCTCAAGCTTCAGCACGTGTTCCTGCTGGTTGCCGACGGTGCCGTCGACGTTGACCTTGACCTTTGACTCGGCCACGGCGTTCAGCTTGGGCGCCAGTTCGGCGCCGATGACCCGGCGAACCTCGGCCTGGGCGATGTCGCTGGTCAGCCGCGCCGCCCGCAGCTGGTAGTTGTTGTTCTGGGCCAGCACGACGGCGTCGTCGAGGCTGGGGGGCAGCAGCGACAGCGGCACGGGCACCGCCGCCATCTCGGTGGCGGGCGGCGGGTTCTCGCCGAAGACGGCGCGGAAGCGGTTGACCGCGGCCACCATGTTGCCTCTGGCCTGGACCAGGCGGGCCTCGGCGCCGGCCAGTTCGCTCTTGGCCTGCAGCACGTCGGTCGGCATGCCGGCGCCCAGTTCGACCCGGCTTTCCTCGAGCCCGGTCTGGCGGCGGATGTTGGCCACCGACTGCTCGGCATAGGACAGCGAGCGATAGGCGCGGTGCAGGTTGATGTAGGACGACACGCCTTCCAGGATCAGGTCCTGGCGGACGCTCGACACCGTCGTCTTGGTCTGTTCCAGCGACAAGTCGGCCTTGTCGACCTCGGCGTCGGTCTTGCCGAAGTCGATGAGGTTCTGGGTCAGCGACACCCCCGCCTGGCGCTCGACCAAGTCGGTCGAGGTGTTGGGATAGCCCTTGTGCAGATGCTGGCGCCCCTTGTCCGCCGACAGCTTGAGGTCGGGGAAATACCCGCCGCGGGCCTTCCACGAGTTGGAATCGGCTGCCCGCTCGTCGGCCAGTGCGGCGGCCAGCCGCTTGTGGCCCTGCAGCATGCGCTCGACGGTGTCGCGCACCGATTCGGCCCGTGCCGGCATCGCCGCGGCCATGCTCAGTACCAATGCGGTGGCAAGACGGACTGTCGACACGGTCATCGTTCCTCGAATGAAAAGCGCAAGGACTGGAACCACGGGCTCAGCAGATAGGCGGCAACGCTGCGGGTGCCGATGCGGATGCCGCACTGGACCTGCATGCCGGGATACAATTGATAGATTCTCTCGCCCGACTCAAACCTGTTTCTGTCGGTGACGATTCGGATCTTGTAGAAGGCCCGGCCGTCATTGGTGACGGTGGCGTCGGGACTGACCGTCTGCACGGTGCCGTCGATATGGCCGAAGGCCGCCGCGTCGGCCGAGGCCAGGGTCACCCGCGCCGACTGGCCCACCCGCACGTAGCCGATGTCCTGGACCGGCAGCTTGGCCTCGACCACCAGCTTGTCCTCGATGGGCACGATTTCCAGCACGGTCTGGCCGGGCTGGATGACGCCGCCTTCGGTGGCCACGGCGATGCTCTTGACCACGCCTTCCACCGGCGCCCGCAGCACGGTCCGGTCCTGGGCCGACTGGAACTTCAGCATGCGCTGCGACAGTTCGTCCAACTGCTGGCGCGCGTCGGCCAGGTCGGTGCGGGCCTGCTCGATGAAGTTTTCCTTGGCGCTGCCCAGGCGCTCGCGGGCTTCCTTCAGCGTCGATTCGATGCGCGGCACCGCGGCCTGGTCGGCGTCGAGCTGGCCCTTCAGCGTTTGCTGCTGGCGGACCAGGTCCAGATGGACCATGCGGCTGGTCAGCTCGCGCGACAGCAGATTCTCGCTGATCCCCACCTGGTCGGTGACCAGCTGCAGGGCGCGGCGGTTGTTGGCGATGCGCACGGCGATCTCGGACAGTTCCTGCTGGCGCTGCGACACCTGGGTCTCGAGCCCGGCGATGTCGTGGGACAGCCGGCGGCGGCGGGTGTCGAACACCTCGACCGCCGCCTTGGCCAAGTCGGGGGCATCGCGGGCCAGCTCGGGCGGCACGGTGAACTTGTCGCCGCCCTTGACCTCGACCTCGAGGCGGGCGATGTCGATCTTCAAGGCCGACAGCCGGGCCGCCAGTTCGTCGAGCTCGGACGAGGCGCGGATGGGGTCCAGGCGGACCAGGGGCTGGCCCTTGTCGACCCTGGCACCTTCCTCGACCAGGATGGCCGAGACGATGCCGCCTTCCAGGTGCTGCACCGCCTTGACCCGGCTGACCGGCATGACTTCGCCGACGGCGGTGCTGACCACGTCCAGGCGACCCAGGGTCGACCACAGCACCAGGACCACGAACAGGGCGGTGCCATAGGCAAGCAGCCTTTGGGCCGGCGTGGCGGCCATGAAGGCGGCGTGGCGCGCCCTGGCCCAGGCCCATGCGCGCCGGATGCGCGGATCCAGGGTCATGGCGCCCCCCGGGTCAGCTTGAACGAACCGCCCTGCAGGTCCAGCACATGGCCGGCGGCGGCCAGGATGTTGGCATCGTGGGAGACGACGATGATGGTGCGCCCCTGCCGGGCCAGCTCGATCAGCAGGGTGTAGACGATCTCGACGCCGTCCCGGTCCAGCCCCTCGGACGGTTCGTCCAGCACCACCAGCTGTCCATCGACGGCCAGGGCGCGGGCCAGGGCAAGGCGGCGGCGCAGGCCCAGCGCCAGGCTGCGGCCACCCAGTGCCAGCCGCCGGCCCAGGCCGTCGGGGTGCTCGGCGACGAAGTTGCCGAGCCCGGCGCGCTCCAGGCAGGCGCGCATCTCGGCCTCGGAAATGCCGGGCCGCGCCGCGGCCAGGTTGTCGGCGATGGTGCCGTCGAGGAATACCGGCTCCTGGGGCAGGTACGACACCTGGGCCCGCCACCAGGCCGGGGCCAGCTGGCGGATGTCGACGCCGTCGGCCAGCACCTGGCCTTCGTCGGGCTCGGCGAGGCCGACAATCAGGCGGGTCAGGCTGGACTTGCCCGAGCCGTTACGCCCCGTCACCGCCAGCACCGACCCGGGTTCGAGCACCAGGTCAAGGGCCGAGAACAGCGGCATGGGCTGTCCGGGCGGGGCCCAGCCCAGCCGGCGCAGTTCCAGCTTGCCGCGGAAACCGGCCAGCACCGCGCCGCCGTCGCGCTCGACCGCGATGGCGGCGGCGAAGGCACGCGCCGCCTTCAGCCCGGCCTCGGCCTGCTTCAGCGGGTCGACCAGTTGGGCCAGGCGCACGATGGGGGCCAGGGCGCGGGCGGCGATCAGGTTGGCGCCGATCAGCGCGCCGACGTCCAGCTTGCCCTCGACCGCCAGCATGGCGCCGACGGCGATCACCGCGGCCCCCATCAGCCCCTGCAGCACCTGGTTGGTCGAGGCCGAGCGGCTGGACTGGTGGGTCAGCTGGGCGCGCAAGGCCCGGGCCTTGCCCGAGGCCTCGTGCCAGCGCCCCATCAGCAGCGGCGCGGCGCGGAACTGGCGCACGGCGTCGGCCGCGCCCGCCGCGGCGCCCACCAGTGCGGCGACCTCTTGGGCGGCGGCCTGGGCTGCACGCGCCTTGGGGTCGGTGCGGCGCTGGCTGATCCAGATGAAGGTCACCGACAAGGCGGCAAAGCCCGCCGCGACCAGGGCCAGCGGCCAGGACAACAGCGCCAGCACCAGCAGGAAGAAAGCGGAGAACGGCACGTCGGCGATGGCGGCCAGGTTGGCCGGGCCGAAGGCGGCCTCGGCCTTTTCCAGCGCGCGCATCAGCATCTCGGCCTCGCCGCGGGGCCGCTGGTCGAGGTCGGCCATGCGCGCCGTCAGCAACAGCCCGAACAGGCCGGTGGCCAGCTTCTCATCGTCGCTGGCGACGATCTCGCCGGCCAGTTCCAGGCGCAGGGTGCGGAAGACGTGCTCGCCCACCAGGGCGACCACCACGCCCACCGTCAGCGTCGCCAGGGTGCCGCCGACGCCGTGGCCGACATAGCGGTTCAGAACCTGGATGACGTACAGCGACGAGGCCAGGCCCAGGGCGTTGACCAGCAGCGACGCCAACAGCAGGCGCGCGGTCGCCGCCGGCTGGCGCGACAATCGGGCGAGAAGCTCCCCCATCCCCGGTTCCCTACCCCCTTGCCCTCACGGTCAGCCCTTCCACTCGATGCCCGCCTGCTGGAACGCGGCCCACAGGCGGTTCCAGATCTCGTCCTGGGCAAAGCGCATGCGGCCCATGTGCTTGATGCTGAAGCGCACGTCGTACTTGGCCGTGTTGCCCTCGACCGCCGACAGGTGGACCTCGACGCCGTCGGTGGTGCCGCCGGTGGCCGGGTCCTCGCCCGGGATGATCTCCGAGACCCCTTCCAGCGTTCGCCGGATCAGCGCCACCACCTCGCGCGGGTCGTGCTTGGCGGCGGCGGTGACGATGACGCCGGTATAGGCGCCCTTGGCCGTGCTGTAGTTGTGCACCTCGGCTTCCGACACCTTGCCGTTGGCCAGCGACACCATATAGCCGTTCGACCGGATGCGCACCGTCCGCCAGGTGATGTCCTTGATCTGCCCGGCGATGCCGCCGATCTTGACGAAGTCGCCGACCTTGAACGGCCGCTCGATGTTGAGCACCACGCCCGAGAAGACGTTGGCGATGTTGGCCTGCACCGCCAAGCCGACGATCATGGCCAAGACGCCCGAGGTCGCCAGCAGGCTGGTCAGCGTCTGCCCCAGCACGAACGCCACCACGCCGCAGATGGCCAGGGCATAGATCACGAGCGACGACAGCATGCGGATGACGTTGGGGACCCTGCGCCCGGTGCGGGTCTCGATGGGAACCCAGAGGAAGCGTTCCAGCGTGATGGCCAGCAGCCTGGCCGGCACCAGCCACCACAGGATCTCGTAGCCCATGTAGATGGCGTCGATGGCCGAGGTGCTGAAGTTGTGCAGCGCATAGTCCAGCACCAGGTTGCCCACCGACACCAGCAGCAGCGGCCAGCACGCGGCGCGCAGCACCAAGGTCTGCATGCGCCAGAACTGGCCGCGGTCCTTGCGGTCGAGCAGGCTGGCGACCACGGCGCCCGCCAGCGAGAAGATGGCGATGTAGACGAAGGAATTGGCGGGGAAGAAGTCGCGCGCCTTGAAGCCGTCGGGCTTCAGGATCATGCCCACGTCGATGGACGAGAACGACGGCAGCGGCTTGCCGAAGCCGACGAAGGTGGGATCGCCCTCCGAGCCCTGCAGAGCGGTTTCCTGCGATACCCAGGCGCGTTCGATCTCCCAGCCGTTCAGGCCGGCCAAGACGTGCGAGCGCAGCATCATGTCGACCAGCGGGTCGGTGTTGACCAGGCCGCCCGACAGTTTGGACATCAGCGACTTGACCAGCCCGCCGCCGTCACCCGAGCTGATGGTCAGCGCCTTCAGCTGCTGGCGAAGGGTGCCGCTGCTGCCCAGGTCCATGCCCAGCACGTCGGACACGTACATCAGGTTGTTGCGGTTGAGCAGGCGGTGGTGGAACTGCAGGCCGACCAACTCGGTCCCATAGGCGCGCGGCGCCTGGGAATAGTTGCGGAAGAACTTGCCCTTGACGCGATACGACCGGTACAGCATGTCGCCGTCCTGGCCTTCGCGCTCGGGCTTGTCCAGCTTGATCGGGGTCACCGCGTTGGTGAACACCACGTCCTGCGGGTCGATGGTGCCGCGCCAGCGGAACCAGATGGTGAAGTCGACGTCGACGGTGTTGCCGCGGGTGTCCATGGCCGACACCTTGTCGACCTTGACGCCCGAGAACACCACGTTGGTCTTGTACATGAAGCGGTCGTTGACGTAGAGGGCGCGCCCGGCGATCAGCTCCTGCAGGTAGTTGGCCACGCCCTCCTCGCGGATGGGCGACAGCTGGGTCAGCGCCGAGACCAGCTCGGAGCCGTCGAAGGTACCGATCCAGGCCGGCGCCGCCGACACGCCCTTGGCGTTGAAGTACTGCAGGCCGTTGATGCCGGGGAACGCCTTGTCGACGCGGTTGATGGCGGCCAGGCGGTCGCGGATGGCCTTGCGCACCGAGGCGGGCGCGCGCTCGCCGGCGCCCAGCCCGCGATAGGTCTCGACCAGCAGCCGCGCGCCGTCATAGGCGTAGCCGGCCAGCCAGTCCGGGGTCGAACCGAAATTCTCGATATAGGCGTTGCGGAACCCCTGGGCGCGCTCGCCGGCCGTATCGAGCAGCATGGGCGCGCTGACCATGGTCCCGTTGATCACCGCGCCGACCGAAGTGTCGCCGGTCCAGTGCGCCGCCACCGAGGCGGTGAAGGCGTCGGTGGCCAGGGCGCGCAGGCCGACGATCTTGTTGCGCACGCCGCCCTTGCGCAAGCCGGCGACCACGCGGCCGGTGCCCTCGGCGTCGCCCAGCACGAACAGGGCGCCGATCAGCTTCTTGTCGGTGATGTCGGCGGCGATGTGGTCGACCTGCTCGCCCACCGACGAGGAAACGGGGTCGTAGGTCCAGCGGAACAGCACCTTGGTGCCGAAGCGCTGCAACACCTCGTCGAAGGCCTGGGCCAGGGCCTCGTCGCGGGGGCTGCCGGTGTGGATGATCGATACCGTCTTCTCGCCGACGACGTTGCGGACGTAGTTGGCGAGGAAGCGGGTCTCGTAGGTTTCGTCGAAGGTGGTGCGGAACAGCCAGGGCTGGTCGGGCAGCGCCTCCTGGGGGGCGGTGGCCGGGGTCAGCGCCGGGATGCCGCGGGCGGCATAGACCTCGGCCGCCGCCCTGGCCGCCGCGCCCGAGGCGTGCCCCACCACCCCGATGACGTCCGAGGCGGCCGCCTGCTCGGCTGCCTTCTGGGCGGTGGCCGGATCGTCGCCGTCGTCGATCTCGACCGTGGCCAGCGGATGGCCGCCGATGCCGCCGCTCTTGTTGACCTGTGCCACCAGCAGCTCGACGCCGCGGCGGATCGAATCGCCCTGAGGCCCGGCGCGACCGGCCGCCGGCGCCAGCACCGCCACCTTGACCGGCTTCTTCGACCCGGTGTCCAGCACCGCCAGCCAAAGGACCAGCGAGACCAGGCTGGCGACCGCCGCCGCGGCACCGAGAATGGCCAGGAACAGGCCGCGCTTGGACAGGTGCGACAGCCGGTCGCGGAGTTGGTCGATGGCGTTCATCGGCAATCGGTCCTCAGGTCACGTGGACGGTGATGGTGTGCGAGATGGTGGTGTGGCCGTCGGAGACGTCCACGGTGAAGCTGTCGTCGTGGGCGGTCGCCCCGGCGGTGTAGGTGTAGGTGTTCTTGCCGACATCGAAGGCGACGGTGCCGTACTGGGCGCCGCCGTTGGCATGGACGCCGTCGTCATGAAGCGCATAGGTCAGCGTGTCGGCACTGCCGGCGTCGAAGCCCAGCACCATGCCCTTGTAGGCCTGGCCGTGGAGGACGCTGACGTCGTCGAGGCTGGTGCGGGTGGTCCCGGCGGTGGCGGTGGCGCCGGTCCGCCCGGTGGCGTCGACCAGCGTGGTCCCCGAGGCCTCGTCCAGGCGGAAGGCGGCGACCAGGTTGGTCTCGTTGCCCGATACCTGGTGGCTCATGTCCTGCTGCACCTGGGTCGCGGTCCGCGCCTCGTGCCAGACGTTCAGGTCGGCGATGTCGCCGTTGAAGGTGCGGCTGGGATAATAGGAATCCGTGCCGATCAACGGGCTGTTCGAGCCGGCTCCCAAGCCGTTGGACACCGAGGTGGTCCCGTCCAGGGTGCCGTCGACGTACAGGCGCATGGTGCTGCCGTCGTAGCTGGCGGCGATGTTGTGCCACTTGCCGTCGGCGATGTTGGTGGTGCCGACCACGGTGTTGTTGACGCCGCCCGAGCACACGTCCAGCCAGGCATGGGTGCCGGTGCTGTCGGTCATCAGCTTGTAGCCGTTCTGGGGCGCTCCGTTGCCGGCGTAGTCGAACGCGTCGAAAACCGTCCCGTAGGCCACGGCGGAACCGATCTTCAGCCAGGCCTCGACGGTTACCTTGTCGGTGGGATGCAGGGCGGCGACGTTGGTGACGGTGGCCGAATGGGCGCCGTCCAGGTGCAGTGCGTTCTGCCGCCCCACCGCGAACCCCTGCTCGACCGTCAGGTTGTCGATGTTGTGGAGGTCGCCCGAATTGCCGGTCTGGCCGCTGAAGGCGAACTTCAGCGTGCCGGGGATGGAATAGCCGATATTGGCCGCATCCAGGTCGTACTTGTTGAAAACCGTCGACCATGTGGAACCCTGGTCGGTGCTGACTTTCAAGGTCAGGTAGTGGTGACCGGCGCTGTCATCGATGGTCAGGTCGACGCGGCGCGTACCCAGCAGCCCGCCGATGCCGGCCGCGTCCCAGCTGGTCAGGTAGTCGTAGCCCTGGTAGCCGTTGCCGCCGCCGCGCAGGCCGATGTGATTGGGCTGCACCGTGCCCAGGCCGGTGGGCGGCGTGAAGGTGCCCTGGGCGCCACTGGTGGCGAAGCCGCCCCACACGTCGAAGGCGATGCCGAGAAAGGCGCTGGAAAGCCCCGGCACGTTGGACGCCTTGAACGGCATGTAGCCCATGTCGCCGCCACCGGCACCCAGGGTGTGGGTGGTGGTCGAGCCGTCATAGAACAACAGCCCGACGCCGTCGTTGGGCGATCCGGTGGTGGTCTGGGTGACGTCGAAGGCGATGTGCAGGCCGTGGGCGGTGCTGAGCGCCGTGTCGAAGAACGCCCCGCCCTGCGAGTTGATCACCCCGGCGCCGTTCAGCTGGATGACCCCGCCCGAGACCGCGGCCGGCCCGGTGAAGGTCCAGTTGGCCGGCGTGCTGGAGAACGTATCGGAATACGAGGTGATCTGCGGCGCCACCGCAAGGGTGGCGGTGTTGTCGGCGGCATCGACCTCGGCGATGGTGGGGGTGACCGCCGCCGTATGGGTCAGGGTCGACGCCCGATAGCCGCTGGCCACCTGGCCGGTGATGGTGAAGGTGGCGACGTCGCCGGCCGACAGGTCCACCACCTGGCTGATGTTGCCGCTGCCGCTGCCCGTCTTGCCCGAGGTGGTGGTGTACTTCCAGCCGGTGACGGTAAAGCCGGTAGGCGCGCTGTAGACGAACTTGGCGGCGTGGTCGCCCACCGGGCCAAGATCGCGCACGGTGGCGGTCAGCGTGGTGACGTCGCCGTCCGCCGCGGCCGCCAGCTTGACCGACAGGTTGCTGTCGGTGATGACGACGTCGTCCACATAGTGGGCATCGTTGTCGGCGCCGGTGCTGCTGGTGAAGCCCAGCTTCAGCGTCGACGGCAGGCTGTAGCCGGCGCTGTTGGCCCGGTTGGCGGCGCCGAAGTCGAAGTTGTCGTAGATGGTCCGCCAGGTGACCCCGCCGTCCCAGCTCATGCGCAAGGTGACGTGCTCGTCGGGGGTCAGGGTGAAGTCGACGTTGCGCCAGCCGCCGTCGATGCCGCCCCAGGCGGCGGTCTCGACCACGCTCTTGGCGATGTAGTCGTACTCGGCGTTGGCATTGTTGCTGTTGGTGACGGTGGCCGAGCCGCGCATGACCACGCTGTCGGCCAACGGCGCCATGGAATAGGCCCCCGACCACCCGCTGGCCGCCCCGCCGCTCAGGTTGGAGCCACCCCAGTCCGAGGTGCCGAAATTGCCGAACTCGTCGAAGGCGATGCCCATATAGGCCTTGGGCAGGCCGGGGGTGGTCCCGGCATAGGTATAGCCGCCCGCCGCGCCGCCGTTGATCGAGGTCGGCGTCGTCGCGGTGCCGTCGATCAGGGCCAGCACCGTGCTGTCGGCGCCGGTGCCGCCGCCGGCGTAGTACTTGAACGTGGCGTGGATGCCGTTGGCGGTCGACACCGGCGTGTTGAGGAAGGCGAACCCGGTCTGGCCGTTGACGGCCGAGGTCAGCACCAGGTTGCCGCCGGTGACGCCAATGCTGCCCGACCCGCCCAGCGTCCAGGTCGCCGGGGTGGCGGCGAAGGCCTCGGTGGCATGCCAGGTGGACGACGCCTGCATGGTGTCACTGGCGGTGCTGAACGCGGTCGAGCCGACGGTGGTGACCTTGGCACCCGCGGCGTTGCCGTCGGTCTTGTCCCAGGCGCGGAAGGTCAGCAGCGATTCCCCGTACCATCCGCCGTTGGGGGTGAAGCGCAGCTTATCGGTGGCGTCAAGCAGCAGGGCGCCGGTGTCCGACACCGTGCCCACCGCCGTCCACGCGCCGCCGCCCACGCTGTATTCCCAGGTGCCGTGGCTGTTGTCGACGCCGGTCACGGCAATGGCGTTGACCGCGGCGTTGTCGTAGGCCTGCTCGGTGATCGACCCGTTGACCAGGGTGCCGACCACGTCGCCGCTGGTGCTGGGCGACAGGGAGTTGACCTCGGTCAGCACCGGGGTCTTGGTGGTGTCGAGAATGGGGGCGTGGTTGACCGCCAGCACGTGCGCCTGGATGGTCTTGGTCAGGGTCGTCGACCCCATGGTGGCGTTGATGGTGAAGCTGTCGTTGGAGGCGACGCTTTCGGTGCCCTGGTAGGTCCAGGCGTCGCCGTTCAGCGTCAGCGTGCCGTGGCTGGGCCCGGTGGCGACGGAATAGGTCACGGCGTCGGCGGTGGCGTCGAAGGCCCGGATCAGGCCGCTGAAGCTCTGGCCGCGCTCGATGCTGAAATCGTCCTGGCCGACCCAGGTCTGGCTTGCCGCCGCCGTGCCGCCCGCCCCGGTAATCGAACTGTCGGCCAGGGTGGTGCCGCTGCCCTCGTCCAGGCGCCAGGACCCGACCAGGCCGGTCTCGGTGCCGGCGACCTCGTGGGTCATGTCGCGGGTGACGTCGGTGGTGGTGCGCGCCACGTTCCACAGCCGCAGGTCCGCCATGTCGCCGGCAAAGCCCGGATTGGTACCGTCGCCGCCCAGCTGCAGCGCCACCGTCCCCGCCCCCAGCTTGCCGGCACCGATGGTGCTGGTGGCCGCGGTCGAATCGACCATGGCGGTAAGCACGCTGCCATTGTAGATGCCGGCGATGTGGTGCCACGTGCCGTCGTTGATGGTGCCGGCGGTCACCGAACTGGTGGTGCCGCCGCTGGACACGTCGAACACCAGATGGCCGGTGGCGTCCATGCGCAGATTGAAGCCGTCGCCGCCGCCGACCTTGGAGACGATGGCCTGGGCCCCGCTCGTGCTGGTACGCACCCAGGCCTCGACGGTGGCCGCCGCCGTGGGCGCCAGCCGGGCCTGGTGCGCCACCGAAGCCTGCTGCGTGCCGTCGAAGTGAAGCGCCGTCTGGGTGCCGACCCAGAAGTCGTTCTCGACCTTCAGGTTGTCGATGGAGTGGGTGTTGCCGAAGACGTCGTTGACCGCGCCGAAGCCGAACTTGAAGGTGCTGGGCAGGCTGCCGCCGACCGATACGTCGGTCAGCACCTGGGTCCAGGTCAGGCCGCCGTCCCAGCTCATCTTCATGGTCACCCGGCCGCTGGCGTCGGTGGCGACGTCGACCTTGCGCCAGCCGCCGTCGACGTTGCCGACATTGACCTCGCTGCCCACGGTGCCGTAGCCCGAGGTGCCGTTGCCCTGGCCCATCAGCCGGATGGTGTCGTTCCAGTCGTCGAAGCCCACGCCCAGATAGCCGCGGCTGGCGCCGGAAACGCCCTGGGCCAAGGTGGCGCCGAACGGCCCTGTCACCGCCGGCACCGCGCCATAGCCCAGGGGGCGTTCGGTGCACAGCGTGCGGATGCCGCCGCTGGTAGGGTTGCCTACCGCACCGTCGACCAGGATGAACGTAAGCCCCTCGGCCCCCAGGCCGCCGCCGGCGTAGTAGTCGAAGGTGGCGTGGACGCCAAGCGACGACGAGAAGGCGGTGTTGTAGAAGGCGCCGCCGCTGGACCAGGTGTTGCCGGCGTTGGTCAGCTTCAGCTCGCCGCCGGTGACCGAGGCCGCGCCGTTGAACACCCAGCCCGACGGCGTGGTGCCGAAGCTCTCGCTGAACGGCGTCAGCGACGGATTGATGAAGTCCGAGGTCAGCGACGCCGTCGAGGTGCTGTAGGCGGTCGAGCCCGAGGTCGAGACGTAGCTTCCCGCCGTCTTGCCGTCGGTCTGGTCCCACGCCCGCACCGTCAGTGCCGCCGAACCCGTCCAGTTGGCGCTGGTGGGCACGAACTTCAGGCTGTCGGCGGAGCCCAGCAGCAGGGCGTTGGTGTCCGACACCGCGCCCAGCTGGGTCCACGCCCCGCCGCCGATCTTGTAGTACCAGGTGCCGGGGCTGGAATCCTTGCCGACGATGGCAAGCGCCTCGACGGCGGCGTTGTCGTAGGGAACCTCGGTGATGCTGCCGTCCGAGACGATGTTGCCCACCGTGTCGCCGGTGATGCCTCCGCCGGTGGTGCCCTGCTTCACCGGCGTCAGCGCAAGGCTGGCGTCGACGAACACCGGCGCGTCGTTGACCGCACTGATGGTCACCCCGATGGTCTTGGTCACCGTCTGCGCCCCGCCGGTGCCGGTATTGCCCTGGTCGTCGACGGTCAGCGTGATGGTGTCGGTGCCGTTGAAGTTGGCCGCCCCCTGGTAGGACAGCGTCTTCAGCGCGTTGGCGATGTCGGTCTTGGTGCCGGTGAACGAGACGTCGGCGGTGCCGTTGCCCTTGCCCGATGCGAAGGTCAGGCCGGTCACCGTCCCCAGCGTCAGCGTGCCGTTGGGCGCGGCCAGCGAGGCCTTCATGACCGCGCCACCGTCGTCGGGATCGACGATGGAGATGGTGTTGGCCAGGCTGAGCGCGGTGTCTTCGGCCACCGTCTGGGCGCCGGGCACGGTCGCGGTCGGGGCGTCGTTGACCGAGGTGATGGTGATGGTGCCGGCCAGGCTGGCGGTCTGGTGCCCGGCGGCGCCGCTGGTGCCGAAGTTGCCGCCGTCGTCCAGCGTCACCGTCAGCGCCCGGGTGTTGACGGTGTCGTGGATGGTGGGGTCGTCGCTGGTGCTGGAAAAGCGCAGGTGCTCGATCAGCGCC
>JBLNBU010000271.1:0-7457 GCA_050260215.1 Actinomycetota bacterium
CAGGTCCTTCAACGGCTCGACCAGGCGCGGCAGTTCGAAGTTCTCGCCGAACACCTGGCGGTAGATGCGGCCCTGGGCGTCGACGATGGTGGTCTGGGCGATGTGGTCGAAGCCGCGCGAGCTGACGTACCAGGTAAATCCCAGTTCCTCGGACAAGGCCTCGATGGTGGCGGCGTCAGCGGTGGCGAAGGTCCACTCGTCGAGGTCGATGCCCTGCTGGCGGGCGAAGACGCGCAGCCGCTCGGGCGTGTCGTGGCGGGTGTCGAAGCCGATGGACAGCACGTTGAACCGCCCCTGCCCCACCGTCTTGGCCGCGTTGGACACCGCCTTGGCCACCGTCTGGGTCATCACCGGGCAGGTGTGGTCGCACGAGGTGTAGATCATGCTGATGACCAGCGGCTTGCCGCGGAAGACCGACAGGTCCAGCGGCCGGCCCTGGTGGTCGGTCAGGCGGAAATCGCCCAGCGTGCGGCCCTCGGCGCCACGGGCACGGGCAACCGCCTGCTCGGGCGTCGGCACGACGGTCGGCGCCGCCCCCAGGGGGGCGGCGGCCAGGAGAATCAGAAGAGTGGCGAGGATGATCCGACCCATGAGGCCGGATTCTTTCAATGGAACAGCGGCTCGACCATGACGGCGGTCAAGAGCAGCGCCAGTTGGATCAACGAGGCGAAGAAGTTCGACATCGCCGCCGGCCGGCCGGGATTGCGCACCAGCAGAACCGACTTCCACAGGAACCAGCCGCCGCCGGAAACCGCGGCCGCCATATAGAGCGGACCGGCGCCGAACAGACCCGGCAGCAGCGACGATGCCACCAGGGCGATGGTGTTGGCCAGGATGATGCGGTTGGTCCTGTCCTCGGTGGCGACCACCGGCAGCATGGGCACGCCGGCCGCCGCATAGTCGGCCTTGAGCGCGCTGGCCAGGCTCCAGAAGTGCGGCGGCGTCCACAGGAACAGGACCAGCGCCAGCACCAAGGCCTCAGGGGACAGCTCAGGCGCCGCGGCGGCCGCACCGGCCAGCACCGCGAAGCTGCCCGACAACCCGCCGATGACGATGTTCCAGGCGGTGCGCCGCTTCAGGAACACGGTGTAGACGACGCCGTAGACCACGGCGCCCAGAAAGACGTAAAGCGCGGCCATGCCGTTGGCGGCCACGTAGGCCAGGGCCACCGACGCGGCCAGCAGCATCCCGATCAGGCCCAGCCACAGCGGGCCGGCCTCGAACATGCCGGTGACGAAGGGACGGTTGCGGGTGCGCGCCATGCGCACGTCCAGGTCGCGTTCCCAGTAGTGGTTGAACGCGCCTGCGCTTGCCGCCGAGACCAGCACCGCCGCGGCCACCGCCGCCGTCTGTCCCGGAGCCGGCATCACCCCGCGGGTGGCCAGCGCGCCGGCCGTCGCCGCAAGCGCACAGAAGAAGCCGATTCTCAGTTTGAATACAGAGCCCAGAGCCCTGAAGGTCGCCGCAGCAGACATATTCCCCCGCCCGCCGAAGTGTTGAACCTTGATCCGAAGAACGGGCGGGGCGACAGCCCCGCCCGCCAAGGTCTTCGGGTCAGCTCATGCCCCAGGTGCTGGCGAGATACTTCCAGTTGACGAAGTAGTAGAGCACGAACATCGTCAGGAAGATCATCGCCAGGGTGAAGGTGCCCGGAACCGTGAAGGTACCGGCGTTGCCGTAGCTGGCCACCGCCGGAGCAGCCGGAGCAGGAGCGGCCGGCTTGGCCACGACCTTCTTACCGAACAGCACCGAAGCGACGATGATCAGCACGAACAGCGCACCACCGACCACCGCGATCACGCCCGACACACCCACGATGCCCATCATCAGATAGGCGGCCGGGGGATAGCTGAACGCGTGCGGAGCCTCGGAGAAGGCCATGTCCCAGTGGCGGCGCGACACGCCCAGCGTGCCCGCACCCATCATGAACAGCGAGAACACACCCATGCCGAGGCCGAACAGGTACGGCTGCAGCTTGGCCAGGCCCGGGGCGACGATCTCGCGACCGAAGAGCACCGGAACCAGGAAGTAGGTCAGCGCCATGAACGCCAGCGTGGTGCCGACCGCCACGGTACCGTGGAAGTGGCCGGGCACGTAGATGGTGTTGTGGATCATGATGTTGATCTGTTCCACGCCCATGGTGACACCCGAGATGCCGCCCAGGAAGCCGAACATGACCAGCGACAGGAACATGCCCGAGAACACCGGGTTGCCCCACGGAGCCTTACGCAGCCACTCGAACAGGCCCTTGTTGAAGCCCTTCTTGCGCTGCGCCGCCTCGATGCAGCCGGGAACCGTCAGGCCGTGGATCATCGAGCCCAGCACGGCGAGGTACATGCCGTACGAGGTGTTGAAGATCTTGTAGCTGGACGACAGGCCGGGCTCCACCAGCAGGTGGTGGGCCGAGGCGATCTGGAGGAAGAAGATGTAGGTCAGGTAGGCCATGCGGCTGACCTTCTCGGACAGCGGCTTGGCGCCGAACAGGATCGCGGCGATGGCGTACCACACGGCAATGTGGGCGGCCACGTTGATCTGCTGCGACGAGTGGCCCATGCCCCACCACACGACCTTGTACATCAGCGGGTCGATGTGGCTGATCAGCCCGACCGACCACAGCAGGGTGGGGATCAGGATGATGGCGCCGGACGCGATGGTGTAGATGGCGATGATGCAGGCCGTCAGGGCACCGAAGGTGACCAGCGGGATCGAGCCCTCGTAGGTCTTCTCTTCCTTGGCCACCACCAGGGTGCCCAGGAAGATGAAGCAGGCGATGAGGGCGCCCACGGCGAACAGGATCAGGCCCAGGTAGAACAGCGGGTCAGCCTGCATCGGCACGTAGGAGGTCATCATCACGCTGGAATTGCCCTCGAGGACCTTCCAGTTGGTGATGGCCGCACCCAGCACCATCAGGGCGTAGGAAACCCAGCCCATTTTCGGTGCCGCCAACCGTGATCCCAGAAGGATCGCCGAGGCGAAGTACATCAGTGCGACTTCGAAGAAGATGCACCAGACGATCAGGATGTCGATGCCGTGGGCCGTGAGGGCCATGTAGAACATGTCGGCCGGCAGCAGGTGCACCGACGGCCAACGGGTCAGGACGACGAGAAGGCCGAACAGACCGCCCAGGGCCAGCACCACGATGGCGGTGACCGCGTTGATCTTGATCAGCTTCTCGGCTTCGTCATGGATCTTCAGACCCGTGACGGAGCAGGTTCGAAAAACCGGCTTCATTTGCGCTCCTCCCCCGCGTTACTTGCCAGCCACGACTCGGACCTTGCCGAGCATGGTGTGGTGGCCGATCCCGCAGTACTCGTTGCAGACGATGCCGAAGTCGCCGCTGTCGGTCGGCGTGATCGTCACCACCTCGTCGATGCCGGGGTGGACCTGCAGGTTGATGTTGGCGGGCTGCAGCGAGAAGCCGTGCTGCCAGTCGAGCGACGACAGGTGCAGGCGATAGCTCTTGCCCTTTTCGAATTCGAGGACCGGATACCACTCCCACAGGCGGGCCTGCAGGTAGACGTCCGAACCCGCCGGCGGATGCACCACCGGGGTCTTGGCCGAGCCTTCTTCGCCGACCTTGTACTGGTTGACCATCGCCTCGACCTTGGCCTGGTAGGCGTCGGGCTGGATGCGATAGGCCTCGTTGGACATGTTCTGGCTGCCCTTCAGGTGCCAGAGCGGCATCATGATGAACATGATGATGGCCCAGACGAACGCGATGGAGACCCAGACGACCTCGGCCTTTTCCACCGGCTCCTTGAACCAGAGTTTATCCTCGGGCGGGAAAATCGACATGGCGCCGCCCCCCTACTTCGCGATCGGCAGCTGGGCGACTTCCATGATCCCCCAGATGGTGTAGGAGACGGCCGGAACCGTCACGCCGATGAAAAGAAGCAGGAACGGATTGTCCAGTATCCGCTGGAATACCGGCACAGGTTCCGCCTCCCTCCCGCCATGAACGGGCGAACCCGCCTGGCCCTCCACAGATTGCGTCATCGATGAACTCCCTTGGTTTTCCGTAGACCCGGATGACCGGTTCTTGCATTCGACCAGCTGTCCGGATACCCCTCAGTGACTTTGGTAAAGTGAGCCGCCCCCCGATGTGCGGAACTTCATCTCGTGGATGGCCCAAAGGCAGACGGACAGCAGCGCCATCGCCCCCATCTGGTGGGCCGAGGCCACCGACACCGGCACCACCAGCACCAGCGTCGCTATCCCCAGCGACACCTGCAGCACGGCAACCAGCGCGACGACGTTGATGGCGCCGGGCAGTTCGCGGCCCAGGCGCGAGCGCGCCCACAGCCAGCCGCCCAGGGCCGACAGCACGGTCAGCTCGGCCAGGGTGCGGTGGATGAACTGCACCGTCTTGATGTCCTCGAAGCCCGAAACCCAGCCCTCGTCGAACAGGTGGTTGGGCACCAGGTGGCCGTCCATCAGCGGCCAGGTGTTGTAGATCAGCCCGGCGCGCAGGCCCGCGACCAGGCCGCCGTACAGCAGCGTCACCACCGCCAGCGCGGTCAACGCCACCAGCCAGCCGGCGACGCCGGCGGCGGCCGGCCGCGGCAGCCGGTGGGCGCGCGCCCGGTGCGCCGCCAGGATGTCCAGCGCCATCCACAGCATCCAGGCGTGGATCAGGAAGGCCAGCCCCAGATGGGCGGTCAGCCGGTAGTGGCTGACATGGGGGTTGTCGACCAGGCCCGAGGCGACCATGAACCAGCCCATGCCGCCCTGGGCTGCGCCCAGCAGGAACAGCCCGCCCAGCCGGGGCACCAGGGCACGGCCGATGCGGCCCGAGACCGCCAGCCACAGGAAGGGTACGAAGAACACCAGGCCGATCAGGCGGCCCCAGACGCGGTGGATATATTCCAGCCAGAAGATCCCCTTGAATTCGGCCAGGCTCATGCCGGCGTTGACCTTGAGGTATTCGGGGGTCTGCTGGTACTTGGCGAAGAAGGTCTGCCAGTCGGCGTCGGTGAGCGGCGGCACGATGCCGACGACGGGCTCCCACTCGACCATGGACAGGCCCGAATGCGTCAGCCGCGTCAGCCCGCCCAACAGCACCATCACCGCCAGCATGCCGCAGCAGGTCAGCAGCCACGCCGCCACCACTTTGGGCGCGGGCGCCGCCGGCCGGGGGCCAGAGGCGGCGAAGGAACCGGGTTCTGCCAGGGTCTTCATTGAGGCGTCCCTTGCAAGGTCAGCGTACGGGCGCTTCGACGGCCGGCCGCACCAGCTGGGCGACGGTGTCGAGCGCATTGCCCGCGTCCCAGTCGCTTTCGCCTTCGATGCGGGCGACCTCTTCGCCCTTGTCATTGAGAATGAGCGCGGTGGGCAGGCCTTTCACCCCCGCCGCCTTGGCCAGCGCGTTGTCCGGGTCGGTCACCATGGGCAGGCCGGTCAGGTTGTTCTGCGCCAGGAAGCGCTCGGCCGCCGGCTGGCCGTCCTTGTCGACGGACACGGTCAGCACCGAGACGCCCGCCTTCTCGGCGCTCGCGCGGAAGCGGGCGATGGTCGGCAGTTCGCGGGCGCAGGGCGTGCACCAGCTGGCCCAGAACGCCACCACCGCGGGGCGGCCCTGCGGCTGGCCCAGGGAGGGAAGCGGACGCGGCGGCTCGGACTTGACCAGGCGGTCGACGGTCAGGGTCGGAACCGACTGCGGCCCGGACAGGCGCGTGGCCGTCCCCACCATCAGCATGACGATGACGGACAGTGCGACGAAAATGATGACCTTGTCCGACATGGCCCCCTTCCCACCTTGCGAATTGGAAGGAAGTAGACCATGGCCGGATCGGACCGGAACTTGCCTTTGGTCAAGCTGGAGGGTGGGCAGCCCTTCCCTCCCCTCTCCATGAGGGAGAGGGAGGGGCCCACCGCAGCAGGCGGTGGGCCTACCCCGCTGCCTGGCGGTTGCCGGCCAGGCCGAAGCTGGCCTCGATGTGGGCGATCAGGTCGGCCACCGAGGCGTCGATGCTGCGGCCCTCGGTGTTGAGCACCTTCTCGGGCGAGTCGGGGGCCTCGTAGGGCGCCGAGATGCCGGTGAACTCGGGGATCTTGCCGGCGCGGGCCTTGGCGTACAGCCCCTTGGGGTCGCGGCGCTCGCACTCGTCGAGGCCGGTGGCGACGAAGACTTCGTGGAAGTCGTCGGGGCCGATGGCGCGGACCTTGTCGCGATCGGCGCGATAGGGCGAAATGAAGGCGGTGACCACCAGCATGCCGGCCTTGGCCAAAAGGTGCGCCACCTCGCCGACGCGGCGGATGTTCTCGGCGCGGTCTTCGGGGCTGAAGCCCAGGTCCGAGCACAGGCCGTGGCGGACGTTGTCGCCGTCGAGCACGGCCACCTGCCAGCCCTTCAGGAACAGCTGGCGCTCGACCTCCATGGCGATGGTCGACTTGCCCGCCCCCGACAGCCCGGTCAGCCACACCACGCCGCCGCCGTGGCCGTTGGCCAGCGCGCGGGATTCCGGGGTGACCTTGTGGTCGACGGCGAAGATGTTGGTGGCCTTGGCGCCGGTACGCGCCGCCTCGGCCTCGGCAACGACGCCGCCGCCGACGATGTCGAAGCCCTCGACCAGCACGAAACGGCCCAGCCGCGGGTTGGCGGTGAAGGCGTCGAAGGCCATCAGGCTTTTCGAGCGCAGCACCACCTCGGCGACCGCGTTGCGCGCCACTTCGGCGCCTTCGTGGTTGGCCAGGTCGGCCACGTCGATGACGCGCTCGATGGCGGCAACCTCGACGGCGTGCTCGGCGGTGGCCAGCTTCAGCTTCAGGCGCGCGCCGACAGCCAGCGGCGCCTTGCCCAGCCAGAACAGGCGGGCCTTCAGGGTGTGCGACAGCGTCGGCGCCGCCTCGGCCAGGCTGGCCACCTGGCCGCGCTCGACGAAGATCTGCTCGTCGAGGGTCAGGCCGATGGACTGGCCGGCCGAGGCCGCCACCGCGGTCAGGCTGTCGCCGGCCCAGTTCTCGATGGTGGCGACCCGGGCGGTCTTGCCCGACGGCGCGAACACCAGCGTGTCGCCGACCCGCAGGCGGCCCGATTCGATGCGCCCGGCAATGATGCGGCGCGCGTCGAACTTGTAGACGTCCTGCACCGGCAGCCTGAGCGCCAGGTCGGTGGCCGGGCGCGAAGCCGCAAATCCGTCCAGCGCGCCCAGCACCGTCGGGCCCTGGTACCAGGCCATGGCGTCCGAGCGGTCCTTGACGTTGTCGCCCGAGCGCGCCGCCACCGGAATGACGTGGGTGGGGGTGACGCCGACCGAGTTCAGGTAGGCGACGATCTCGGCCTCGACCTGCCGGAAGCGGCCCTCGTCGAACCCGACCAGGTCCATCTTGTTGACCGCCACCGCGATCTGGCCAAGGCCCAGCAGGTGCAGCAGGTAGCCGTGGCGTCGCGACTGCTCCTGGACGCCCTCGTCGGCGTCGATGACCAGCACGGCCGCCTCGGCCGAGGCGGCGCCGGT